>NZ_JBICYR010000014.1:25443-217715 GCF_043201175.1 Streptomyces sp. NPDC048337
GGGCGGGGGGGCGCCCCGCGCCCGCCCCGCCGTAAGCCGCCCCCGCCCCGCCCGGGGGCCGGGGGCGCCCCCCCGCGCCCCCGCCCCGCGGCTTCGGCGTCGTGTCGGGTTACTCCTGCTCGCCGTACGGGTCGTCGATCGCGTAGCGCCAGTTGCCGTCCTCGCCGAGGCGCAGGACGTCGACGCCGACGCCGGTGAGCAGTTCCGGCGCGCCGTCCGCGTCGACCGTGGCGATGGACCAGTCCACGATCAGCAGGGCGGTGTCACCCGTCACGAACGTCTGGCGCGGCTTGGCCCGCATCTTCGGCTTGTTGGCGAGGAATTCCTTGACGGCGTTCTTGCGCTCCTCTCCGGAGAGCGGCTTTCCCGGCTCCCAGACCGCGACGGCCTCATCGGTGTACATCGCATTCACCGCGTCGGCGTCACCCGAGTTGAATGCCGCTTCGTAGAGCGCGGTGTGCTTTTCGACATCGCTGGTGAGATTGGACATGGCGGGGCTGCTCCTACTTTCATCGGGCACAAGGCCGGGAAATTCTGAGCTCTGAACTGTGTGCGCAGTGTGCGGCGAGCGTATCCAGGTGCTCCCCACTTCAGGCTCATCCGCCAGTAACAGGACCTCCATCCCGCAGTCCGATATTTGCCGTTACCGATGGGTGACCAGGGGTTTAGAGGGGGTTGGGTGCAGCCGCCTAGGGTGAATGGGCCGGGGTTTTCCCCGGCATTCAGGAGCGCCAGGATTCGAAAGCGTCAGGAAAGGCAGCCGAGCGCGATGAACACCCCTCGCGAGAATACGCCCATAGCCGTTGTCGGCATCGCCGCCCGGCTGCCGCAGGCGCCCGGTCCGGACGCGTTCTGGGAGCTGCTGCGCAGCGGCACGGACGCCGTCACCGAAGCCCCGGCCGACCGCTGGGACACCGCCCCGGCGCCCGAACACCCCGGCATGCGCCGCGGCGGATTCCTGGAGGGGCTCGGCGAGTTCGACGCCGCCTTCTTCGGCATCTCGCCGCGCGAGGCCCAGGCCATGGACCCCCAGCAGCGGCTCGTCCTCGAACTGGCCTGGGAGGCCCTGGAAGACGCCGGCATCCTCCCGGCCCGGCTGCGGGACTCCCGTACCGCCGTGTTCGTCGGATCGCTCCGCGACGACTACGCGAGCCTGGTCAGCGGGCTCGGCCCGCAGGCGATCACCCAGCACACCATGACCGGTGTGAACCGGGGCATCATCGCCAACCGGGTCTCCTACCACCTCGGCCTGCGCGGTCCCAGCCTGACGGTCGACACCGCCCAGTCCTCCTCCCTGGTCGCCGTCCACCTCGCCTGCGAGTCACTGCGCACCGGCGAGTCCACCATGGCCCTGGCCGCGGGCGTCAACCTCAACATCCTCGGTGAGAGCGCCGTGACCGAGGAGCGCTTCGGCGGCCTCTCGCCCGACGGCACCGCCTACACCTTCGACGCCCGCGCCAACGGGTTCGTACGGGGCGAGGGCGGCGGGGTCGTCGTCCTCAAGCCCCTCGACCGGGCCCTCGCCGACGGCGACCGCGTGTACGGAGTCATCCGGGGCAGCGCCGTCAACAACGACGGCGCCACCCCCGGGCTGACCGTGCCCAGCGGGGACGCCCAGCGGCTGGTGCTGCGCGAGGCGTACGAGAAGGCCGGCATCAGCCCCGCCGAGGTGCAGTACGTCGAACTCCACGGCACCGGCACCCCGGTGGGCGACCCGATCGAGGCGGGCGCGCTGGGCGAGGTGCTCGGCGCGGGCCGCGCGGCGGGCGACCCGCTGCTGGTCGGCTCCGCGAAGACCAACGTCGGCCACCTGGAGGGCGCGGCCGGGATCACCGGCCTGCTCAAGGTGCTGCTCAGCCTCACCCGCCGGGAGATCCCCGCCAGCCTCAACTTCGAGACGCCCCACCCCGGCATCGACCTCGCCGGGCTCGGGCTGTCCGTGCCGCGCGAGCTCACCGCCTGGCCGCGTCCCGACCGCACGCTGACCGCCGGCGTGTCCTCCTTCGGCATGGGCGGCACCAACGCCCACGTCGTCCTGACCGAGGCCCCGGCCGCCCGGCCCGCGGAGGCCGCCGAGGCCGCCCGGGACACCGTGCCCGACGGGCGGCTGCCGTGGGCGGTGAGCGGGCGCGGCCCCGAGGCGCTGCGCGCCCAGGCCGCCGCCCTGCACGCGTACCTCACCGACGGCGGGCGGGGAGCCGACCACACCCCGGCGGACGTCGCCTGGTCGCTGACCGCCACCCGCACCGCCTTCGAGAACCGGGCCGTCGTCCTCGGCGAAGACCGCGAAGCCCTGCTGGACGGGCTCGGTGCGCTCGCCGCCGGCCTGCCCGCGCCCGGCGTCGTCACCGGCGAGGTCCAAGACGGCCGCACCGGCTTCCTGTTCACCGGTCAGGGCGCCCAGCGGATCGGCATGGGACGTGAACTCCACGTCGCCTTCCCGGTGTTCGCGGCCGCGTTCGACGCGGTCGCCGCGGAGCTCGACCCGCTGCTGGACCGGCCGCTCGCCGAGGTGATCGCCTCCGGCGACGGCAGCCTGGACCTGACGGGCTACACCCAGCCGGCGCTCTTCGCCGTCGAGGTGGCCCTGTACCGCCTCGTGGAGTCGTGGGGCGTGACCCCGGACTTCGTCGCCGGGCACTCCATCGGTGAGCTGGCCGCCGCGCACGTGGCGGGCGTCTTCTCGCTGGCCGACGCGGCCCGTCTGGTGGCCGCCCGCGCGCGGCTGATGCAGGCGCTGCCCGAGGGCGGCGCGATGATCGCCGTACAGGCCGACGAGGCCGAGGTCGCCGAGCTGCTCGCCGGCCGCGAGGCCGAGGTGTCGGTCGCCGCCGTCAACGGCCCCGAGGCCGTGGTGATCTCCGGTACCGAGGAGGCGGCGCTCGCCGTCGCCGCCGAGCTGGAGGCACGAGGCCGCAAGACCAAGCGGCTCACCGTCAGCCATGCCTTCCACTCGCCGCTCATGGACCCCATGGCCGACGCGTTCCGCGCCGCGGCCGCCGAGGTGACGTACCACGCCCCCCGCATCCCGGTGGTCTCCACCCTCACCGGCGCCCTCGCCTCCGGCGACGACCTGCGGACCCCCGGCTACTGGGCCGACCAGGTCCGCGGCGCCGTCCGGTTCGCGGACGCCGTGGCCGTCATGACCGGCGCGGGCGTGTCCGCGCTCCTCGAACTCGGCCCGGACGGCGTGCTGTCCGCCCTCGCCGGCGGCGGCGCCGTGCCCGCCCTGCGCAAGGGCCGCGACGAGGTCCAGACCCTGCTCGCCGCCATGGCCACGCTCCACACCCGGGGCGCGGTCGTGGACTGGACCGCGCTGCTCGCCGGCATGGGAGCACGCCGCGTCCCGCTGCCCACGTACGCCTTCCAGCGCGAGCGGCACTGGGTCGGCGGCCGGCCCGCACCCCGGCCGGTGTCCGCCGCCGACGCGCCCGCGGCACCCGTCGAAGCCGCGGCCGAAGCCGCCGTGTCCCCCGCGGGGCCCGCCGTCGACGAGCTGGTCACCGCGCACGTCGCGGCCGTCCTCGAATACGCGCCGGGCCGTCGCGTGGACCTCCGTACGCCCTTCAAGGGGCTCGGTTTCGACTCCCTGATGTCGGTGGAGCTGCGCGACCGGCTCGGCGAGGCCACCGGCCTGCGGCTGCCCACCGGCCTGCTGTTCGACCACCCCACGCCCGCCGCGCTGATCGCCCACCTCCGAGGCGAACTCGCCGGCGTCCGTGCCGAGGACGAGGCGCTGCCCGCCGCCGGCGCCGATGACGACGACCCCATCGCGATCGTCGGGATGGCCTGCCGCTTCCCGGGCGGCGTGTCCTCACCCGAGGAACTGTGGAAGCTCGTCGCCGACGAGGCCGACGTCATCTCCGGCTTCCCCACCGACCGCGGCTGGGGCGAGGACCTGTACGACCAGGACCCCGAGCGCTCCGGCAAGAGCTCCGTCCGCGCGGGCGGGTTCCTGCACGACGCGGCCCTCTTCGACGCCGGCTTCTTCGGCATCTCCCCGCGCGAGGCCCTCGCCATGGATCCGCAGCAGCGGCTGCTGCTGGAGACGGCCTGGGAGGCCGTCGAGCGCTCCGGCATCGACCCGCAGGACCTGAACGGCACCCGCACCGGCGTGTTCGTCGGCGCCACCGCCCTCGACTACGGGCCCCGGCTGCACGAGGCCCCCAAGAGCGTCGAGGGGCACCTCCTCACCGGCTCCACCAGCAGCGTCATGTCCGGCCGGATCGCCTACCAGCTGGGCCTGCTCGGCCCCGCCGTCACCGTCGACACGGCCTGCTCCTCGTCGCTGGTCGCCCTGCACCTGGCCATCCGCTCGCTGCGCAGCGGCGAAACCACCCTCGCCCTCGCGGGCGGCGCCACCGTCATGTCCGCCCCCGGCATGTTCGTCGAGTTCTCCCGGCAGCGCGGCCTCGCCCCCGACGGCCGCAGCAAGTCGTTCTCCGCCGACGCGGACGGCACCTCCTGGTCCGAGGGGGTCGGCCTGCTCGTCGTCGAGAAGCTCTCCGACGCCCGCCGCAACGGTCACCACGTCCTCGCCGTGCTGCGCGGCTCCGCCGTCAACCAGGACGGCGCCTCCAACGGGCTGACCGCCCCCAACGGCCCCTCGCAGCAGCGCGTCATCCGCCAGGCGCTCGGCGACGCCGGGCTGGCCGCCGCCGACGTGGACGCCGTGGAGGCACACGGCACCGGCACCCGGCTCGGCGACCCCATCGAGGCCGAGGCCGTCCTCGCCACGTACGGCACCGGCCGGGGTGACCGTGACCCGGTGTACCTGGGCTCCCTCAAGTCGAACATCGGGCACGCACAGGCCGCGGCCGGCGTCGGCGGCGTCATCAAGATGGTCCAGGCGATCCGGCACGGGGTGCTGCCCCGCAGCCTGCACGTCGGCGAGCCGACCCCGCACGTCGACTGGACCGCCGGGGCCGTGGAACTCCTCGCCGACTCCCGCCCGTGGCCCGCCACCGGCCGCCCGCGCCGTGCCGCGGTGTCCTCGTTCGGGATCAGCGGCACCAACGCCCACGTCATCCTCGAACAGCCGCCCACCGAAACGGTCGCGGCGCCGGACACCGCGCCGGACACCGCATCGGACACCGCGCCCGGCCGGCACCACCTGTGGACGCTGTCCGCCCGCGGCGAGGACGCCCTGCGCGCCCAGGCCGCCCGCCTGCGCGACCACCTCGCCGACCACCCCGCCGCCCGGCCCGCCGACATCGGCCTCTCCCTCGCCGCCACCCGCGCCACCTGGGACGACCGCGCCGCCGTCACCGGCTCCACCCTCGCGGAACTGACCGCCGGCCTCGACGCCCTCGCCACGGGCACCGACGCCCCGCAGACCGCGACCGGCAGCGCTGCCCGGGCCGGGCGCACCGCGTTCCTCTTCACCGGCCAGGGCGCCCAGCGCGCCGGGATGGGCCGCGAGCTCTACGCCACCCGGCCCGCCTTCGCGGCCGCCCTCGACGAGGTCCTCGCCGCCCTCGACCCGCTCCTGGACCGGCCGCTGCGCGAGGTGATGTTCGCCGAGGAGGGCACCGCCGACGCCGCGCTGCTGCACGAGACCCGCTACACCCAGCCCGCCCTGTTCGCCCTTGAGGTCGCCCTGTACCGCCTCCTCGAACACCACGGCCTGACCCCCGACCTGGTGGCGGGCCACTCCATCGGCGAGCTCGCCGCCGCCCACACCGCGGGCGTGCTCTCCCTCGCCGACGCCGCCCGCCTGGTCGCCGCCCGCGGCCGGCTGATGCAGGCCGCCCGCCCCGGCGGCGCCATGATCGCGATCCAGGCCACCGGCGACGAGGTCACCGAGACGCTGGCCGCCCACCCGGGCCGGCTCGCCGTCGCCGCTGTCAACGGCCCCTCGGCCGTGGTGATCTCCGGTGACGCCGACGCCGCGGAGGAGGTCGCCGCCGGCTGGCGCGAGCGCGGCCGCAAGACCCGCGCGCTCCAGGTCAGCCACGCCTTCCACTCCCCGCACATGGACGGGATCCTTGAGGAGTTCCGCGAGGTCGCCGAGTCGCTGACCTACCACGCGCCGCGCATCCCGCTCGTCTCCACCGTCACCGGCGAGCGCGCGGGCGCAGAACTGACCACCGCCGCCTACTGGGTCTCCCAGATCCGCGAGGCGGTCCGCTTCCACGACGCCATCCGCACCCTGGAGGAGACCGAGGGCGCCACCGTCCTCGTCGAACTCGGCCCCGACGCCGTACTGACCGCCATGGCCGCGGGCTCCTTCACCACCGGCGCCGCGACCGCCGTCGCCCTCCAGCGCGCCGGCCACCCCGAGGACGCCACCCTGGCCGCCGGCCTCGGCCGCGCCCACACCCTCGGCGCGCCGCTCGACCCGGCCTCCCTCCACCCCGGTGCGACCCTGCTGGACCTGCCGACGTACGCCTTCCAGCGCGAGCACTACTGGCTGCTGCCGGAGACCCGTACCGACGCCCGCAGCCTCGGCCTGGACCCGGCCGGGCACCCGCTGCTCGCCACCGCCGTCGACCTCGCCGACCGCGAGGAACTCCTGCTCACCAGCAGGCTCTCCGTCGCCGGGCACCCCTGGCTGGCCGACCACGCCATCAGCGGTGCCGTCCTGGTGCCGGCCACCGCGTTCCTGGAGCTCGCCGTCGCGGCGGGCGACCAGGCGGGCGCCGCCCGCGTCACCGAACTCACCCTGGAGGCGCCGCTCGCGCTCACCGGGCAGCAGGCGGTCCGCATCCAGGTCGCCGTCGCCCCCACCGACGGCTCCGGCCTGCGCTCCTTCACCATCCACTCCCGCCCGGACTCCGGCGAAGCCGAGGACCACGCACCCTGGACCCGGCACGCCTCCGGCGCCCTCGACGCCACGCCGACCCCCGCCGCCCCGGCCGCGGACGCCTCCGTGTGGCCGCCCGCGGACGCCGTGGCCCAGCCGACGGCCGGTCTGTACGAGCGGCTCGACGGCCTCGGCTACGAGTACGGCCCAGCCTTCCAGGGCCTGACCGCCCTCTGGCAGGGCGATCACGGCCGCACCTACGCCGAGGTGACGCTCCCCGAGGAGCGCTACGAGGAGGCCGCCCGGTTCGGCGTCCACCCCGCCCTGCTCGACGCGGCCCTGCACCCCCTGGTGCTGAACGCGGCCCGGCCCGGCGAGACGGACACCATCCGGCTGCCGTTCGCGTGGAGCGGCGCCGCCGTGCACGCCACCGGGGCCACCGCCCTGCGGGTCACCCTGACCGAGACCGCCGCCGACACCGTCCGCCTCGACCTCGCCGACCGGACCGGCGCGCCCGTCGCCACCGTCGAGTCGCTCACCCTGCGGCCGGTCGCCAAGGACCGCGTCGCCCCGGCCGCAGCGGCCCACCACGACGACCTGTTCCACGTCGCCTGGCCCGCCGTGGCCGCCCCGGCCGACGCCGGCACGGAGACGGGCGCCGACGCGGGCCCGCTCGTCATGCGGGTCCCCGAACCGGCCCCGCACACCCCGCAGGCCGCCCACCAGTCCGCCGCCGACGCGCTCGCCGTCACCCGCCAGTGGCTCGCCGACGCCGAGAACGAGGACTCCCGGCTGGTGTTCGTCACCACCCGGGCCGTCGCCGTCACCCCCGGCGAGGAGGTCACCGGCCTGGCCGGTGCCACCGTCTGGGGCCTGGTCCGGTCCGTGCAGAGCGAACACCCCGACCGGGTCACCCTCGTGGACCTCGACGGAACCCCCGCCGCCGAGACGCTGCTCGCCGCCGCCATCGCCACCGGCGAACCCCAGATCGCCGTCCGCGGCACCACCCTGCACCTCCCGCGCCTGGCCCGCGACCGCGAGCGTTCCGCCGAGGCCGCGGCTCCCGCGCTCGACCCCGAGGGCACCGTCCTGGTCACCGGCGGCACCGGCGGCCTCGGCGCGCTCTTCGCCCGCCACCTCGTCACCGAGTACGGTGCGAAGCACCTGCTGCTGACCAGCCGCCGCGGCCCCGGCACCCCCGGTGCCGACACCCTGGCGGCCGAACTCGCCGCCCTGGGCGCCGAGGTGGACCTGGTGGCCGCCGACGCCGCCGACCCCGCCGACGTGGCGGCCCTGCTGGCGGCCGTCGATCCGCGGCACCCGCTGACCGCCGTCGTGCACACCGCCGGCGTCCTGGACGACGCCACCGTCGAACAGCTCACCGAAGCACAGCTGGCGGCCGTACTGCGCCCCAAGGTCGACGCCGCCTGGCACCTGCACGAGCAGACCCGGGAACTGGACCTCGCCGCGTTCGTGCTGTTCTCGTCGGTCTCCGGCATCACCGGCACCGCCGGACAGGCCAACTACGCCGCCGCCAACACCTACCTCGACGCCCTCGCCGCACACCGCCGCGGCCAGGGCCTGGCCGCCACCTCCCTCGCCTGGGGCCTCTGGGACGCCACCCACGGCATGGGCGCCCAGCTGGAGGACGGCGACCTCGCCCGCTGGACCCGGGCCGGTGTCGCCCCGCTCACCCCCGAGGCGGGCCTCGCCCTCTTCGACGCGGCCCTCACCGACGGCGCCGCCCTCGCCGTCCCCGCCCGGTTCGAACTCGCCCGGCTGCGCGCCGCCGGCACCCCGCCCACCGCGCTGCTGCGCGGCCTGGTCCGGACCCGCCGCAGCGCACCCGCGGCCGGCGGCGCCGGGACCGGCGGCTCCGGCTGGGCCGGACAGCTGGCCGCGCTGCCGGAGGCCGACCGCGAGGCCGCCGTACAGGACCTCGTACGGTCCGTCGTGAGCGCCGTCCTGGGCCACGCGGCCGCCACCCGTGTCGACCCCGCGAAGTCCTTCAACGAACTCGGCTTCGACTCGCTCTCCGGAGTCGAGCTCCGCAACCGGCTGAACGCCGCCACCGGACTCCGCCTGTCCGCCACGACCGTCTTCGACTACCCGTCGCCCGCCGCGCTCGCCGCACACCTGTACGAGCGCACGGCCGAGGCCGCCGCGCCCGCCACCGCCGCGCCCGCGGCCCGCCGCCGGCCGGCCGGCGCCGCGGACGAGCCCATCGCCATCGTCGGCATGGCCTGCCGATTCCCCGGCGGGGTCCGCTCTCCCGAGGACCTGTGGCGGCTCGTCGCCGAAGGCACCGACGCGATCACCGAGTTCCCCGCCAACCGCGGCTGGGACCTGGACTCCCTCTACGATCCCGACCCCGAGCACATCGGCACCTCGTACACCCGGCACGGCGGATTCCTGCACGACGCCGACCGGTTCGACCCGGCGTTCTTCGGGATGTCGCCGCGCGAGGCGACCGCCACCGACCCGCAGCAGCGGCTGCTGCTGGAGACGGCCTGGGAGACCTTCGAGAGCGCCGGACTCGACCCGGCGGTGCTGCGCGGCACCAGCACCGGTGTGTTCGCCGGCGCCATGTACGACGACTACGCGTCGCGGCTCGCGAAGAGCCCCGAACAGTTCGAGGGCTTCCTGCTGGCGGGCAACCTGTCCAGCGTCGTCTCCGGAAGGCTCGCGTACACCTTCGGGCTGGAAGGCCCGGCGGTCACCGTCGACACCGCCTGCTCCTCCTCGCTCGTCGCCCTGCACCTCGCGGCGAACGCGCTGCGCCAGGGCGAGTGCGACCTCGCGCTGGCCGGCGGGGTGACGGTGATGTCCGGCCCGAACACCTTCGTGGAGTTCTCCCGGCAGCGGGGTCTGTCCGAGGACGGCCGCTGCCGCTCCTTCTCCGCCGACGCGGGCGGCACCGGCTGGGCGGAGGGCGTGGGCCTGCTCCTCGTGGAGCGGCTGTCCGACGCCCGCCGCAACGGCCACCGGGTCCTGGCCGTCGTACGCGGCTCCGCCGTCAACCAGGACGGCGCTTCGAACGGTCTGACCGCGCCGAACGGTCCGGCTCAGGAGCGGGTCATCCGCCAGGCCCTCGCCAACGCGGGCCTGGGCACCGCGGACGTGGACGCCGTCGAGGCGCACGGCACCGGCACCAGCCTCGGCGACCCGATCGAGGCGCAGGCGCTGCTGGCCACCTACGGCCAGGGCCGCCCCGCGGACCGCCCGCTGCTGCTGGGCTCCCTCAAGTCCAACATCGGCCACGCCCAGGCCGCCGCCGGCGTCGGCGGGATCATCAAGATGGTCCAGGCGATGCGCCACGGCTCCCTGCCGCGCACGCTGCACTCGGAGAACCCGTCGGGCTACATCGACTGGGAGTCCGGCGCGGTCGAACTCCTCACCGAGCACCGCGAGTGGCCGCGCACCGGCGCCCCGCTGCGCGCGGGCGTCTCCTCCTTCGGTATCAGCGGCACGAACGCGCACGTGATCCTGGAGGAGTCCCCGGACGCGGCGCTCCCGCAGCCCGAGCCGGCCGGCGCGGACCTCCAGGGCGGCGGGCCGGGCGACCAGGGCGCCCCTGGTGACCCCGTCACCTGGATCCTGTCCGCCCGCGACGAGGACGGGCTGCGCCGGCAGGCCGCCGCACTCGCCGCCCACGTCGAAGGCCACCCCGCCACCAGCGTGCGCGACATCGGCCACACCCTCGCCACCGGGCGGGCCCGGATGGACGTCCGGGCCGCCGTACTCGGCACCGACCGCACCGAACTCCTCGACGGTCTCGGGGCGTTGGCCCGTGGCGAGAGCGGGCCCGGCGTGGTCCGGGCCGGCGGCGGCCCGCGCGGCCGCACCGCGTTCCTGTTCACCGGCCAGGGCAGCCAGCGGCTCGGGATGGGGCGCGAGCTCTACGCCTCCTCGCCCGTCTTCGCCCGGGCCCTGGACGAGGTCTGCGCGCACCTCGACGCCGAACTCGTCCGCCCCCTCAAGCACGTGCTGTTCGCCCCCGCGGACTCCGCGGACTCGGCCCTGATCGACCAGACGGCCTTCACCCAGGCCGCGCTGTTCGCCATCGAGGTCGCCCTGTTCCGGCTCGCCGAGCACCACGGGCTGGTCCCCGACTACCTCCTCGGCCACTCCATCGGCGAGGTCACCGCCGCCCACCTGGCCGGCGTACTCGACCTCACCGACGCCTGCGTCCTGGTCGCCGAGCGGGGCCGGCTGATGCAGTCCGCCCGCGAAGGCGGCGCGATGGCTGCCCTCCAGGCGGGCGAGGACGAGGTCCGGTCCGTGCTCGCCGACTACGACCCGCGCACGATCGCCGTGGCCGGCATCAACGGCCCCCGCTCCACCGTCGTCTCCGGCGACGCCACGATCGTCGGCGAGGTCGCCGGGATCTTCCGCCAGCAGGGCCGCAAGACCAAGCGGCTGCCCGTCAGCCACGCCTTCCACTCCCCGCACATGGACGAGGTACTGGACGAGTTCCGGGCCGTCGCCGTCGAGCTGACATACCGCGCACCGCGCATCCCCGTCGTCTCCAACGTGACCGGTGAACTCGCCACCACCGAGCAGCTCACCTCGCCCGACTACTGGGCCACGCACATCCGCGAAGCCGTCCGCTTCCACGACGGCATCCGCACCCTGGAGGCCGAAGGCGTCACCGAATTCATCGAGTTCGGCCCCGACGGGGTACTGACCGCCATGACTCAGGACTGCCTGGCCGAGGCGCCCGCGCTGAGCGTTCCTATGCTGCGGTCCGGGCGCCCCGAGGCGGCGACCGTCGCCGCCGCCGTCGCCCAGGCGCGGCTGCGCGGCGCGGACACCGACTGGCGGGCCGTCTTCCCCGGCGCCCGCCGGGTGGACCTGCCCACGTACGCCTTCCGGCCCGGCCGGTACTGGCTGGAGGCGGACACCGCCACGGCCGACGCGGCCGGTCTCGGCCTCGCCGACGCCGGGCACCCGCTGCTCGGCGCGGCCGTACGGGTCGCCGACCGCGACGCGTACCTGCTGACCGGCCGGGTCTCGCTGCGCTCCCACCCCTGGCTGGCCGGCCACGCCGTGCACGGCACCGTGCTGCTGCCCGCCACCGCGCTGCTCGAACTCGCGCTGCGGGCCGGGGAGCCGGTCGGCGCCGACCGGGTCGAGGACCTGACCCTCGCCGCGCCGCTGGTGCTGCCCGAGCGGGGCGCCGTACAGCTCCAGGTGGTCGTCGGCGAGGCCGACGCCACCGAGGCCCGGCCCGTCACCGTGTACTCCCGCGCGGACGATTCCGACGCCCGGCAGCCCTGGCTGCTGCACGCCGAGGGCCTGCTGGTCACCGGCGCCGCCGAGGCCGGGACCCTGACGGCCTGGCCGCCGCCCGGCGCCACCGAGGTGGACCTCACGGGGGCCTACGACCGGCTCGCCGACCGGGGCTACGGCTACGGCCCCGCCTTCCAGGGCCTGCACCGGGTCTGGCGGGACGCCGACGCCCTCTACGCGGAGGTCGCCCTCGCGGACGAACTGCGCGCCGGGGCAACCGCGTTCGGCCTGCACCCCGCCCTGCTCGACGCCGCGCTGCACCCGCTGCTGCCGGGGGTCGTGGAGCCGGAGGGCACGTCCTGGTTGCCGTTCGCCTGGTCGGGCGTGAGCCTGTACGCCACCGGGGCGAGCCGGCTCCGGGTCCGCCTGGCCCTGGCCACCCCGGGCGACGGCTCGCTGACCGCCGCCCTCACCGTGGCCGACGCGGCCGGCGCCCCGGTCGCCGCCGCCGAGTCGCTGCTGCTGCGCCCCCTGTCGAAGGAGGCGCTGCGGGAGGCCGCGAACCCGGCCCGGGACGGCCTGTTCGGGGTCGTCTGGACGCAGCTGCCGTCCGCCTCGGCGGGAACTCCCGCCGAGGCCGCCGGGTGGCCGGTGCCGGTCGGCGGCGTCGCGGACCTCGCGGACCTCGCCGACGGCCCGTCGGTGCCCGCCGTGGTGCTGCTGGCGCTGGAGCCCGCCACCGCCGCGGACGCGCAGGGCGCGCTCCCGGAGCGGGTCCGCGCCGCGACCCGGCGGGTACTGGAGACGCTCCAGAGCTGGCTGGCCGAGGACCGGTTCGCCGGGAGCACCCTCGTCGTCACCACGCGCGGCGCGGTCGCCGCCGGCCCGGAGGACGTCACGGACCTCGTCCACGCGGGCGTCTGGGGCCTGCTCCGGTCGGCCCAGGCCGAGAACCCGGGCCGGATCGTCCTCGTCGACCTCGACCCGGCGGCCACGGGCAACGGCAACGGCACCGACGCCGACGTGGCGGCGGCAGTCGCCACCGGGGAGGCCCAGGTGGCCGTCCGCGACGGGCGCCTCCTCGCCCCCCGCCTCGCCCGCACCACCGACCGCCCCGACGCCCAGGCCCCCGCCTGGGACCGGGGGACGGTGCTGATCACCGGTGCGACCGGCGCGCTGGGCGGCGTACTGGCCCGGCACCTGGTCACCGAGCACGGCGCCCGACGGCTGCTGCTGCTCTCCCGCCGGGGCCCGGCCGCGCCCGGCGCGGCCGAACTGACCGAGCAGCTCACCGGGCTCGGCGCGTACGCCGAGGCCGTGGCCTGTGACGTCACCGACCGGGACGCGCTCGCGGCCGTGCTGGCCGCGATCCCCGCCGAGCACCCGCTGACCGCCGTGGTGCACACCGCCGGAGTCCTCGACGACGGCGTCGCCGCCCGGCTCACCGCCGGGCAGCTGGAGCGGGTCATGCGGCCCAAGGTCGACGCAGCCTGGCACCTGCACGAACTCACCCGGGACCTCGACCTGGAGGCCTTCGTCCTCTACTCCTCGGTCGCCGGCCTGATCGGCACCGCGGGCCAGGCCAACTACGCGGCGGGCAACACCTTCCTGGACGCCCTCGCCGCCCACCGTCGCGCCCAGGGCCTTCCGGCGGGCTCCCTCGCATGGGGACTGTGGGCCGAGGCCAGCGCCCTCTCCGGCGGCCTCGACGACACGGACCTGCGCCGGCTCGCCCGGGTCGGACTGCTCCCGCTGTCCACGGCCGACGCGATGGCCCTCTTCGACGCGGCCCCCCGCACCGGAGAAGCGGTCCTCGCCGTCAGCCGCATCGACCCGGCGGCACTGCGCGCCCGCGGCGCGGAGCTCCCGCCCGTGCTGCGCGCCCTCGCGGGCCCCGCCAAACGCCGCACGGCCGCCGCGGCCGCCGCGGACGATGTCCCCCTCGCGCAGAGGCTCGCCGCCCTGGCCGCTCCGGACCGCGAGCGGGCCCTGACCGACCTGGTGCGGGCGCAGGTCGCGGCCGTCCTGGCCCACCCAGACCCGGACGGCATCGACGCCGAACGGCCCTTCCAGGAGCTCGGCTTCGACTCGCTGACGGCGGTCGAGCTCCGCAACGTCCTGAACCGGGCCACCGGGCTGCGGCTGCCCAGCACCCTCGTCTTCGACCACCCGACCCCGGCGGCCCTCGCCGCCCTGCTGCGCGAGGAACTGGCGGCCGGGGAAGCGGCGGCGGCCACGCCGGCCGGTGTGGCCGACCCCGTCCTCAGCGGACTGACCGCCCTGGAGGCGGCCCTCGCCGAAGCGGCACCGGACACCGGCGCCCGCGCCCTGGTCGCGGCCCGGCTGCGGGAACTGCTGAAGACGGCCGAGGGCGGGACCGCCCCGGCCGGGGCAGGCGACGGGGAAGCGGCGGCCGACGCCGGCCGCAGCCTCGACGACGCCAGTGACGAGGAGCTGTTCGCGCTCCTCGACGACCTCGACTGACCGCGGCCCGACGCCCCTCCCGGACCGGACCCACCTCTCCCGAAAGCTGAAATCACGTGGCTGACGAAGCACAACTCCGCGAGTACCTCAAGAAGGCCATCGCCGACGCCCGCGACGCCCGCACGCGCCTGCGCGAGGTCCAGGACAAGGCCCAGGAGCCGATCGCCATCGTCTCCATGGCCTGCCGCTACCCGGGTGGGGTGTCCTCCCCGGAGGACCTGTGGCGGCTGGTGGAGAACGGGACGGACGCCGTCTCCGACTTCCCTGCCGACCGGGGCTGGGACGTCGAACGGCTCTACGACACCGACGCCGACAAGACCGGCACCTCGTACTCCCGTGAAGGCGGATTCCTCTACGACGCCGCCCGGTTCGACGCCGGACTGTTCGGGATCTCCCCGCGCGAGGCGCTGGCCATGGACCCGCAGCAGCGGCTGCTGCTGGAGACCACCTGGGAGACCTTCGAACGGGCCGGACTCGACCCGCTGTCCCTGAAGGGCACCCGGACCGGGGTCTTCACCGGGGTCATGTACAACGACTACGGCTCCCGCGGCGACCTGCCCGCGCAGGACTACGAGGGCTACCTCTTCAGCGGCAGCGCCGGCTCCATCGCGGCCGGCCGGATCTCCTACACCTTCGGCCTGGAGGGCCCGGCCGTCGCCGTCGACACCGCCTGCTCGTCCTCGCTCGTCGCCCTGCACCTGGCGGCGAACGCGCTGCGCCGCGGCGAGTGCGATCTGGCGCTCGCCGGCGGTGTGACCGTGATGTCCACCCCGGTGGCGTTCGTGGAGTTCTCCCGGCTCCGCGGCCTCGCCGCGGACGGCCGCAGCAAGTCCTTCTCGGCGGACGCGGGCGGCACCGGCTGGGCGGAGGGCGTGGGCCTGCTGCTGGTCGAGCGGCTGTCCGACGCCCTGCGCAACGGGCACCGGGTCCACGCGGTGCTGCGCGGCTCGGCGGTGAACCAGGACGGTGCGTCGAACGGTCTGACCGCGCCGAACGGTCCGGCTCAGGAGCGGGTGATCCGCCAGGCCCTCGCGGACGCGGGCCTGTCGGCGGGCGAGGTCGACGCGGTGGAGGCGCACGGGACGGGGACCCGGCTGGGCGACCCGATCGAGGCGCAGGCGCTGCTGGCCACCTACGGGCAGGGCCGGCCGGCGGACCGGCCGCTGTACCTGGGCTCCCTCAAGTCCAACATCGCCCATGCCCAGGCGGCCGCCGGCGTCGGCGGCGTCATCAAGATGATCGAGGCCATCCGCCACGGGGTGCTGCCCAGGACCCTGCACGCGGACGAGCCGACGCCGATGGTCGACTGGGAGTCGGGCGCGGTGGAACTCCTCCAGGAGGCCCGCCCCTGGCCGCGGACGGGAGCCCCGCGCCGCGCGGCCGTCTCCTCCTTCGGCTTCGGCGGCACCAACGCCCACGTCGTGATCGAACAGTACGAAGGGAGCGCCGAACCGGCCGCGACGGCGGAGCCGGCCCCCGAGCCGGGCGTGAGCCTTCCCGTCGTGCCGTGGGTGGTCTCGGGCAAGACGGCCGAGGCCCTGCGCGACCAGCTGGCGCGGCTCGCGGAGCGGGTCACGGCCGATCCCGGGCTGTCCCCGGTGGACGTGGGCCTGTCGCTGGCCGCGGGCCGGGCCGCTCTGGAGTACCGGGCGGTGGTCACGGGCGCCGACCGTACGGAGCTCCTGGAGGCCCTCACCAGCGCGTCCGGCGGCGTCGCCAAGGCCGGCCGGCTGGGGTTCGTGTTCACGGGTCAGGGTGCGCAGCGGATCGGGATGGGGCGCGAACTGTACGCCTCCTTCCCGGTGTTCGCGGCGGCTTTCGACGCCGTGGTGGCGGAGCTGGACACGCATCTGGAGCGTCCGTTGCGCGAGGTGGTGTGGGGCGGAGACCAGGAGGTCCTGAACCGCACGGTGTTCGCGCAGGCTTCGCTGTTCGCGGTGGAGGTGGCGTTGTTCCGGCTGGTGGAGTCGTGGGGTGTGCGCCCCGATTTCCTGGCCGGGCATTCGGTGGGTGAGCTGGTGGCGGCGCACGTGGCGGGTGTGCTGTCGCTGGCGGACGCGGCGGCTCTGGTGGCCGCGCGCGGGCGGTTGATGCAGGCGCTGCCGTCGGGTGGGGCGATGGTCGCGCTCCAGGCCACCGAGGAGGAGGTGGCGCCGCTGCTGACGGGGCGAGTGTCGATCGCGGCACTCAACGGGCCCCAGTCGGTGGTGGTGTCGGGTGACGAGGACGCCGTCCTCGCCGTTGCCGGTGTCTTCGAGGAGCAGGGACGCAAGACGACCCGGCTGAAGGTTTCGCACGCCTTCCACTCCCCGCTCATGGACCCGATGCTGGAGGAGTTCCGCACCGTCGCCGCGTCCCTCGCGTACGGCGCGCCCGAGGTCTCGGTCGTCTCCACCCTCACCGGTGCCCTCGCCGTGGGCGACGAACTGCGCTCCGCGGACTACTGGGTGGCCCAGGTCCGCGGCGCCGTCCGGTTCGCGGACGCCGTCCACACCCTCGCGGACCTCGGCGTCACGGCGGCCCTGGAACTGGGCCCGGACGGGGTGCTGTCCGCCCTGGTCGCCGGGGCGGCGGGGGAGCGGATCCCGGCGGCGCTCCCCGTCCTGCGCCGAAACCAGTCCGAGCCCGCGGCCGCCGTCGCCGCCGTCGGCCGGCTCCACGAGCACGGTGTCCCCGTCGACTGGACGGCGTACTTCACCGGGACCGGCGCCCGCCGGGTCGACCTGCCCACCTACGCCTTCCAGCACGAGCGGTACTGGGTGGACCGGCTCCCCCGGGACTCCCGCCCCGGTCCCGACGGCGGCACCTTCGGGCAGCACCCCCTGCTCGGCCCCGCCCTGACCCTCGCCGGGGCCGGCGAGACCGTCTTCACCAGCCGTCTCTCGCTGCACAGCCACCCCTGGCTCGCCGCACACCTCGTCCACGGCACCCCGGTGCTGCCCGCCGCCGCCGTCGTCGAGATGGCACTGCACGCGGGCGAGCCGGCCGGCCTGGCCGTCGTCGACGAGCTCGACCTGCTCGCCCCGCTGCTGCTGCCCGAGGAGGGCGCCGTCCGGATCCAGGTACGGGCCGCCGCGGACCCGGACGGCCGATACGGCTTCCGGCTGTACGCCCGCCCGGACACCGGCGACCTGGCGGGCGCGGACGCGGACGCCCCCTGGACCCTGCACGCCCAGGGCTACTAC
Organism: Streptomyces sp. NPDC048337; assembly: GCF_043201175.1. Classification (NCBI taxonomy): domain Bacteria; kingdom Bacillati; phylum Actinomycetota; class Actinomycetes; order Kitasatosporales; family Streptomycetaceae; genus Streptomyces; species Streptomyces sp. NPDC048337. Next base: position 43,090 of record NZ_JBICYR010000014.1, read on the forward strand.
CGGGAGGAGGCCGTGGCCGCCGCCCCGGCCGCCGACTGGTTCGAGGCCGCGCTCCCCGAAGCCACCCTCCCCGAAGAGCTGGCCGCCGAGGCCCCTCGCTACGGCCTGCACCCGGCGCTCCTCGACGCCGTCCTGCCCGGCCTCGGGGCGGGGGCCGCCCCCGTCCACTGGTACGGCGTACGGCTCTACGCGCCGGGCGCCCCGGCCGTCCGCGCCCGGGCCACGGAGATCGACGACCGGACGTACGCGCTCCAGCTCGCCGGCGCCGACGGCAGGCTCGTCGCCTCCGTGGACTCGGTCGTCTACCGCGACCTGCCCCGCGCGCAGTTCACGCCGGCCTCCGTTTCCGCCGCCGCCGGCCGGGACGCCCTCTTCCGCGTCGGCTGGGAGCCCCTCACCCTCCCCGCCGCCGGCCGGGGCCCGGTCGTCTGGCACCTCCTGGACCCGCGCGACCCGGGGTCCCTCGCCACGGCCGCCCCCGGGGCGACCCTGCTGCTGCCCCGGCCCGCCGGCGAGGACCTGCACACCGCGGCCCGGGACACCCTCGCCCTCGTACAGGCGTTCCTGGCGGACGAGCGGCTGGAGCAGACCCGGCTGGTGGTCGTCACCTCCGCAGCGGTGGCCGTCGCCGACGGCGAGGACGTCACCGACCTCGCGGGCGCCGCCGTCTGGGGCCTGCTGCGCTCCGCCCAGTCGGAGGCCCCCGGCCGCATCGTCCTCGTCGACGACGGCCCGGACCAGCACCCCGACCAGCACCCCGACCGGTACGCCGAAGTCCTCGCGGCCGGGGAACCGCAGGCCGCACTGCGCGGCCGTACGGTCCTCGTCCCGCGCCTGCTCCGCGTCGCCGAGCCGCAGTCCGCCCCCGAAGCCCCGGCCGCCACCGGCACCGTCCTGATCACCGGAGGCACCGGCATGCTCGGCGCCGCCGTCGCCCGGCAGCTGGTCGCCGACCAGGGCGTACGACGGCTCCTGCTGCTGTCCCGCCGGGGCGAGACCGCCGACGGCGCCAAGCAGCTCATCGCCGACCTGGAGGAACTCGGCGCGTACGCCGAGGCCGTGGCCTGTGACGTCACCGACCGGGACGCGCTCGCGGCCGTGCTGGCCGCGATCCCCGCCGAGCACCCGCTGACCGCCGTGGTGCACGCGGCCGGAGTCCTCGACAACGCCCTGCTCCACGAACTCACGCCCACCCGGCTGGAATCCGTACTGCGCCCGAAGGCGGACGGCGCCCGGCACCTGCACGAGCTGACCCGCGATGCGGACCTGACCGCGTTCGTGCTGTTCTCCTCGACCGTGGGCGTGCTCGGCGGCCCCGGCCAGGCCAACTACGCGGCCGCCAACGCCTTCCTCGACGGCCTCGCCGCCCACCGGCGCGCCCACGGCCTGCCCGCCACCTCCCTCGCCTGGGGCGTCTGGCAGCCCGGCGAGGACACCCCGGGCATCAACGGCCACCTGACCGGCCCGGACCTGGACCGGCTCGCCCACGAGGGGCTGCGGCCCCTCACCCGGGAAGAGGGGCTCGCGCTGTACGACCGGGCCGTACGCGAGGACCACGCCGCGCTCGTCGCCGTACCGCTGGGCCTCGCCGCCCTCCGGGCGCAGCCCCGGGTCCCGGCCCTGTTCGGTGCGCTCCCCGGCCTGCGCGGCCGCACCGGCGCCGCCACGGCACGCACCGCGGAGCCCGGACAGCCCGGCGAGACCCTCGCGGGGCAGCTCGCCGCGCTCAGCCCGCTGGAGCGGGAGCAGCGGCTGCTCACCCTGGTCGCAGCCGAGTCCGCCGCGGCCCTGGGCCGTACCGGACCCGGCGGCATCGAAGCCGAACGGCCCTTCCAGGAGCTCGGCTTCGACTCCCTGACCGCCCTCGACCTGCGCAACCGGCTGGGCACCGCCGCCGGGATCACCCTCCCCGCGACCATGGTCTTCGACCACCCGACGCCGGCCGCCCTCGCCGGATACCTCCGGGACCGGCTCGTGCCCAAGGAGCCGGACCCGGGTCAGGCCCTGCTCGCCGAACTGGGCCGGCTGGACCCGCTGCTGTCCGGCCTCCCCGGCGACGACCCGGACCGCGGCGCCGTCACCGCCCGGCTGCGCGCCTTCCTGAACCGCCTGGAGGCGGCCGGGCCGGCCCCGGACGACGCCGCCGACGAGGTGGCCGACGTCCTCGCCGGGGCCTCCGTGGACGAGATCTTCAGCTTCATCGACACCGAACTCGGGCGTTCCGCGGACTGATTCCCGGCGCACCACACCCCGACCCGGCCGATCCGACGGCCCACCGCACGAGGAGAGAACAGGAACCCCGATGTCCAACGAAGAGAAGCTGGTCGAATACCTCAAGCGGGTCACCGTCGATCTGCAGAAGGCCAACCGCCGGATCGCCCAGCTGGAGGCGGCCGAGCCCGAGCCGGTGGCCGTCGTCGGCATGGCCTGCCGCTTCCCGGGCGGGGTGTCCTCCCCGGAGGACCTGTGGCGGCTGGTGGCGACCGGGACGGACGCCATCACCGACTTCCCCACCGACCGCGGCTGGGACCTGGAGCGGCTCTACGACCCGGACCCGGACCGGCCCGGCACCTCGTACACCCGCGAGGGCGGATTCCTGCACGACGCCGGGCTGTTCGACGCCGGACTGTTCGGGATCTCCCCGCGCGAGGCGCTGGCCATGGATCCGCAGCAGCGGCTGCTGCTGGAGACCGCCTGGGAGACCTTCGAGCAGGCGGGCATCGACCCGCTGTCCCTCAAGGGCACCCGGACGGGCGTCTACGCCGGTGTCATCGAGCAGAGCTACCTGGGCCTCGACGGCCCGGCCGAGTTCGAGGGCTACCTGCTGACCAGCAAGCTCAGCAGCGTCGCCTCCGGCCGGATCTCCTACACCTTCGGCCTGGAGGGCCCGGCGGTCTCCGTCGACACCGCCTGCTCCTCCTCGCTCGTCGCCCTGCACCTGGCCGTGCAGTCCGTCCGCTCCGGGGAGTCGGACCTGGCGCTGGCGGGCGGCGCGACCGTCACCGCCACGCCCGGCGGCTTCGTGGACTTCGCGCGGCAGTCCGGCCTGGCACCGGACGGCCGGATCAAGTCCTTCGCGGCGGCGGCCGACGGCACGTCCTGGGCGGAGGGCGTGGGCCTGCTCCTCGTGGAGCGGCTGTCCGACGCCCGCCGCAACGGCCACCGGGTCCTGGCCGTCGTACGCGGCTCCGCCGTCAACCAGGACGGCGCTTCGAACGGTCTGACGGCGCCGAACGGGCCTTCCCAGGAGCGGGTGATCCGGGCGGCGCTGGCGGACGCGGGCCTGTCGGCGTCGGACGTGGACGCGGTGGAGGCGCACGGGACGGGGACCCGGCTGGGCGACCCGATCGAGGCGCAGGCGCTGCTGGCGACGTACGGGCAGGGCCGGCCGGCGGACCGGCCGCTGTACCTGGGCTCCCTCAAGTCCAACATCGGGCACTCGGTCGCCGCCGCCGGCGTCGGCGGTGTCATCAAGATGATCCAGGCGATGGAACACGGGGTGCTCCCGCGCACCCTGCACATCGACGAGCCGACGCCGATGGTCGACTGGGAGTCGGGCGCGGTGGAGCTCCTGCGGGAGGCCAGGACCTGGCCGCAGACCGGCGCGCCGCGCCGCGCGGCCGTGTCCTCCTTCGGAGTCAGCGGTACGAACGCGCACGTGATCCTGGAACGGCCGCACACCGAACAGGCCGTGGCCGACGAGCCCGCTCCGGCGTCCCTCCCGGTGGTGCCGTGGGTGGTGTCGGGAAGGACGGCGGACGCGTTGCGCGGGCAGTTGGCGCGGCTGGGACAGTGGGCGGAGGCCGATGCGGGGCTCCGGCCGGTGGATGTGGGCCTGTCGCTGGCTTCGGGCCGGGCGGCTCTGGAGTACCGGGCCGTGGTCACGGGTGCGGACCGGCCAGAGCTGCTGGCCGCTCTGGCGTCGGCGGGTGTTCCGGTCGGGGTGCGCGGTGGCCGGCTGGGGTTCGTGTTCACCGGTCAGGGCGCCCAGCGGATCGGCATGGGCCGTGAACTCCACGCGGCTTTCCCCGTGTTCGCAGCCGCTTTCGATGCGGTGGCGGCGGAGTTGGACCGCCATCTGGAGCGGCCGTTGCGGGAGGTCGTGTGGGGTGGGGACCAGGAGCTACTGAACCAGACGGTGTTCGCGCAGACGTCGCTGTTCGCGGTGGAGGTGGCGCTGTTCCGGCTGGTGGAGTCGTGGGGTGTGCGCCCCGATTTCCTGGCCGGCCATTCGATCGGTGAGCTGGCCGCGGCGCATGTCGCGGGTGTGCTGTCGCTGGCGGACGCGGCCGAACTGGTCGCTGCACGCGGCCGGTTGATGCAGGCCCTGCCGGCCGGCGGTGCGATGGTCGCGGTCCAGGCCACCGAGGAGGAAGTCCTCCCGCTCCTGTCGGAGCAGGTGTCCATCGCCGCCCTCAACGGGCCCGGATCGGTGGTCCTTTCCGGCGACGAGGCGGCGGTGCTCGCGATCGCGTCCGGTTTCGAGGGGCAGGGCCGTAAGACGACCCGCCTCAAGGTGTCACACGCGTTCCACTCGCCGCTGATGGACCCGATGCTGGAGGAGTTCCGCAAGGTCGCCGCATCGGTCAGCTACGAGGCTCCGCGGATCGCGGTGGTCTCCACCCTCACCGGCACCCTGGCCGTGGGCGACGAACTGCGCTCCGCGGACTACTGGGTGGCCCAGGTCCGGGGCGCCGTCCGGTTCGCCGACGCGGTCGCCACCCTCGCGGACCTCGGCGTCACGGCGGCCCTGGAACTGGGCCCTGACGGGGTGCTGTCCGCCCTGGTCGCCGGGGCGGCGGGGGAGCGGATCCCGACCGCGCTGCCCGTCCTGCGCCGCAACCGACCCGAGCCCGCCGCCACGGTGGACGCCCTCGGGCGGCTGTACGAGCACGGTGTCCCCGTCGACTGGACGGCGTACTTCACCGGGACCGGCGCCCGCCGGGTCGACCTGCCCACCTACGCCTTCCAGCACGAGCGGTACTGGGTCGAGTCGGCGGCGGCCACCACCGACCCCGCCGACCTGGGCCTCGTCCCGACCGGACACCCCCTGCTCGGCCCCGCCGTCACCCTCGCGGGCTCCGACCGGTCCGTGTTCACCAGCCGCCTCTCGCTGCACAGCCACCCCTGGCTCGCCGCACACCTCGTCCACGGCACCCCGGTGCTGCCCGCCGCCGCCCTCGTGGAACTCGCCGTCCGCGCCGGGGACGTGCCCGGCGCCAACGCCCTCGACGAACTCGTCATCGAGCGGCCGCTGCTGCTCTCGCCGACCGGCGCGATCCACCTCCAGGTGACCGTCGAGCCGCTCGCCGGGTCCGGCGGCGGACACTGGTCGGTCACCGTGCACAGCCGCGGCGACGCCGGCTCCCCGTGGACCCGGCACGCCCACGGCCGGCTCAGCGCCGCCGCCCCCGCCGCCCCCTTCGACCTCACCGCCTGGCCGCCGGCCGAAGCCGTGGAGGCCACCCCCGAGGGGCAGGGCATCACCGCGCTCTGGCACAAGGGCGAGGAGATCTACGCCGAGGTGCGCCTCCCCGAGGGCCGGACCGTGCCGGACGCCGCCGGGTTCCTCCTCGACCCCGCGCTGCTGGACGCGGCCGTCGGCCCGCTGCTGCCCGGTCCGGACGTGCGGACCGCCCGCTGGGACGACGTACGGGTGTACGCGACCGGGGCCTCGGCCCTGCGGGTACGACTGACCTCGCGGCCGCAGGAGCCCGGCACGTACGCGGTCCGGCTCGCCGACCCGGCCGGCCGGTCCGTGGCGTCCGTCGGCTCGCTGGCCGTGGACACCGTCTCCGCCGCCGAGCCGGACGTCGCGGCCGGGCGGCGCGCGGGCATGCTGTTCGAGGTCCACTGGACGCCGCTGACCGATGCCGCCGATGCCGCCCCGGCCGATGCCGCCGGCCACCCGTGGGCCGTCCTCGGCGCGTTCGCCCCGGAAGGCGCCGCGCACCCGGAGGCCGTGGCCGCCGTGGGGGACGCCGTCGCCGCGGGCGCGGACCTCCCCTTCGTCGTGGCCCGCATCGAGCCCTCCCCGGGTGCTTCCCGCACCGCCGCGGTCCACGAGAGGACCGGGCGCACCCTCGCCCTCGTACAGGCGTTCCTGGCGGACGAGCGGCTGGAGCGGACCCGGCTGGTGGTCGTCACCTCCGCAGCGGTGGCCGTCGCCGACGACGAGCACGTCACCGACCTCGCGGGCGCCGCCGTCTGGGGCCTGCTGCGCTCCGCCCAGTCGGAGGCCCCCGGCCGAATCGTCCTCGTCGACACCGACACCCCCCACGGCGGCCCCGCCGAGGAGCGGGCGCTGGCCCGCCTCGCCCTGTCCGGCGAACCGCAGGCCGCCCTGCGCGCCGGCCGGGTCCACCTGCCCCGCCTCACCCGCACGGCGCCCTCTTCCCCGGCCCCGGAAGGCGCCGTGTGGAACCCCGACGGCACCGTGCTCATCACCGGCGGCACGGGCAGCCTCGGCGCGCTCTTCGCCCGTCACCTCGCCTCCGAGCACGGCGTGAAGCACCTCCTGCTGACCAGCCGCCGTGGCCGCGGCGCCGCCGGTGCCGCCGAGCTGGAGGCCGAACTCACCGCCCTGGGCGCCCGGGTCACGATCGCCGCCTGCGACGCCGCCGACCACGACGCGCTCGCGGCCGTCCTGGCGGCCGTCCCCGCCGCGCACCCCCTCACCGGGGTCGTGCACGCGGCCGGCGTCCTCGACGACGGCCTGATCAGCGCCCTCACCCCGGAGCGCCTGGCGGCGGTCCTGCGCCCCAAGGCCGACGCCGCGTGGAACCTGCACTCCCTCACCCGCGACGCCGACCTGACCGCCTTCGTGCTCTTCTCCTCGATCGCCGCCGTCGTCGGGGGTGTCGGCCAGGCCAACTACGCGGCCGCCAACGCCTTCCTCGACGGCCTCGCCCACCACCGCCACGCCCTCGGCCTGCCCGCCACCTCGGTGGCCTGGGGCCTGTGGGAGCAGACCGGCGGCATGAGCGGCCACCTCGGCCACACCGACCTGCTCCGCATCGCCCGCAGCGGCTTCCGGCCCGTCCCCGAACAGGACGGTCCCGCGCTGCTGGACCTGGTCCTCGGGCTCGGCCGGCCGACGGCCGTGGTCTCCCCGGTCGACGTGGCGGCGCTGCGCGAGCAGGGCGCCCGCACCTCCGCCGTCCTGTCCCGGCTCGCCGGGGTGCCGCTGCGCCGCACCGCCGCCGGCGACCGGGACGCGGCCGTCTCCCTCGCCGCCGTCCTGGCCGGGCTGCCGGGCCCGGCGGAGCGCGCGGCGGCCGTACTGGACGCCGTACGCGCCCAGATCGCGGCGGTGCTCGGGCACGCGGACCCCTCGGGCATCGAAGCCGACCAGCCGCTGACCAAGCTCGGCTTCGACTCGCTGACCTCGGTGGAGCTGCGCAACCTGCTCAACGGGATCAGCGGACTCCGGCTGCCCGCGACCCTGGTCTTCGACCACCCGACACCGGGCGCCCTCGCCGGGTACCTGCTCGCGGAACTGTCCGACGGCTCCGGCTCCGACGCGGCAGGGGCCCGCCAGACGGTGGACTTCGCCGCCGAGGTGACCCTCGCCGAGGACATCCGGCCCGCGGCCGAGGTGGTCCGGGACTCCACCGACCCCCGTCACGTCCTGCTGACCGGAGCCACCGGGTTCCTCGGCGCCTTCCTGCTGAGGGACCTGATGCGCACCACCACGGCCACCGTCCACGTCCTCGTACGCGGCGCGGACCGGGCGGAGGCTCTGCGCCGGGTCCGCTCCAACATGGAGTGGTACCGGCTGGCGGACCAGGTCGACGAGAGCCGGCTGTCGGTCGTCCTCGGTGACCTCGGCGAGGAGCGGCTCGGCCTGTCCGAGGAGGAGTTCGACACCCTCGCCCGTATGGTGGACGTCGTCTACCACAACGGCGCCAAGGTGCACTGGCTGGAGCCGTACACGGCGCTGCGAGCGGCGAACGTGACCGGCACCGAGGAAGTGCTGCGCCTCGCGGCCCGGCACCGCACGGTCCCCGTGCACTACGTCTCGACCGTCGGCGTCTTCGACGGGGTCCGTGAGGAGGGCGTCCCGCTGAAGGTCACGGACCCGACGGGCCCGGCCGAGGCACTGCCCAGCGGCTATCTGCAGAGCAAGTGGGTGGCGGAGCAGCTGATCGGGCTGGCCCGGGACCGGGGGCTGCCGGTCTCCGTCTACCGGGTCGACGTGATCTCGGGCGACACGGAGAACGGCGCGTGCCAGACACGGGACTTCGTCTGGCTGAGCCTCAAGGGCATTCTGCAGGCGGGTGCGGTGCCGGTCGGCGTCGGCGGCCGCTTCCATCTCCTGCCGGTGGACTACGTGAGTGCTGCGATCATCGGCCTGTCCGGGCGCGGGGGCACCGTAGGCCGTACTTTCCACCTCTTCAATCAGAGTTCGCTGAGTCTGGAGCAGAGCGTCGGCCACCTGCGATCACTCGGATACGAATTGGCCGAAAAAGACTGGTCCGATTGGAAGGGATCCGTTCAGGCGGATCGGGACAACGCGCTCCAGCCGCTGCTGCACGCCTTCGAGATGATGACGTCGGACACCGACGCCTTCTACCCTCCGATCGACACGTCGGAGACGGAGCGTGACCTCGCGGAGAGCGGCATCGTCTGCCCGCCGCTGACCGAGGGACTCTTCGCCCGCTACGTACGGTTCTTCGTCGAGGTCGGCCACTTCCCGCCGGTATCGGGTACGCGCGGCGCGCACGCCTCCGCCCAGTCCGCCCCGCCGTCGGAGGACAGCACGCGTTCGTGAGCCCGCTGGACCAGCGCGGAGGGTTCCAGGCCCAGTTCGTCCCGCAGCAGACCCCGTACGGCTTGGTAGGCCTCCAGGGCCTCGGCCCGCCGGCCCGTATGGTGCAGGGCGTTGATCAGCTGGCTGTGGAACCCCTCGTGCAGCGGGTAGTCGTGCACCAGCGTGCGCAGCTCCGGGATGGAGTCGCGGTGCAGGCCCAGCGCACAGCGTGCCTCGATGCGCATCTCCAGGGCCTGGACTCGGCAGTCTTCGAGGTGGGTGATGTGGCTCTTGAGGAGCGGCCCGGTCGCGATGTTCGACAGGACCGACCCGCGCCACAGGGACATCGCCTGCCGCAGGTGGTCGCAGGCGGCCTCGTACTGCGCGTTCCGCAGGGCCGAGGCGCCCCGGCTGACGTGGAGTTCGAAGAGCTTGTAGTCGACGTCCTCGTCGGCGACCCGGAGCAGATAGCCGGCGGAGCGGGTGGAGAGCACCGGGGGTACGGCGGCCGGGGCGCCGGTGTCGGCGGCGGCGAGGAACCGTCGGGCGTGGTGGATGTACGTCTGGATGGTGTTGAGCGCGGAGCGGGGCGGAGAGTCTCCCCACAGCTCGGTGATGAGCATCTCGGAGGAGACGAACTCGTTGGCGCGTGAGAGGAGGACGGCCAGGGTCTGAGTGACCTTGGGCGAGCCCACACGGCAGATCTCGCCGGTCTCGGTGACGACTTGGAAATGGCCCAGCAACTGGAACTTCAGCACGTGGTTCCCCCTTTTTTTTTGGATCTTCGAGCATAGAGGGAACTCGCAGAAGTCCGATTCTGACCACTACATGTCAAGCCATGGGACGGCAAAATCAATGGACAGACGGGTTCCGGTGTGATTCCCGCCCGTACCCGGGGTAAGCCAGATGGCCGTACCCCGGGTACGGGGTACGGCCATCTGTAAGGAGAGAGCCGGCCGGGCGGCCAGGCGGCCGGGCAGGCCTTAGCCGGGCCAGTACGTACGACCCCACGCGCGCGGCCCCGGCCGCGGCAGCCGGCGGCGTGCCACCCGGGCCGGCGTCGACCACTCGTCCGCGACCCGGGGCGCGCCCGACGGCGTGGAGGCCAGCGCCGCCGCGCGCGCTTGGACCACCGCCAGTGCGGCGGCCAGCTCCTCCGGGGTCGGATTGCCCTTGACGACCTTGATCACCACAGAGACCTCCTGGAGGGACTAGAGGGGGATGTTGCCGTGCTTCTTCGGCGGCAGGGACTCCCGCTTGGTGCGCAGCTGCCGCAGCCCCTTCACCACGTGCGCCCGGGTCTCGGACGGCATGGTCACCGCGTCGATGTAACCGCGCTCGGCGGCCGTGTACGGGTTGAGCAACGCGTCCTCGTACTCGGCGATGAGCCGTGCGCGGGTCTCCTCCACATTCTCCGCCTCGGCGATGTCGCGCCGGTGCAGGATGTTCACCGCGCCCTGCGCGCCCATGACGGCGATCTGCGCGGTCGGCCAGGCCAGGTTCAGGTCCGCGCCGAGGTGCTTGGAGCCCATGACGTCGTACGCGCCGCCGAAGGCCTTGCGGGTGATGACGGTGATCAGCGGCACGGTCGCCTCCGCGTACGCGTAGATCAGCTTCGCGCCGCGCCGGATGATTCCGTTGTACTCCTGGTCGGTGCCCGGCAGGAAGCCCGGGACGTCGACGAACGTCAGCACCGGAATGTTGAAGGCGTCGCAGGTCCGTACAAAACGGGCCGCCTTCTCGGAGGCGTTGATGTCCAGGCAGCCGGCGAACTGCATCGGCTGGTTCGCGACGATGCCCACCGGGTGGCCCTCGACCCGGCCGAAGCCAGTGAGGATGTTCGGCGCGAAGAGCGCCTGCGTCTCCAGGAACTCCGCGTCGTCCAGCACGTGCTCGATCACGGCGTGCATGTCGTACGGCTGGTTCGCGCTGTCCGGGATCAGGACGTCGAGCTCGCGGTCGACGTCGGTGACCTCGGTGTCCGCCTCCTCCGGGAAGGCGGGCGGCTCGGAGAGGTTGTTCGACGGCAGGTAGGCGAGCAGCGACTTCACGTACTCGATGGCGTCCTTCTCGTCACCCGCCATGTGGTGCGCGACGCCGGACGTGCTGTTGTGCGTGCGCGCCCCGCCCAGCTCCTCGAAGCCCACGTCCTCGCCGGTGACCGTCTTGATGACGTCCGGGCCGGTGATGAACATGTGCGAGGTCTGGTCGACCATGACCGTGAAGTCGGTGATGGCGGGGGAGTACACGGCGCCGCCCGCGCACGGCCCGACGATGAGGCTGATCTGCGGGATCACCCCGGAGGCGTGCACGTTGCGGCGGAAGATCTCCCCGTACATGCCCAGCGCGCTGACACCCTCCTGGATGCGGGCGCCGCCGGAGTCGTTGATGCCGATGAGGGGGCAGCCGGTCTTCAGCGCGAAGTCCATGACCTTCATGATCTTCTGCCCGTAGACCTCGCCGAGGGCCCCGCCGAAGACGGTGAAGTCCTGCGAGAACACCGCGACGGGGCGGCCGTCGACGGTGCCGTAGCCGGTGACGACGCCGTCACCGTAGGGGCGGGTCTTCTCCAGCCCGAAGTTGGTGGAACGGTGCCGGGCGAGCTCGTCCAACTCGACGAAGGAGCCCTCGTCCAGCAGCAGGGCCACCCGCTCACGCGCCGTCAGTTTGCCCTTGGCGTGCTGCTTCTCCACGGCCCGGGCGGACCCGGCGTGGGTGGCTTCGTCGATGCGGCGCTGCAGATCCGCGATCTTGCCCGCGGTGGTGTGCATGTCGATCGGCTCTGACGGTTGTGACATCGGGGTCGCGGCTCCCTGCGTGGTGTCAACTGCCTGGTCAATGTGACTGACTACGGCTGGCTACTGGTGCGTAGCGTATCGGCGGGCATGGCACTCGGCAGTGCGGCGTTTGACACACCTAATCTGGCTTGCATGACGCCATCAGATGCTTCAGCAGGTGCCTCCGCCGGTCGTTGGTCGAGCCTGGACCGGCCGCCCCTCAACGCCGCCGGCCTTCAGCGGGCCCTGGTCGTCGAGGGAGGGCTGTGGACCTCCCTGGAGGTGGTGACCGCCACCGGGTCGACCAACTCCGACCTCGCCGCGCGGGCCCCCGAGCTGCCCGAGGGGGCCGTGCTCGTCGCCGAGGAGCAGACGGCCGGGCGCGGGCGGCTCGACCGGAGCTGGGTCGCGCCCGCCCGGTCCGGGCTGTTCTTCTCCGTCCTGCTCAAGCCGGGCCGGGCCGTGCCCGAGGAGCGGTGGGGGTGGCTGACCCTGCTGGCCGGGGTGGCCACCGCGACCGGGCTGTCCCGGGCGGCCGGAGTGGACACCGCCCTCAAGTGGCCCAACGACCTGCTGGTCACCGTGGACGGGGAGGAGCGCAAGACCGGCGGGATCCTCGCCGAGCGCGTCGCCGACGGCGTGGTCATCGGGATCGGGCTCAACGTCACGCTGACCGAGGACGAGCTGCCGGTGCCCGCCGCCGGGTCGCTGGCCCTGGCCAAGGCCGCCGTGACCGACCGGGACCCGCTGCTGAAGGCCGTACTGCGGGCCCTGGAGCAGTGGTACGGGAACTGGCGCGCGGCCGGCGGGGACCCCGCCGCCAGCGGCCTCCAGGAGACCTACGCGGCGGGCTGCGCCACCCTCGGCCGCCACGTCCGCGCGGAGCTCCCGGGCGGCCGCACGCTCACCGGAACGGCCGAAGCGGTCGACGCCGACGGACGGCTGGTGATCCGTACGGCCGAAGGGGCGCACGAGGCCGTCGGTGCGGGTGATGTGGTCCACCTGCGGTCAGTCCACTGACCTCGGGGTTCTCACGGATCGGGCGTGGGTGCGGGGCCCCCGCGACGGCCCCGCACCCGAGCCCCCGGCGCCCCGAATGCCGTAGGGGCTGAATTCCACGGGGAGGGGGAGTGAGCTACGGCACACCTGCCGTATGGTTTAGGCGATCCCGGTGCTCGTGGTGATCAACCGGTTCGCAGGGCATTGCGCACGGAATGGACAGGAGGCGGCCCTTGACCGTCGACGACCCTACGTCCAGCGCGTCCGCCCCCGGGCCCACCGGCCCCGGCACCCCGATCGGGCGCGACCAGCACACCCCCCACCACGAGGTCGACCACACGGCGCAGCCGACCGCGGACCCCCTCGCCATCCGGCTCGAGCAGCTCATCCTCGGCGCCGACCGCCGCTACACGCCCTTCCAGGCCGCCCGCAGCGCCGGGGTCTCGATGGAGCTCGCCTCCCGCTTCTGGCGGGCCATGGGCTTCGCCGACATCGGCCAGGCCAAGGCGCTGACGGAGGCCGACGTACTGGCGCTGCGCCGGCTCGCCGGCCTGGTGGAGGCCGGACTGCTGTCGGAGCCGATGGCCGTGCAGGTGGCCCGTTCCACCGGGCAGACCACCGCCCGGCTGGCCGAATGGCAGATCGACTCCTTCCTGGAGGGGCTCACGGAGCCGCCCGAGCCTGGCATGACCCGTACGGAGGTCACGTACCCCCTCGTCGAGCTGCTGCTGCCCGAGCTGGAGGAGTTCCTCGTCTACGTGTGGCGGCGCCAGCTGGCGGCGGCCACCGGGCGCGTGGTGCAGGCGGCGGACGACGAGGAGATGGTCGACCGGCGCCTCGCGGTGGGCTTCGCCGACCTGGTGGGCTTCACCCGGCTGACGCGCAGGCTGGAGGAGGAGGAGCTCGGCGAGCTGGTCGAGTCCTTCGAGACGACCTCGGCGGACCTGGTGGCCGCGCACGGCGGCCGGCTGATCAAGACCCTCGGCGACGAGGTGCTGTACTGCGCCGACGACGCGGCGACGGCGGCGGAGATCGCGCTGCGGCTGATCGAGACGATGGAGGCGGACGCGCAGATGCCGGAGCTGCGCGTCGGGATCGCCTTCGGCACGGTGACGACCCGCATGGGCGACGTCTTCGGCACCACGGTGAACCTGGCGAGCAGGCTGACCTCGATAGCCCCGAAGGACGCGGTCCTGGTGGACGGGGCGATGGCCGAGGAGCTGGGCCGGACCGGGGCCGCGCCCGTCTCGGAGAAGGAGGCCGAGTCGGAGGAGGGCGGCGGCGGGTACCGCTTCGCGCTCCAGCCGATGTGGCAGCGGCCGGTGCGTGGACTGGGTGTCGTGGAGCCCTGGTCGCTGACGCGTCGCAAGCCCAAGCCTTGACCCGGCGGGAGCCCCGCGGACTAGAGTGCGCCGATAACGCTCGTTAACCGGGAGGGTCGGCATGTCTGAGCAGCGCTTCGGAGAGTTCGTCGCGGTACGTCGGGAAGGTGACGGCCACGTCGCGGAGCTGGCGATGGACCGCCCCAAGGCGATGAACGCGGTGTCCACCGAAATGGCCCGCTCCATCGGCGCGGCCTGCGCGGCGCTCGCGGCGGACCCTTCCGTACGGGTGGTCGTTCTTTCCTCCACCGCGGAACGGGCGTTCTGCGTGGGCGCTGACCTCAAGGAGCGCAACTCCCTCTCGGACGCGGAGCTGGTACGGCAGCGGCCGACCACGCGGGGTGCGTACGGAGGCGTGCTGGAGCTCCCCATGCCCACGATCGCCGCGGTGCACGGCTTCGCGCTCGGCGGCGGCTTCGAGCTGGCGCTGGCCTGCGATGTGATCGTCGCCGACGAGACGGCCGTGGTCGGCCTGCCCGAGGTGTCCGTGGGCGTGATCCCGGGCGGCGGCGGCACACAGCTCCTCCCGCGCCGCGTGGGCGCGGCCCGTGCGGCCGAGCTGATCTTCACGGCCCGACGCGTGGAGGCGGCCGAGGCCCGCTCCCTGGGCCTGGTGGACTCGCTGGTCCCGGCGGGCGAGGACCGCGAGCAGGCACTGGCCCTGGCGTCCCGCATGGCGGCGAACTCCCCGGTGGGCCTGCGCGCGGCCAAGCGGGCGCTGCGCCTGGGCCACGGGATGGACCTGGCGGCGGGCCTGGAGATCGAGGACGCGGCCTGGCGCACGGTGGCCTTCTCCGCCGACCGCGCGGAGGGCGTAGCAGCCTTCAACGAAAAGCGCCCCCCAATCTGGCCGACCCGCTAACCCCGCTTCCGGCCTCCGGCCCCTGCTTCCGGTACCGCCCCCCGGGACTGCGCGTCCGCCGAGGCCGCCCGGACCGCCCGGTCCGTGCCGGACCAGCCCCAGACGGCCGTCGGACGCCGAGACGCGAGAAGCGCGTAGCGATCTGCCGCGCCCCGCCCCCCGATGCGCTTCTCGCCGCTGTCTGGTGCGGGTTGGGCCCATCCCGCCCCCATGTGGGACCAGCCCGAGACGGCCGCCGGACGCCGTCAAGGAGGAGCGCGTAGCGATCTGCCGCGCCCGGCGCGGAGCATGCATGTGGGCCCCGGGTGGCGGTGTGCCTGATGCCCGGGCCCCTGGCGCTGCCCGGCCTGGGTGGTGGGCTTGGCCGGCCTGGGGAAGCGGGCCCGCACGTCCGGGATGTAGGCCCCGCCCCGCGCGACCACTCCCAAACCACCCCCGATCACCCCTCGTGATCTTGGCGCCACCGGAAGTCGCGCCTTCGGTCACCAAATCGGACAAAACTCCCTAACCTGGGGTGATGGGAGTTGACGGGCGGTTGCGAGCCGTGGTCGGCCTCGCGCAGGCGATGGCCGCGGCCAACGCGCCGCGGGACAGTGTGCGGGCGGCCGCGCGGGGGGCGCGGGTGGCGCTGGACGGATCGTTCGCCGCGATCTCCGCATGGGAACGCGAGCGGGGGCGCCTGCGGGTCCTCGTGAACGAGGGGGAGCGGCGGCCCGGGGAGGAGGAGTTCCCCGAGGACGAGTCCTATCCGGTGCACGACTTCCCGGAGATCACCGAGTTCCTGCACGAGCGGTGGGCGGGCGGCGGAGGCCCGCACGCCTGGGTCGAGAACGCCGTCGGCGACCGGCCCGGCCGTCGCGGCGACGCCCTGCGCCGGCGCGGGCGCGGGACCTGCGTGGTCGCGCCGATCGTGCTCAGCGGGCGGGCCTGGGGCGAGCTGTACGTCGCCCGCGACGAGGGGCTGCCCGACTTCGACGAGGACGACGCCGAGTTCGCGACCGTCCTCGCCGCCGTGGTCGCGGCCGGGCTCGCGCAGAACGAACGGCTGGAGGAGGCCCGGCGGCTCGCCTTCACCGACCCGCTGACCGGGCTCGCGAACCGGCGGGCCGTCGACATGCGGCTCGACGAGGCCCTGGAGGAGCACCGGCGGACGGGGGCGGTGGTCAGCCTGGTCGTCTGCGACCTGAACGGCCTGAAGACGGTCAACGACACCCTCGGTCATGCCATGGGCGACCGGCTGCTGGAGCGGTTCGGGTCGGTGCTGAGCCTGTGCGGGGCCATGCTGCCGGGTGCGTTGGTCGCGCGGCTGGGTGGTGACGAGTTCTGCCTGGTCGGGGTCGGGCCGACGGCGGACGAGGTCGTACGGGTCACCGAGGAGCTGTGTACGCGGGCCGCGGAGCTGGAGCTGGGGGAGGGGGTGGCCTGCGGGGTGGCCTCCACCGGGGATCCGATCGGGCTGGTGAAGTCCTCCCGGCGGCTGTTCCGGCTCGCGGATGCCGCGCAGTACAAGGCGAAGGCGGCGCGCTCCCCCAAGCCGGTTGTCGCGGGGCGCGACACCGCGGTGGTGCGCCTTGCCGATGCGGCCGCCGAAGCCGCGTCGGGCGAACGCCGCCGCTTCCGGGGTCGGCAGTGACCCCGGGCCCCCTGGGGCTCCGCCCCAGACCCCGCGCCTCAAACGCCGGCGGGGCTGGATTGGGTGCGCCTGGCCGGTCGTCCGTCCGTCAAGGATCGGGGCTCCGCCCCGCCCCGCCCCGCCCCCGCGCCCCAAGCGCCGGCGAGCCCGGATGTGTCAAAGACGGGGGCTCCGCCCCGCCCCCGCGCCTCAAGCGCCGCCGAGCCTGGACGTGCCAAAGCCCGGGGCTCCGCCCCGCCCCCGCGCCTCAAGCGCCGGCGAGCCCGGATGTGTCAAAGACGGGTGCTCCGCCCCGCCGCCCGCGCCCCAAGCGCCGGCGAGCCCGGATGTGCCAAAGCCCGGGGCTCCACCCCGCACCCCGCACCCCGCCCCCGCCCCACGCGATCACCCCTAAAACACCCCCGAGGCCGGATATCTCAAAGCCCACGCCTCCGCCCCGCGCAGCGGAAGCTCGTGAAGGGGTGACATGAAGCGATTCAATCCGTAGGGTGCTGAATATGGATATGCACACTGTCGTGGTGGGGACGTCCGGGACCACCGCCGAGGACGTCATCGCCGTCGCCCGCGGCAACGCGCGGGTCGAGCTGTCCGCCGAGGCGCTCGCCGCGCTCGGCCGCGCACGCGAGATCGTCGACGCGCTCGCCGCCAAGCCCGAGCCCGTCTACGGGGTGTCCACCGGCTTCGGTGCCCTCGCCTCGCGCCACATCAGCCCCGAGCTGCGCGCCCAGCTCCAGCGCAACATCGTCCGCTCGCACGCCGCCGGCATGGGCCCGCGCGTCGAGCGGGAGGTGGTCCGCGCGCTGATGTTCCTGCGGCTGAAGACTGTGGCCTCCGGCCACACCGGCGTGCGGCCCTCCGTCGCGCAGACCATGGCCGACGTGCTCAACGCCGGGATCACCCCCGTCGTCCACGAGTACGGCTCCCTCGGCTGCTCCGGCGACCTGGCCCCCCTCTCCCACTGCGCGCTCGCGCTCATGGGCGAGGGTGACGCCGAGGGCCCGGACGGGACCGTCCGCCCCGCCGGCGAGCTGCTCGCCGAGCACGGCATCGAGCCCGTAGAGCTCCGCGAGAAGGAGGGCCTCGCCCTCCTCAACGGCACCGACGGCATGCTCGGCATGCTGATCATGGCCCTCGCCGACCTCGGCAAGCTCTACACCTCCGCCGACATCACCGCAGCGCTCACCCTGGAGGCGCTGCTCGGCACCGAGAAGGTCCTCCAGCCCGAGCTGCACGCCATCCGCCCGCACCCCGGCCAGGGTGCCTCCGCCGCCAACATGGCCGCCGTACTCAAGGGCTCGGGCCTGACCGGGCACTTCCAGGAGGAGTCCGCCCCGCGCGTGCAGGACGCCTACTCCGTGCGCTGCGCCCCGCAGGTGGCCGGCGCGGGCCGCGACACCATGGCGCACGCTGCCCTGGTCGCCTCCCGCGAGCTGGCCGCCGCCGTGGACAACCCGGTGGTCCTGCCCGACGGGCGCGTGGAGTCGAACGGCAACTTCCACGGCGCCCCGGTCGCCTACGTGCTCGACTTCCTCGCCATCGCCGCCGCCGACCTCGGCTCCATCGCCGAGCGCCGCACCGACCGGCTGCTCGACAAGAACCGCTCGCACGGCCTGCCGCCCTTCCTCGCGGACGACGCCGGCGTGGACTCCGGTCTGATGATCGCCCAGTACACGCAGGCCGCCCTGGTCAGCGAGATGAAGCGGCTCGCGGTGCCGGCCTCCGCCGACTCGATCCCCTCCTCCGCCATGCAGGAGGACCACGTGTCGATGGGGTGGTCGGCCGCGCGCAAGCTCCGTACGGCCGTCGACAACCTGACCCGGATCATCGCGATCGAGCTGTACGCGGCCACCCGCGCCATCGAGCTGCGCCACGGGCTCACCGCCGCCCCGGCCAGCCGGGCCGCGATCGAGGCCGCTCGCGCGGCGGGTGTGGAGGGTCCCGGGCCGGATCGTTTCCTCGCCCCTGACCTGGCGGCCGCCGACGAGTTCATCCGTACGGGTGCTCTCGTCGCCGCGGTGGAGGGCGTCACCGGCCCGCTGGCCTGACCCACCCCCCGGATCCAGCTTCAGCGAAGAGGGCCGTCCCCGACCGGGGCGGCCCTCTTCGTGTGCGCCTGCCCGGTACGCCGGCCCGGCCCTACAGGGCGCGGGAGCGGCGTACGGAGTACGTGACGAAGCCGGCCCCGATGCCGAGGCAGACCGTACCGCCCAGAAGGTACGGGGTGGTGTCGATCGAGCCGGTGTCGGCGAGCGAGAGCGGAACCGGAGCGGAACCCTCCTGCGCCTCGGCCCCGGCCCCCTCCGCACCCCCGCTGTTCGCGGCCGCGGGCACGCCGGAGCGGCCTTCGGCGGCCCCGGGTGCGGTGGCGTTGGCCGAGGGCACGAACCAGAGGGCGCCGAGGAGGGTGGTCGCCCCGAGAGCGGTGAGCAGCGGACGGCGTGCGGACACGGTGCGATCCCCCTTGCGGCAGCAGCGAATTGGCCGTGTGCGGTGATGCTACGGAAAGGGGCGGGTCGTGGGAAAGCCGGGGGTTCCGCGGGCTTACTCTCCGTCGTATGAACCCTTCTGAGACATCACGATTCGTACGCCTTCGGGTGGATTTGGTACTGGAGGTTCCGGATCCGGATGCACTGACCGGAGCCGCCCTCGCGCACATCGAGGCCGACGAGTTCATGCCGGACGAGGAGCGCGGCCACGCCGAGTCCGCCGTCCGCGAGGACGAATCGGAGGCCCTGGCCTACCTGGTCGACCCCACCGACCTGGTCGCGGAGATCCCCGGCGTGGAGCTGGCGCAGGCCTCCTGGAGCAGCGAGCCCGTGGAATACGACCCCGAGTCCATGGAGTGGGACCTGGGCGAGGAAGATGGAGACTTCGACGAACAGACCGACAACGCCTGACCGTGTGGTGGCCCACATCCCAACGGAATGTGGAACCGATCCGCGTCGTTAACGCGTTGTCACTGGCGAGGCAGGGGGTGACTCCCCCTGCCCGGCCAACCCCTGGACGGCAGCCCCGGGGTTTCCGGCAACGATGGAGTGGCGTGTGAGGACGGACAGCAAGCGGCGCAGAAGGTCCCTGGCGGCCGTGTCCGCCGTGCTCGGCGGGGTACTGGTGCTCACGGGGTGCGGGGGCGACGACAAGCCGAAGGCGGCCGAGACCGGCAAGGCCCAGGCGGATGTCGACGCGGCCGCGGCCAAGGACGCCTCCAAGGCCCGAATAGCCATCACGCCCAAGGACGGCGCCACCAACGTCGGCCTCAACGACTCCGCGAACGTGGCCGTCAGTGACGGCACGCTCACCAACGTCGAGCTGAAGACCTCCGAGGGCACGGCCGTCGCCGGCAAGATCGCAGCCGACGGCAAGAGCTGGAAGCCCGACGCGGCGCTGAAGCGCTCCACCAAGTACGCCCTGTCGGCGACGGCGAAGGACGACGCCGGCCGCGAGGCGCACGAGAACTCCTCCTTCACCACGGTCTCCCCGGAGAACAGCTTCGTCGGCTCCTTCGTCCCGGACGAGGGGCAGACCGTCGGCGTCGGCATGCCGGTCTCGATCACCTTCAACAAGCCGATCAAGGACCAGAAGGCCGTCCAGGCCGCCATCTCGGTCACCTCCAGCAGCGGCCAGGAGGTCGTCGGCCACTGGTTCGGCTCGCAGCGGCTGGACTTCCGCCCCGAGCAGTACTGGCAGGCCGGCTCCACCGTCACGCTGAAGCTGGCGCTGGAAGGCGTCCAGGGCGCTCCCGGCGTCCAGGGAGTCCAGAGCAAGACCGTCACCTTCAAGATCGGCCGCAGCCAGATCTCCACGGTCGACGCGAAGACGAAGCAGATGACGGTCACCCGGGACGGCGCGGTCCTCAAGACCATCCCGATCTCGGCGGGCTCCCCGGCGAACCCGACCTACAACGGCCAGATGGTGATCTCCGAGAAGTTCAAGGAGACCCGGATGGACGGCTCGACCGTCGGCTTCAAGAACGAAGAGGGCAAGGGCGAGTACGACATCAAGGACGTACCGCACGCGATGCGCCTGTCGACCTCCGGCACCTTCATCCACGGCAACTACTGGGGCTCGGACTCGATCTTCGGCAGTGTCAACACCAGCCACGGCTGTGTCGGCCTGAACGACGCCAAGGGCGCGAACGACCCGAACCAGCCGGGGGCCTGGTTCTTCGACAACTCGCTCATCGGCGACGTGGTCACCGTCGTCAACTCCCCGGACAAGACCATCAAGCCGGACAACGGCCTCAACGGCTGGAACATGAGCTGGGCGGAGTGGAAGGCCGGCGCGGCCGTCTGAGCCGACCGACCCGCCCCACCTCCTGATGGTGACGGACGGCGGGGAGCCCCTCGGGGGCTCCCCGCCGTCCGTCTTTCCGTCCCGCCGTTCTCATGGGACTCTCACGCCGGCCTTATCCGGCCATCACGGCTGCTCCCTAGCTTCGGCCGCATGTTCCTCACCTACCTCCGGCGCGAGTTGCGCCGCCGCCGGAAGGCGGCGCTCGTCGTCGCCTCCGGCCTCGCCCTGGGCATCGCCCTCGTCATCGTCGTCACCTCCGTCTCGGCGGGCATGACGCAGGCTCAGGGCAAGGTCCTCCAGTCCCTTTACGGGGTGGGCACGGACATGACCGTCACCAAGGCCCAGACCCCGCCCGGAGAGGGCGGGACGGCCGCCCGGCCGCGCTTCAGGTTCGACGCCAAGGGCGAGGGGGACGAGGGCGCCGACGCCGAACAGAGCAGCGACATGGTGCTGCCCCAGGGCTTCGAGACCCTCGACGCCGCCACCGTCGGGAAGGTGGCCGGACAGAGCGGGGTGGCCCGGGCGGTGGGCGGGCTCAGCCTCCAGGTGATGAAGGTGAACGGCCAGTTCAAGCGCGGCGAGTTCCAGCGCGCCGAGGGCAGCGGCGCGACGGCCGCCAAGCCGGGCGCCACCGGCGGCGCGACGGGCGGCGGCGCCGGCGGCCCGAGCGGCACCGTCCAGGGCGGCGGCGCCGACTTCGACGTCAACTCCTTCTCCGTGTACGGGATGGACGTCACCCAGCCGAAGCTGGGCCCGCTGACCACCTCCAAGATCACCTCGGGCCGCGGGTTCGAGGCGGGCGAGACCGACGCGGCCGTCGCCGTCGTCGACAGCGCCCACGCCAAGAAGAACAAGCTGGAGGTCGGCTCCGAACTCACCGTCAAGAAGACCAAGTTCAAGGTGGTCGGCATCGCCACCGCCGACAGCGGGGACGCCGCCGCCAACGTCTACATCCCGCTGAAGCAGGCCCAGACCCTCGCCGAGACCCCGGACAAGATCACCACGGTCTACGTGCAGGCCAAGGACTCGCAGGCCATCGGCCCGGTCAAGCAGGCCATCCAGAAGAACGTCCCCGACACCACCGTCACCACCTCCGCCGACCTCGCCGACACCGTCTCCGGCTCGCTGTCCACGGCCGCCTCGCTCGCCTCCACCGTCGGCACCTGGCTCTCGTACGCCGTCCTCGCCGCGGCCTTCCTCGTCGCCGGGCTCCTCACCTCCTCGGCCGTCAGCCGCCGCGTCCGCGAGTTCGGCACCCTCAAGGCGCTCGGCTGGAGGAGCGGCCGCGTCACCCGCCAGGTCGCGGGCGAGGCCCTCGCCAACGGCCTGCTCGGCGGCGCCCTCGGCATCGCCCTGGGCCTCGGCGCCGCCTACCTGATCACCGCCGTCAGCCCCACCCTCACCGCACAGCTCGCGGGCGGAGCGTCGCGCGGCGGCGGCCCCGGGGGCGGCCTGCGCATGGCCGGACCCGGCGCCCGCCAGGCGGCCGGCAAGGCCCTGGACGTCGCGCTCACCGCGCCCGTCTCGCTCGCCACCATCGGCCTGGCCGTGGGCCTCGCCGTCCTGGGCGGACTGATCGCGGGCGGCTTCGGCGGCTGGCGCGCCTCCCGGCTGCGGCCGGCGGACGCCCTGCGCCGCGTCGAATAACGCGCACGTCCGCCCGTACGCGATCACGTACGTACGCGGCACGCAGGCACGCACCACACAGCGACCGAGGGAACGAAACGACATGTACCAACTCACCGGTGTCACCAAGCGCTACCAGCGCGGCAAGGAAGCCGTCGACGCCCTCGCCAGGGTCGACCTGACCATCGAGGACGGCGGCCGGCTCGTCATCCAAGGCCCCACGGGCGGCGGCAAGTCCACCCTGCTCCAGATGCTCGGCGCACTCGACCGGCCGACGCAGGGGCAGGTCGTCCTCGACGGCCTGGACCTCGCGACGGTCTCGGAGGCCCGGCTGACCCGGGTCCGGGCGGAGAACATCGGCTTCGTGTTCCAGTCCTTCAACCTCATCCCGACCCTGACGGCGCAGGAGAACGTGGAAACGGCCCTCGTCCCACTCGGCCTCAAGGCCCGCGAGCGGCGCGAACGGGCCGCCGAGGCACTGGAGTCGGTGGGGCTCGGCGAGCGCATGGGCCACCTCCCCGGCGAGATGTCGGGCGGCCAGCAGCAGCGCGTGGCGATCGCGCGGGCCCTGGTGAAACGGCCGAAGGTGCTGCTGGCCGACGAACCGACCGGCAACCTCGACGAGTCCATGCGCGACGAGGTCATGGACCTGCTGGAAGGGCTCTGGAAGGAACACGGCCTGACCTTCGTCATGGTCACCCACGACAGCGCCCTCGCGAAGCGGGCCCCGCGCGTGGCGACGATCCGCCGCGGCCGGGTCACGGTGACCGAAAACCCCTGAGCGCGTCCGGTGGGTCCCGCCTAGGGTCGGGGCATGATGATCCGTGAGCTCCCCGCGCCCCCGACCGACGCCGACGTGGACGCCTGGCGGGCGGTGCTGGTCGCGGCCCAGGCCGCCGACCTGCCGCAGCTGCCGGCCGCCCCGTCCCGGGTCGAGGTCGCCGGCCGGCTGTGCGTGGCGCCCGCCCGCGGCCGCGCCGCGCTCTGGGCGGCCGAGGCGGGCGTGGCGGGCCTGCTCCTGTTCACCGACGAGGGCAATACGCACACCGCGTTCCTGGACGTGCTGACCGTACGCCCGGACGCGCGGCGGCGCGGCCTGGGCACGGCCCTGTGGCAGCGGGTCCGCGAGGAGCTGCTCGCGCAGGGCCGGAGCTCCGTCTCGGCGGTGGTCGACCTGGGCGGCCCCGGGGAGGCGTTCGCGCGGTCCCTCGGATTCGACAACGTCCTGCCCATGGCGTGGTACGTGCAGGACCTGGCGGCCGCGGCCCGGCGAGCGGCGGCCGAAGCCCCGGACGGCGCGGTGGCGCCCGGGTACGAGCTGCGCACCTGGCACGGCCTGGCGCCCGACGACCGGGCGGAGTCGCTGGCCGCCGCCCACGGGGCGATGGAGGACGCGCCGAGCGGCGACATGGACGAGCGGGTCCCGTCCTGGACCGCCGAGCGGCTGCACGCCATCCAGCGGCTGATCCTCGACCGGGGCGGCGAGCTCACCACGGTCGCCGCCGTCACACCGCGGGGCGAGGTGGCCGCGTACACGGAACTGGTCCTCCCGGATCCGGCCGGCCCGCGCGCCCTCCAGTACGACACGGTCGTCGTCCCCGGCCACCGCGGCCACGGCCTCGGCCGGGCGGTGAAGCGCCACATGGAGGCGGAAGCGGCCGGGCGGTACCCGGCCCTGCGGCAGATCGGCACGACGGTGGCCGACGAGAACACCCCGATGCGGGCGGTGAACGAGGCCCTGGGCTACCGGCGGGAGCGCGGCGCGGCCGTCTTCCAGCTGAAGCTCTAGCCCGACCTCGGGCCGCTCGCTGCCGACCAGGTCAACGAGGCGTACGAGCGGGGCCCGGCGAGCGGCGTCCGCTACCGCTGCGTGACCGGTGCCTCGGCGATCCGACCGGCCCGGCCGGCCCGGCCCAGCGCCGTACGGGCCCCCGGCGCCGCCCTGACCACGACCTGGGCGGTGACCGCGCCCGTGACGGCGCCGTCCGCCCTGCTGACGGCCACCGCCACGACCTCCGCCTACCGCTTCACCGCGTCGGCACGGTTCACCCCGCTCCCCGCACCGCCCACCCGGGACGGCTACCTCAGCGACCTGCAGTGGGTCTCGGCGACCAACGGCTGGGGCCCGGTGGAGATCGACCGTTCCAACGGCAAGCAGGCGGCGGGCGACGGCACACCGATCGCCTTCGACGGGGTGACGTACCCGAAGGGCCTCGGCGTGCACGCCCCGTCGGAGGTCGTCTACCACCTCGGCGGCCGCGCGGCGCGCTTCACCGCCCTCGTCGGCATCGACGACTTCTCGACGAAGCAGTCCTCGGCCGGCGCCACCCGCGCCATCGTCCGCGGCGACGGCCGCACCCTCCTCACCACGCCCACCCTGACGGGCGCGGGCGGCCCGATCCCGATCGACCTGGACGTGACCGGGATCCGCCTCCTCCACCTGGTGGTCGAGGACGCCAACGCCCGCTCCTCCTTCGACCACACCTCCTGGGCCCGGCCCTACGTGACGGTGGTCTGACGCGGCCGGCTCATCGGGCCGGGTGGTGCTCCGCGGCTTCCTTGATGTTCCCCAGCGTCGTGAGGATGGCGGCGCGCTGCTTCTTGGGGAGGTTCAGCACCTTGTACATGGCCTTCAGCGACAGCGCGCCCTTGGCCGGCTCCTCCACCCGCATGTGGTGGGAGAGCCGGGTGCCGCCGTCCTCGGGCTCCAGGTGGTAGGCCCAGTACGCGCGCCCGCCGGCCCCGCGCTTCTCCTCCTTCATGGGAGGGAACGAGACCCACGCGAAGTCGTGCTCGCGGTCGACCACCATCACCTCGGACGGCGCGTCGAACCGCGACGGCCCGAACTTCTCGTGCGCCATCCAGCGAGCCCCCACCTCCAGCGGCCCGTCGAATTCGATCTCCTTGGTGATGCTCTTGGGCCCGGCGAACTCCGTGTGCCGCCGCACGTCCGCCACCACGGACCACACCTCGGCGGGCGTCGCGTCCACGTGAACGCTCTCAGTGATCTCGGACAGTGTCACCACACACCTCCGCCCAGCGGGCGGCCTACTTCCACTCGTAGAGCCGCGCGGCCGTCTTCCCGCTCTCCTCGGTATCGAATTCGAACACGACCGCGATCCCGGTGAGCCGCTCGAAGGCCGCGGCGGTGGTCTCGTAGTAGATCGCGCCGCGCCACTGCACGGTGCCCGAGTCGGTGAAACGGCCGACGCCCGAGCCGTGCCAGGTGAGCGAGCCACCGTCCTGGGTCATGACCACCCCTTGGCCCTCGCCGAAGAGCGTGCCGTCGGCCTGCATGACGGCCTCGTACGTCCCCATGTCCTTCTCCGCCGTGCCGAGCAGCGTGCCGGCGGCCTGGAAGGTGGTCTCGACGACGGCGTGTCCGCCGTCGGTGGCCAGCACTCGCGTGCCGGTGATCTCGCCCTGTTCCTCGCCGATCAGTTCGCCGAGCATGATGAGACCCCTCTCCTGCCCTCCCGAGCTGTGGATGAGTCCCCTCCTCCCGGAGTACGCCTGCCGCACCGGCGCGTCAAATCAGCCCGGCGTCACACCCCGGGCGCCTGGGCCACGCCGATCGGGCAGCTCACCCCCGTCCCGCCGATGCCGCAGTACCCGCCGGGGTTCTTGTCGAGGTACTGCTGGTGATACGCCTCGGCAGGCCAGAAGGGGCGGTCCGTCGCCGGGAGGACGGCCGTGGTGATGTCGCCGTAGCCCGAGGAGGTCAGGACCTGCTGGTAGGCCGCGCGGGAGGCTTCCGCCGCCTGCTGGTGGGCGGGGGAGTGGGTGTAGATCGCCGAGCGGTACTGGGTGCCGACGTCGTTGCCCTGGCGGAAGCCCTGTGTGGGGTCGTGGGACTCCCAGAAGAGCTTGAGGAGGGTCGCGTACGAGACCTGCGAGGGGTCGAAGACCACGCGGACGACCTCCGTGTGGCCGGTCAGGCCCGAGCAGACCTCCTCGTACGTCGGGTTCTCGGTGAAGCCGCCCTGGTAGCCGGCCAGGGTGGTCCACACTCCCGGGGTCTGCCAGAACTTGCGCTCCGCGCCCCAGAAACAGCCCAAACCGAAGTCGGCCACTTCAAGGTGGGCGGGGTAGGGCCCCGCGAGCGGGTTGCCGAGGACCGTGTGGCGCTCGGGGACGGAGAACAGCGGCTCCGCGCGGCCCGTCAGGGCCTCCTCGCGGGTGGGGAGCTCGGGCGTGCGGCGGTACGAGAACATGGGTCGCCTCCTTCGGTACTCCCTCAACGGGCGGGGGCGGGTAGGGATTCCCCCCGACCCGCCCCCGCTGCGTTCCTCACGCCTTCCGCGTCACCTGGCGCACGCTGAAGTCCCGCGCCCGCAGGTAGCGGGCCTTGCTGTCCGCCGCGTACGTCCACGGGGTTGCGCCGATGTACCCGTCGACGGCCCGGAACTGCTCCAGCGCCTCCTCGTACCGGTCCTGCCAGTACAGGACCCACGCCAGCATGTGCCGCAGCCGTCCCGCCCGGTGCCGACCTTCCGGGCGACGTCGTGCACGGCCTCCCAGAGCGCGGGCTCCTGGGCCTCGGTGACGGTGAAGGTGACGCCGGACGGCGGCTCGGCCTTGGGGGTGCGCAGCATGAACAGGCCGCGCACGATCGGGATCGCGAGGACGACGGAGAAGACGACGACCTTGCCGGCGGTGGCGCCCGAGCCGGCCGCGACGGCGGCGTAGTCGATGCCGGCCAGGACGGCGAGCAGGAAGACGCCGAGCAGGTAGAAGCCGGCGAGCAGGACGAGCGCGCGGAGAGCGCGCAGCGAAGCGCCCATGTACAGATCCCCCCGGGACGAAGTGCGGTGCGGTTCCGCATCATGCGGCCCCGGGGGTGCCCAGGGCAACTTCGCCGAGGGCCGTTTCCGCTGGTGGGGGGCCGCACCGCCCAGAGCCACGCCCGGACCGCGGAGCCCCGCCCGGCCCCCGGTGAGCCCGACCCCTACCGGGGAAGGGTGGCCGGCGAGCCGCCGTTCGCCTCGTACCCGGCCACCGCCAGCGCCCGGTAGATCGCGTACTGCGCCGCCGGGTCCTCCGAGGCCGACCACGGCAGGGCGCCCACGTAGCCGTCCACGTGCCGCACCTGCTCCATCGCCTCCGCCCAGCGCTCCATGTTCACCAGGAACAGCAGCAGCAGGTGCCGTACGTGCGCCAGCATCGGGTCGTCCTGCCGCGCCGTGTGCACCGCGTACAGGGCGCCCTCCACCGCCCGCGTCACCGACGCGCTCTGGTAGAAGCCCCCGGTCAGGATCACGTCCGGCAGGTTCTCGTACAGCGCGAACAGTGGCAGCGCCGCCAGCAGCGAGCCCTGCGGGGCGCGGGCCGCCGCCGCGTGCGAGAAGGCGTCGGCCTTCTCCCGCGAGCCGTGCCACTTCTCGCACCAGTAGTGCAGCGCTGCCAGGTGCGCGCCCATGTGCTGCGGGGCCCGGTCGATGACCTTCGCCCACAGCTCGTCGAACTCCGCCTCCGGGTAGGCCAGGCCGCGCGCGACCGCCAGCTCCGTGATGTACGGGACCGGGTCGCCCGGGGACAGCAGCGCCGCCTTGCGGCAGGCGTCCCGCGCCTCCTCCAGGATGATCCGGTGGTCGTCGGAACCGACACCGCCCGAGGCCCGCCACGCCTGCTGCACCAGCAGCTCCGCGTGCACCTGCGCGCCGCCCGCGTCCTTCTCCGCCTCCAGCCGCCAGCCCTTCAGCCACTGTGCGCCCGTGCCCGGCTGCTGTACGAGTTCCAGCGCCGCCGAGCCGCCGAAGGCCTGCACGCGCTGCCAGCGCTGCTCGCCCTCCTTCGGGGTGCCGGCGAGCAGCTGCGAGGCCGCCTGCCACTGGCCGGTGCGGCGGACGTTGTCGAGGGCGTCCATCAGGTCCTGGTCGGGCCCCGGGACGCGGATGTCGAGGTCCTCCTGGCGGTCGAATCCGTAGTTCGCGGGGTCGGCGGCGTCGGGGCTGCCGGGGGCGACCAGACGGATGGAGCCCCCGCGCCGGGCCCGTACGTACGAAAAGGTCATGGCGGCGAGCAGGGCGAACCCCATCAGGACCCAGATAATCTCCATACCGCCAAGCGAACCAGACTCGGGTGCCCGCAGGCCAATGGCAGGCCAATAGAGGAGCGGAGCCCAGGCGGGGCATAGGCTCTGCCCATGAGCGACGACAGCCACGAGCACCAGAGCTTCGAGACCCGCGCGATCCACGCGGGCAACACGGCGGACCCGCTGACCGGCGCGGTCGTACCCCCGATCTACCAGGTATCGACGTACAAGCAGGACGGGGTCGGCGGACTGCGCGGCGGCTACGAGTACAGCCGCAGCGCCAACCCGACCCGTACCGCGCTGGAGGAGAACCTCGCGGCGCTGGAGGGCGGCCGGCGCGGCCTCGCCTTCGCGTCCGGTCTCGCCGCCGAGGACTGCCTGCTGCGTACGCTGCTGGCCCCGGGCGACCACGTGGTCATCCCGAACGACGCGTACGGCGGCACCTTCCGCCTCTTCGCGAAGGTCGTCTCCCGCTGGGGCGTGGAGTGGTCGGTGGCCGACACCTCCGACCCGGCTTCGGTGCGGGCCGCCCTCACCCCGAAGACCAAGGTCATCTGGGTCGAGACCCCGTCCAACCCGCTGCTCGGCATCACCGACATCGCCGTCGTCGCCGACATCGCGCGCACGGCCGGTGCGAAGCTCGTCGTGGACAACACCTTCGCGTCGCCCTACCTCCAGCAGCCGCTGGCGCTGGGTGCGGACGTGGTCGTGCACTCGCTGACGAAGTACATGGGCGGGCACTCTGACGTGGTCGGCGGCGCGCTGGTCACGGCGGACGCGGCGCTCGGCGCGGAGCTGGCCTACCACCAGAACGCGATGGGCGCGGTGGCCGGGCCGTTCGACTCGTGGGTCGTGCTGCGCGGCATCAAGACCCTCGCGGTCCGCATGGACCGGCACTTCGAGAACGCGACGAAGATCGCCGACATGCTGACCCGGCACCCCAAGGTGCACAAGGTCCTCTACCCGGGCCTGCCCGAGCACCCGGGTCACGAGGTCGCCGCCAAGCAGATGCGGAATTTCGGCGGCATGATCTCCTTCCAGGTGACCGGCGGCGAGGAGGAGGCGGTCGCCCTCTGCGCCCGCACCAAGATCTTCACCTTGGCCGAGTCCCTCGGCGGCGTCGAGTCCCTGATCGAGCACCCGGGCCGCATGACGCACGCGTCGGTGGCGGGCTCGGCGCTGGAGGTTCCGGCGGACCTGGTCCGCCTGTCGGTGGGCATCGAGAACGCCGACGACCTCCTGGCGGACCTGACGCAGGCGCTGGGCGAGTAACCGCGACGAGGCCGCAGCCGACCGGGCTGCGGCCTCAGTCACGATGGACGTCCGGATTTCGCTCGTGCAGGCGGATTTCATGTGTCAGTCTCACTTGGCTTGTAAACCCTTCATGCCCTCACGAGATTGGCTGGCCATGCTCAAGAAGCGCGCCGCACGTCTGCTCGTCGCCGTGGTCGTCGCCGGATTCGGCCTCACGGCCTGCTCGCAGTCGTCTTCCGACACGTCGAAGGACAAGGCGGCCTCGCCGTCCGCGGCTGCGAGCGCCCCGGCGGCGGGCGGCAGCGCCAAGCCCAGCGCCGCCCCCAGCGCCACACCGGGCGTCATCGTCAACGGCAAGCAGAAGCCCTCGGACTTGCCGGCTGATCTCCCCCTGCCGCAGGGTGAGCTGACCTCGGTCACCGGTGCCGACGGCACCTATGTCCTCATGTACACGACCCCAGACCCGGCCTCTGCGCTCACCTCCTACACCGCCGCTCTCAAGTCCGCCGGGTTCGAGGTGGACGACTCCGCGGCCGGTACCGAGGCCGTCAAGGGGAAGGTGAACGTGCGGGTCACCAAGACCCCCACCGCGCTGCAGCTCGCGGTGGGCTCGGACACCCCCTAGGGACTCAAGCTCCTGGCTACCAGCCCTCCAGGGGCGGCGAGATGCCGCTCGGTGGGGTGGTCCAGGGGTGGGTCAGGGCGGCCCAGACCGTGAAGGCCACCGCCGCCGCGAAGAGGACGGCCCAGCCGAACCTCCGCAGTACCCGGCGGCGCCGCAGCAGGCGGTCGCCGCGGGCCGCCGCGCCCGCGGCCAAGCCGGCCGGGACCACCGGGTAGGGGCCCTCCAGCAGGCGCCTGGCCTGGGCTTCCTTGCGGTCCGGGACCCCGCTCACGCCGCCTCCCGGGCCCGCAGCACGGCCACGGCCCGGTTGCACAGCACCCGTACCCGCTCCACGGGCAGCCCGAGCTGGGCCGCCGTGACCTCCTCGGCGACCCCCTCGTAGATCCGCAGGACCAGGACGAGGCGTTCCTGCGGGCTCAGCCGGGCCAGTACCCCGCTGCCGCCGTGGTGGCGCCGGCCGGTGCGGGCGAAGGCGCTGCACAGCTCCTGGCGCGTGAAGTCGTACGGGTCGTCCCCGCGCAGCCGCCGCCAGTTGGCGTACGTACGGGCGAGCGCGCCGGCCAGCAACCGCCGTGCGGACTCCGGTTCACCGGTCAGCAGTACCGCGACGTACAGGAGCCGCCCCGCCGCACCCGCGACGAAGGCCTCGAACTCCGCGTAGGGGACCGCCTGTTGGCCCCCGTGCCCGACCGCTCGCATAGTCCACATAGTGCGGGCAGTCGCAGGACCCTGGTCAAGGGGTCTGACAGGCTCGGCTCGGCTCCCGACGTGGGGGCCGGCTCAGGACGCCGGGCCGGCCTCGGCCACGGCCGCCATCAGCTCCGACAGCGACAGGTTGAAGCGGGTCAGCAGAGAGGTGAAGGACTCGCGTTCGTCCTCGCTCCAGCCGTCCGTCACGCGCGCCATCAGCTCCCGCCGCGAGGACCGGACCTCCTCCAGCCGCGCCAGCCCCCGCGGGGACAGCGCGAGCACCACGGCCCGCCCGTCCTCCGGGTGCGAGGTCCGCTTGACCAGGCCGCTGTCGACCAGCGGCGCGACCTGCCGGGTCACGGTGGAGGAGTCGATGCCCATGCCGCCGGCGAGCGCCTTGACGCCCATCGGGCCCTCCAGGTCGAGCCGGTTCAGGAGCAGGTACGCGGCGCGGTCCATCGAGTTGCGGGCCTGGCCCACACCGCCCAGGCGGGTCTGCTCGGCGCGGCGGGCGAAGACCGCCACCTGGTGCTGGAGCGAGTCGAGGAGACCGCCTCCGGCGGGCGCTTCGGCCGCCGTGGGCAGGTCGGAATTGGCCGGGGTGGAAGGCATGGCCGTGGGCTCTCTTCGCGTGGGTCCGACAAGGATGGGGGACAGAGTACGCGGCCGTGCGGCGGCTCGTACGCCCCGTTTGACAACTGATACGGCTGCCGGGGAACGAGCCCGGAGCCCCGTCCGGGATGGCCGGATTTCACCCCACTGCGGGCCCGCGTACGGGCCCGTGGTGCGGGCCGCCCGGCAGGGGTTCGGCAGGGGTTCGGTAGGGGGTCCGGCAGGGGGTCCGGACCCGGCCCGGGTGCGAGACTTGCGGCATGAGCTACCGCGCGCCCCAGCCCGTTCCGCAGGTTATCCTCGACGACATCCGGGGAGCCCAGAAGATGCTGTCGGGCGTCTCCCGGGTCACCGCGATGGAGGGCAGCCGGCACCTCTCCTCGCTCACCGGTTCCCCGGTGCACCTCAAGTGCGAGAACCTCCAGCGCACCGGCTCCTTCAAGCTGCGCGGCGCCTACGTGCGCATCGCCGGTCTGCGCCCCGAGCAGCGCGCCGCCGGCGTCGTGGCGGCCAGCGCGGGCAACCACGCGCAGGGCGTGGCCCTGGCCTCCTCCCTCCTCGGGGTCCGCTCCACGGTGTTCATGCCCGTCGGGGCGCCGCTGCCCAAGGTGGCCGCGACCCGGGAGTACGGCGCCGAGGTGCGCATGGAGGGGCAGGTCGTCGACGAGACCCTCGCCGCCGCCCAGGACTACGCGGACCGTACGGGGGCGGTGTTCATCCACCCCTTCGACCACCGCGACATCATCGCGGGCCAGGGCACGGTGGGTCTGGAGATCCTGGAGCAGTGCCCGGAGGTGCGGACGATCCTCGTCGGCATCGGCGGCGGCGGTCTCGCGGCCGGTGTCGCGGTCGCCGTGAAGGCGCTGCGGCCGGACGTCAGGGTCATCGGCGTCCAGGCGGCGGGCGCGGCCGCCTACCCGCCCTCGCTGCTCGTCGGGCACCCGGTGTCGATCGACAACCCGAGCACGATGGCCGACGGCATCAAGGTCGGCCGGCCCGGCGACATCCCGTTCAAAATCATTGGCGAACTGCTCGACGACGTGCGTACGGTCTCCGAGGACGCGCTCTCCAGTGCCCTGCTGCTCTGCCTGGAGCGGGCCAAGCTCGTGGTCGAGCCGGCCGGGTGCAGTACGGTCGCCGCCCTGCTGAGCGAGCCCGAACTGTACGGCGGAGGCCCGGTGGTGGCCGTTCTGTCGGGCGGGAACATCGATCCGCTGCTGCTCCAGCGCATCCTGCGCCACGGCATGGCGGCGGCGGGCCGGTACCTCTCTCTGCGGCTGCGCGTGGCCGACCGGCCGGGGGCCCTGGCCGGGCTCCTGGGGGTGTTGTCAGTGGTGGATGCGAACGTGTTGGACGTGAGTCACGTACGGACCGACCCGCGGCTCGGGCTCACCGAGGTGGAGGTGGAGCTGCACCTGGAGACGAAGGGCCCGGAGCACTGCAAGGAGGTCGCGCGGTCGCTGCACAACGCGGGGTACAGGGTGATGAGCTAGTCGGCCCGGCGCCGATCGGCGAGGCGGGCGAGGGCGTCACCGCGACCCCATGGGCGGTACGCGATATAACGCGATAGCGTGCGCCCCGGGCGGAGGGGAGGCAGAGGTGCGTCCCCCGTTCGGCCGGGCGAGGCAGGCCCGGCGCCCATACGATTTGCGTAGGAAACACCCGAAAACACTGGGAGAATCCATATGCCAGGCGCCATCTACGCCGAAGGTCTGGTCAAGACCTTCGGCGATGTACGTGCTCTGGACGGCGTGGACCTCGATGTCCCCGAAGGCACCGTCCTGGGGCTGCTCGGCCCCAACGGCGCGGGCAAGACCACGACCGTGCGCGTACTGACCACCCTCCTCCGCCCCGACCGCGGCAAGGCCGTCGTCGCCGGCATCGACGTCCTCAAGCACCCCAACGAGGTCCGGCGCGCGATAGGCCTGTCCGGCCAGTTCGCCGCCGTCGACGAGTACCTGACCGGCCGCGAGAACCTCCAAATGGTCGGCCGGCTCTACCAGATGAAGGCCAGGGCGGCGAAGGCCCGGGCCGAGGAACTCCTGGACCGCTTCAACCTCTCCGACGCCGCCGACCGCACCGCCAAGACCTACTCCGGCGGCATGCGCCGGCGCCTGGACCTCGCGGCCGCCCTCGTCGTCAGCCCGCCCGTGATGTTCATGGACGAGCCCACCACCGGACTCGACCCCCGCAACCGCCAGCAGCTGTGGGGGATCATCCAGGAGCTGGTCGCCGGCGGCACCACCCTCCTGCTCACCACCCAGTACCTGGAGGAGGCCGACCACCTCGCGCACGACATCTGCGTGGTCGACCACGGCAAGGTCATCGCCCGCGGCACCTCCGACCAGCTCAAGGCCCGCACGGGCGGCGAGCGCGTCGAGGTCGTCGTCCACGAGCGCGAGCACATCCCCACCGCACGCGAGGTGCTCGCCGGTTTCGGCAAGGGCGAGACCACCTACGAGGAGCACACCCGCAAGCTCACCGTCCCCGTGTCGGGCGGCGCCAAGCTGCTCGCCGAGGTCATCCGGGAACTGGACGGCCGGGGCATCGAGATCGACGACATCGGACTGCGCCGCCCCACCCTCGACGACGTGTTCATCTCCCTGACCGGCCACGCGGCCGAGCTGACGGCGGAGGAGAACGGCGAGGCCGCCCCGCAGGACGCCAAGAGCCGCAAGGCGGCGCGGAAGGAGACGGCGAAGTGACCACCACGACCACCACCTCCGCGACCCCGGACCTGGCCGCACCCCGCCCGCGCGGGGGCATCGTCCAGGGCATCAGCGACTCGCTGGTGATCGCCAAGCGGAACCTGATCCGGATGTCCCGGATCCCCGAGATGATCATCTTCGGCGTGATCCAGCCGGTGATGTTCGTCGTCCTGTTCAGCTACGTCTTCGGCGGCTCGATCAGCGTCGGCGGCAACACCTCACCCGCCGCCTACCGCGAGTTCCTGATGGCCGGCATCTTCGCCCAGACCGTCACCTTCGCCACCGCCGGAGCCGGCGCGGGCATCGCGGACGACATGCACAAGGGCCTCATCGACCGCTTCCGCTCGCTGCCCATGGCCCGCGGCGCCGTCCTGACCGGCCGCACCCTCGCCGACCTCGTCCAGACCGCGCTCACCGTGGTCGTGCTGGCCGTCGTCGCGCTCATCGTCGGCTGGCGCACCCACGAGAACCTCGGCAAGGTGCTCGCCGGCTTCGGCCTGCTGCTCCTGCTCGGCTACGCCTTCTCCTGGATCGGCGCCCTGATCGGCCTGTCGGTGCGCACCCCGGAGGCGGCCACCTCGGGCGGGCTGATCTGGCTCTTCCCGCTGACGTTCATCTCGAACGCCTTCGTCCCCTCCGAGAACATGCCGACCTTCCTGAGGCACATCGCGGAGTGGAACCCGTTCAGCGCCACCGTCCAGGCGGCCCGCGAGCTCTTCGGCAACCTCCCGGAGGGCTATCCGGTCCCGGAGGCCTGGCCGATGCAGCACCCGGTGCCGGCGTCCGTGCTCTGGTCCCTGCTGATCATCGCGGTCTTCCGGACCCTGGCGGTCCGCAAGTACCGCTCGGCCACCGCGTAGGCCCGTACGCACGCCCGTACGCATGCCGATGCCCGGCCGGAGAAGGAACCCGGCCGGGCATCGGCGTGTGCGAAAGGGGTGGGTGATCAGCCGGTGAAGGGCTTGACGTCGAGGATCTTGACCGAGGCCTTCTTGCCGTTCGGCAGCTCGTACTCGGCGTCCTCGCCGATCGCCTTGCCCAGCACACCGCTGCCGAGCGGGGACTGCGGCGAGTACGTCTCGAAGTCCGTGGAGGCGTACTCACGGGAGGCCAGCAGGAACTCCAGGGTGTCGTCCTCGTCGCCGTCGAAGGCGATCTTGACGAGGGTGCCAGGGGCCACCACACCGTCGGACGCGGGCGCGGTCCCGACCTTGGCGTTCTCCAGCAGCTGGGTCAGCTGGCGCACGCGCAGCTCCTGCTTGCCCTGCTCCTCCTTGGCCGCGTGGTAACCGCCGTTCTCCCGCAGGTCGCCCTCCTCGCGGGCGGCTGCGATCTTCGTGGCGATCTCCGTGCGTGCGGGACCAGAGAGGTAGTCCAGCTCCGCCTTCAGCTGGTCGTACGCCGCCTGGGTCAGCCAGGTGACGCTCTCGCTCGTCTGGGTCACGGGTGCTCCTCGTCGGTACAGGGGACTACAGGCCGCCAGCGGCGGGCGAAACCACGAGCCTAACAATTCGGCAGGAAAAGGGGGAGGACGTGATGTGTATGAAGTGTGTCATCACGGGTGACGAGAACGCGCCCCCGGTGACTCTCGGTGACCGTCAGTGGGAGCCGGTGGCGGGCTGGCAGCCCACCAGCTCGATCATCGTGGCCCGGCCGGTCGTCTTGAGGGAGACCATCTCGTCCACCCGGCTCTCGGGCTGCGCGAAGGTGTAGTCCGCTCGGCCCACCTCGTTGTGCTCCTTGTCCTGCGAGCTCAGCGTGCACACCCCGGTGACCGAGGACTCCTTGCGGACCTCCAGGTGCACCTTCACCTCGGCGTCCGAGACCACCTGGAACTTGATCACCTCGGCGCTGACGCTCTGCCCGGCGACGTAGTCCCAGCCGATCCAGCCGACCACACCCAGCAGCACGACCCCGAGCACGGACCCGACGACCTTGAGCTTCCGGTCCGCACGCTCGTCCGCCGACCGGCCATAACGGCCCTCGGGCAGGCCCTCGCGTACCGCGCTCATCGATCGTTCCTTCCGAGAGGGCGGGGCCGGATCCCTGCGGACCGCCCCCGGAATTTTCCGTCCCCCGATTCGGTCAATATAGAGGTCGACCGTCGCGCCGAATCGCAGAGGATCCCGTCTTGACCGAGCAGCTTCGACTGATGGCCGTCCACGCCCACCCCGACGACGAGTCGAGCAAGGGCGCGGCCACCATGGCCAAGTACGTGTCCGAAGGGGTACCCGTACTGGTCGTGACCTGCACCGGGGGCGAGCGCGGCTCGGTCCTGAACCCCAAGCTCCAGGGTGACAAGTACATCGAGGAGAACATCCACGAGGTCCGCGCCAAGGAGATGGACGAGGCCCGCCAGATCCTCGGCATCGAGCAGGAGTGGCTGGGATACGTCGACTCCGGCCTGCCCGAAGGCGACCCGCTGCCCCCGCTCCCCGAGGGCTGCTTCGCCCTCGCGGACGTCGAGGAGGCCGCCGGCGAGCTGGTGAAGAAGATCCGCGCCTTCAAGCCGCAGGTGATCACCACCTACGACGAGAACGGCGGCTACCCGCACCCCGACCACATCATGACCCACAAGATCTCGATGGTGGCCTTCGACGGCGCGGCCGACACCGAGAAGTTCCCGGAGGCCGAATTCGGCCCCGCCTACCAGCCGCAGAAGCTCTACTACAACCAGGGCTTCAACAAGCCGCGCACCATCGCGCTGCACGAGGCGCTGCTGGAGCGCGGCATGGACTCCCCGTACGG
The DNA here is from genome assembly GCF_043201175.1 of Streptomyces sp. NPDC048337. Lineage (NCBI taxonomy): Bacteria > Bacillati > Actinomycetota > Actinomycetes > Kitasatosporales > Streptomycetaceae > Streptomyces > Streptomyces sp. NPDC048337. Next base: position 80,085 of record NZ_JBICYR010000014.1, read on the forward strand.
GGAGTGGCTGGAGCGGTGGAAGGAGTTCGAGCGCAAGGAGCGGACCCTGACCACGCACGTCCCGTGCTCGGACTTCTTCGAGATCCGTGACAAGGCGCTCATCGCGCACGCCACGCAGATCGATCCGGACGGCGGCTGGTTCCGCGTCCCGATGGAGATCCAGAAGGAGGTCTGGCCCACCGAGGAGTACGAGCTCGCCAAGTCGCTCGTCGACACTTCCCTCCCCGAGTCCGACCTCTTCTCGGGCATCCGGGAGAATGCGTAGCCATGAGCGCTACGCAGGCAGCAATCGTCCAGTTCCTCCCGCTGGCCGGGGACACCTTCGACAAGAACAAGGTGACCCCCGGAATCCTGGGCTTCATCGTCTTCGCCGCCCTCGCCCTCGGGGTGTGGGGCCTGATGAAGTCCATGAGCCGGCACATGGGCCGCGTCGACTTCCAGGAGGCCCCGGAGCCGGGTTCCGCGAGCGCGGACGGCACCCGGGCTCCGTAGGACCCTTCGCGTGACCGCCACCCGCCCGTGAACCGGTGGGGCGGCGGGCTCGCGCTGTGCATGATCATCGGCGGCGCGGGTCGGGTGCGGGACCTCGACGACGAGTCGCCGTCGGGTCCTACGGAGACGACCCCCCGGGCGGCGGCGGGCACTTCGCCGCCGTCGCCGCAGGGGTGTCCTGCGCATCACGGCGCGGCCCGCCGCGGGCGTCACGGGAGCGGGACGCCCATGATCTCCCGCGAGTGCAGGTTCGGCACCAGGCCCAGCCGCCACGCCTGCCAGCCCTCCACCGGGTCCACGCCCCGGCCCAGGATCACCCCGTACGTCTCCAGGCCGTCCTCCAGCCGCCCGTCCCGCGCCGGATGCGGGGCCCGCGCCAGCCGGGCCAGCTCCGCCCGCGCCTCCTCCGGCGCGGCCGGCGTCGCGTACGGCAGCATCGTGCACCGCAGGAACCGCGCCCAGTCCTCCCCGCGCCGGTCCCCGTACGAGATGAACAGCCGCACCGCCTCCTCGCACAGCCCCAGCGCCTGCGAGACCCGGCCGTTGCCCGCGTCCACCACCGCCAGCTCCAGGCAGGTCCAGGCCTCGCCGTGGGCCAGCCCGATCCGCCGGAAGTCCGCCCGCGCGTCCACCAGCAGCTGACGCGCGAAACCGGAGTTCTTCAGGTTCCCCGTCTGCGCCGCCCGCTGGTCCCGCGTCACCCGACCCGAATGGTGCCGGGCGTGCGCCAGCCCGTACACGTCCCGCATCCGCGAGAACATCGTCCGCGCCCGCTCCAGCTCCCGCACCGCCTGATCGCGCTCGCCGCCCTCCTCCAGCGCCTGGCCCAGGTAGTACAGCGTCCACGCCTCACCGCGCGCGTCCTCCTGCTCCCGGTGCCGGGCCAGCGCCTCCCGCAGCCGCTCCAGCGCCGGCCCCGGATCCCCGTCCACCACCCGGGCCCGCCCCAGCTGCGTCAGCGCCCACGCCTCGCCGCGGCCGTCGCGCGTGCGCCCGTACAGGTCCAGGGCGAGGCGCAGCTCCGCCTCCGCCCGCGGCACGTCGCCGACCCGCAGGTACACCTGGCCCAGCTGGAAGTGCGCCCACGCCTCGCCGTGCACGCTCTCGCTCTCCCGGTGCAGCGCGAGCGACTGCTCCAGCAGCCGCATCGCCTCCGCCAGGCGGGCCCGGTCCCGTTCGACGGCCGCCAGCGCGTGCAGGCCCCACGCCCGGTCGCCGGCCAGCTCCGCCGGCTCCTGGAGCGCCAGCGCCTCGCGGATGCGGGCCGCGGCCTCCGGGAGGTTCCCCTGGTGGTGCAGGGTGATCCCGAGCGAGACCAGGGCCATCGCCGCCCCCGCCTCCTGGTGCGCCTCCATGTACCCGTCGACCACCGAGGTCAGCGTCGTGCGGGCCTTGTCCAGCTCGCCCAGCTGGCGCGCCGCGATACCCGTACGCCACTGCACCGACCGCACCAGCCGGCCCTGCTCGCCCTGCCGGCCCGCCGCCACCGCCTGCGTCAGCTCGTCGATCTCCCCGAGCCGGTACAGGTCCCCGCGCAGCAGGCAGAAGTCGCACAACGCGCCCAGCAGGTCGAGCACCACCTGCTGGTCCACCCCCTCCGACTGCCGCAGCGCCGCCGTGATGAAGCTCGACTCGTCGTCCAGCCAGCGCAGCGCCGCGTCCAGCGAGGTGAAACCGTGGCCCCCGAACTGATTGGCCCGCGTCGACATCTTCCCGTCGACCATCCGGATGACCGAGTCCGCGAGCTGCGCGTAGTTGCGGATCAGCCGCTCGTGCGCCGCCACGGCCTCCGCCCGGTCCTCCTCCTGCGCCAGTCGGCCCGCGGCGTACGCGCGGACCGCGTCGTGCATGCGGAACCGCTGACCGCGCACCCGCTCGATCAGCCCGGCCTCCCACAACTCCTCCAGCGCGCGCAGCGCCGCCTGCTCCGGTACGTCGGCCAGCGCGGCCGCCGCCGCGCCGCCGAGGGAGGCCCGCCCGGCCAGGGGCAGCCGCCGCAGCAGCCGGCGGGCGGGCGCGGGCAGCCGGGCGTCGGCGGCCCGCAGGGCGCGCTCCACCGGGTGGCCCTCCCCGGCGTCCGGCGCGTGGCCCTCACGGGCCGCCGGAGCGAGCATCCGCAGCGCGAGGGGGAGCCCGCCGCCCGACTCCACGGCCGCCGATACGGCGGTGGCGAGGGCGTCCTCGGCATCGGCGCCGAGGTCGGCGTCATCGCCCGGACCCGGGGCCGACTCCGGGGTGGCCGCCGCCGCACGGACCAGCTCCGCCGCCTCCGCCTCCGGCAACGGCTCCACCGGCAACTGGTACACCCACGCCGCCAGATCCGCCGGCAGCTCCAGTGGCTCCCGCGCCGTCACCAGCACCAGGCTCTCGGAACGCTCCGGCACCAGCATCCGCACCTGCGCCGGGTCCACCGCGTCATCCAGGACCACCGTCACCGGCAACCCCTGGAGGTGCTGGTGGTACAGCTCCCCGAGCCGCCGCACCTGCTGCTCCGCCGAGGACCCCTCGCGGAACAGCAACTGCTCGCGTGGCGCACCCAGCCGGTTCAGCAGGTGCAGCAGCGCCTCCCGCGTCGACAGCGGCGCACCGCCCAGGTCCCCGCCCCGCAGATCCACCACGCACGCACCGCGGAACTGGTCCCGCAGCCCGTGCGCCGTCCGCAGCGCGAGCGCCGTACGGCCCACCCCCGGCTCGCCGTGCAGCACCACGACCACCGGGCGCGTCTCCGTACTGGCCCGGGCCGCCTGCACCCACTGCGCGATCCGCGTCAGCTCCGCCTTCCGTCCGGCGAACAGCCCGGCCGGTTCCGGAAGTTGGCCGAAGGACTGCTCCAGCACACTGCGCCGCCTGGCCTCCGCGCTGCGGTCCGTCCCGCGACGCGGCGGCGCCGTCCGGGCCGCGCCGCGGGGTGCCCGCGCCGCCGCGGCCACCGCACGCTGCTGCTCCAGGAAGGGCCGTATCCCGCGTACCTCCAGCGCCGACAGCCACTGCAGCCTCAACTGCTCAGGACCGCCGGGCCGACCCCGCTCGCCGGCCCGCCGGTTCGCGGCCGGCAGGTGCAGTGCCGTCACCTTCGCCACGGTCGCCACCGCCCCGGCGACGCCCGTCACCGCCCCCGCGGCCAGCGCCGTACCGGCCGCCACACCGAGCGCCAGATCCGCCCCGACGGCCGCGGCCGCGGCAACAGCCGCCACCAGTAAGGCGGTTGAGGAGTTGCCCCGCTGGAAGGCTTCGCCGAGCGACTGCTCCCCGGCCGCCGCCTCGTCCAGGGCCCGTACGTACGCCTCGTACTCGTGGGCCGCGCTCGCGGCGAGCGAATCCAGCGCCTCCCTCGCCCGCGCCAGCAGCACCGCCTTGTCGACCGGCACCCCCGCCGCCGCCCGCCGGGCCTCCTCGTCCACGGCCCGCCCCAACAGCCGCTCGGCCTCACTGCGATGGCTGTCCCGCATCGGCAATCCCCTCAGAGAGCTCCGGCAACGTGCCACAAGTGTCCGTCGGGACGCCCGAGAGCGCGAGAGAATCTGAGCTAGTTCAGAGGGAGTTGGCGCTTATGATCACCCGTCACCGAGCGATGCTCGGGGCAGTCCTGCTCCTGCTCGCCGCCGCATGCGGGCAGCAGGACCCGCCCGGCAGCGGCAAGGGTTTCACCCTCCGCTACGAGGAGCCCGCGGCGGCCGACCGGGACCACCACCGTTTCCTGAAGGACCGGGCCCCCGCCGAAGCGGTCCTCGCGGACCTCAACGGCCACCTCGCCCTGCCCCGCGGCGTGGAGGTCGTAGCCCGCTCCTGCGACGGCGGGGGCACCGGCTACGACCCCGAGGAACACCGCATCGAGCTCTGCTACGACGACCTCGCCGAGGAGCGGGACCTGATCGGCCGATCGGGCTCCGCCCACCCGGACGAGGACCTGTCCCACATCGTCCGGGAGACGCTCTACCACGAGGCGGGCCACGCCCTCCTGGACGCCCTGCACCGCACCCTCGACGACCGCGCCGAAGAGGACGCCGCCGACCGCTTCGCCCAGGTGATGCTCCTGCGCGCCGGCGACCCCGAAGGCGAGCAGACCCTCCTCGCCGCCGCCCGCTCCTACGACGCGGAGGCGGCCGCCGACCCCGCCCCCGACCCCGCGGACGAACACGCCCCGCCCGCCACCCGCGCCGCGTCCCACCGCTGCGCGGTCTACGGGGCCGGCCCCGCCCGCCACCCGGAGCTCGCCGGCCCGGCCCGGGCCGACTGCTCCGCGGTCTGGACGCGCACGCGTGACAGCTGGACCCGGGACCTGGCCCCGCTCCTCCGGCACTGATCCGGTCTACGGTGTCAGGACCACGTCGAGGGAGACGATGTAGTCCTTCATCCGGTCCAGGGTCCGCATGGGGTTCTCCGGGTCGGAGCGCATGTCGGAGAAGGTGGCGACGACGCGTTCCAGCACGACGCGCCCCAGGGTGCGGACCAGGGGCAGGCCGAGGCAGATGTACATGCCCTGCCCGAAGGTCATATGGGGGTTGGGGGAGCGCCTGATGTCGAACCGGTCGGCCCGGGGGAAGTGGCTCTCGTCGAAGTTGGCCGACGAGTCCCAGACCACCACGTACTGGTCCGCCTTGATCTCCTGCCCGCCCAGTACGGTGTCGTGCCGGGCCGTGCGCCAGAGGTTGAACCACGAGAAGTCGAAGCGCAGGATCTCCTCGATGGCCCCCGGAATCAGTGAGGGGTCGCGCCGCAGGGTCTGGAAGAACTCCGGGTCCCGGCAGAAGCGGTCGAAGGCGTAGCCGAGCATGAGGGCCATGGGCGCGTTCCCGGCGGTCGCCAGGTCCAGGCACATGTGGATGATCTTTTCCTCGGCCAGTCGTCCGTCCTTGCGCCGCTCCGCGAGCAGCGCGCTCATGAGGTCGTCGCGCGGGTTGCGCTTGCGTTCGTCGAGCTGCTCCTGGAACAGGTCGACCACGTCGGCGTGGTCCGGGGAGCGGACCCCGATGAGCTGGCCGAACATCTGGTCGGACCATTCCCGGAAACGGTCGGCGCCGGGGATCCGGAGGCCGAACATGTGGGCAACGGCACGCTCCATGATCGGGTAGCAGAGCTCGCCGAGCAGCTCCATCCTTCCGGAGGTGCGGGCGGGCTCCAGGAGCGAGTCGACCATGGCCGTGAACTCGGGGGCCATCTTTTCGATGCTGCCGGGCTGGAACGAGCGTGCCACGAACCCCCGCAGATAGCGGTGGTCCGGTATGTCCGCTCTGCCGAAGGAGAACGGCAGCCCCATGTGGGTCTTGTTGGTCACCGAGAAGTCGGTGGGGTTCTTGAGTACGTGTTGCACGTCGTCGTACCGGAACACTTCCCACAGGTTGTATTCCGGACGGAAGCGTAACGGCTCGTTCTTCTGCATGTGCTGGAACCAGGCGATCCGCGATTCGATGGAGTCGCCCAGTTCGGGGAACAGCAGGTCCCTGGTCGGTTTGCTCGGTGTGCTCGTCATTCCTTCACCCTTTCCGGCCGGCCGTGGTCAGATACGTTCCACCGTGAGCCAGATGGGCTCCTTCGTGCTGAACGTGCTTTCCCATACGGCCTTGCCGACCTCGGCGAGCCTGTCGGTGTGACGGTCGATCACCTTGCCGAGGACGGGGCTGCTGAGCGTCTCCGAGGTCGGCCCGTACTGGACGATGACCTTGTTGCCCGTCGCCTGGCTGAACCTGAGCCGGCCGACCGGCGCGTCGCAGATGCGCTCGCGCACCGGCGTCGGCGCCACGCTCACCAAGGGAGCCCAGGCGTACATGGATTCACCGCTGACCACCGCGTGGTCCTGCAGGACGGTGAACGGCAGGGCCTTGAGGACGTCCATGCAGAGCTGCTGATTGAGATCACCGTAGAGCTCGGCCTCGACTTCCACGCCCAGGGGCTGCCAGGTGAGCCTGACCGGAATCCGCTGGAGCGAATCCTCGACGGAGACCGGCGCGGGGGTGTACTCGGGCGGCACCGAGGCACCGTTCGTCGGGTAGCGGTAGTGCTCGCCCAGGTCCCACGGGAAGTAGTGGTGCGACCAGGCCGTGAGCCGGTTCGCGTATTCGGTGAACGTGGCCAGCCTGTCCACGAGCTCGCCACGGCTGTCCGCGGGCTGCCCGACCTCTTCCGCGTACTTCGCCAGGGTCGGGAATCCGTTGTAGCCGAGGAAGGTGCTGTAGATGGGGTCCAGCGTGCGGAAGACCGTCAGCACGTTCTCGACGGAGAGGCTCTCGTCCGTCGCCATCCTCGTCAACTGGTAGAGGTTCATCGAGTAGTCGCGGACGATGCTGTTCGCGAAATCCCAGGCGGTGAAGTACTGGCCGTACGACCCGGGCAGCTCGGGAAGGGTTCCCGTGCGTATCTCATGGATCTCCGGGGGTTCTTGGGATACGTAGCTCTCGATCAGCTTACGGAGCTCCGGAAATGCAGACATTGCTTCCCTCTCTCGGTAATGGTTACGGTGCCGTCCTCAGCCGGTCAGGAGAGGACCGGGCCCACGCCGGGTGAATCTCCCCGGTGGCGATGTGAGTGGTCAGGGTCCGCCCGATGAGCGGGGCGAGGGTGATACCGCTGTTGGCGAAAGCCTCGTAGTAGCCGGAAACGGCGGACACCGCGCCGACGCTGGGAAATCCGTCCGCCGGGAACACGGCGGTACCGATGCGCACCCGGTCGACGCTGGCCGACTCGAGCGCCGGAACCGTGCGGTACGCGCGCTCCAGCAGGTCCTTGACGAGCTCGTCGCCGGGATCGGACCGCATTCCGGCCGGGAGGCGGGCGTCGACCTGTTCGGACCGCACGCGCACCCGCCCCGGCCCCGCCGACCTGGCGTGGGCCTGTGCGCCGCGCAGGGCGTGGCGCACCGGATCGCCTTCGGTGAGCAGGTCGATCACGAGGCTGCTGCGCGTCGCGACGCCCCGGAGCGGGGCGGCTCCGAGCATCGCGGCCACAGTGGGCGCCTGCGGCCCGGCGGCATTGACGACGGCGTCGACCTCGATGCGGTCGCCGGCTTCGAGGCGAAGGGCGCGCACTTCTGCGTCGTGGACCTCGATGCCGTCGACCGCGCCGTTCCACAGCGTCAGGAGCCCGGTGTCCCGGGCCGCCGCGAGCATCTTGGAGACCAGCTTCGGCCCGTCGATCCAGGCCTCGTCCGGGAACAGCGCGACCGGTGTCCGGGGGTGCGGGAACGCGATGCCCGGCTCCCATTCGCGGTTCACCCGGGCCGCGTCACTCCACACGGTCCGGTAGCCCCAGGCGCTGAGGCGGTGGGCCACGTCCGCGAACGACGGGCCGCTGCCGTCGCCGCCGTCCTCGTCGTCGCCCCAGGCGAGGCTTCCGGTGGGGTGCCACCAGGGGGCGGAGTCGAACTGCCCGGCGAACCGGAGGTGTTCGATCATTCCGGTGTGACTCAGCTCGAACCTCGCGTACGTGGGCTGCTGAAAGGCACTCAGCCGCGCGAAGCTGACATCGGTGGTCAGGCGTCCGGGCTGCGCGCGTTCCACGCAGTGCACCCGCATTCCGCGTTGGGCGAGACTGAAAGCCACGCAGGCCCCGATGACGCCGGCCCCCACGACCCCTACGGTTTTCGTCATGGACGCAGACCAACACGATCTCCGTCCGGGGAGCAACGAATTCCCGGAGTGGCCCGGTCGATGGAGTGGCCAATGGTCTGGCCGACATTCGTTTCTTGTTTGCCGAATTACCGGGCGTTGACCTGGCCCATGGCCCGGGCGAGCAGACCGACCGCCTCCGGGAGCAGGCTGCGGCGCACCGCGCCGTAGCCGAGCACCATCCCCGACGAGGGCGACCGGTGGCCGAGCTGGAAGTGCCTGCCGGGATGGACGAGAACCGACTTGGCCCGTGCGAGGGCGGCGAGGCGGACGTCATCGACGCCCTGGGGCAACCGGACGTAGGCGTGGATGCCCGTCGGCTCGCCGGTCATCCGGGCGCCCGGCAGGTGCTTTTCGACGGCGTCCCGAAGCGCCGCGCGCCGTGCCCGCAGGAGGGTCCGGATCTCCCGGATGTGCTGGTCCAGCATGCCGGAGGAGATGAAGTGGGCGAAGGTCAGCTGGGTGAGCGGGTCCGGGACGCCGAGCGGTGTCCGGCCGAGCCGCTCCGCCACCGGCTCGGGCGCCGCCACCCAGCCGAGCCGTATGCACGGGCCGAAGACGGCCCCGGTCGTGCCGACGTAGACCACGCGCTCCGGACGGTGCCGCTGCAGGGCGAGGGGGCCGCTGCTGGCGCCGAACCACAAGTGCCCGTCCCGGTCGTACTCGATCACCCAGCCGTCGACGTCGGCCGCCCAGCGCAGCAGGGCCTCCCGGCGCCCCGGCGACAGCACGGCCCCCGTCGGCACCTGCGACACCGGGGTGACCAGCACGGCGCGGGCTCCGGACCGGGCGAGGGCGTCCACGTCGATGCCCGCGTCGTCCACGGGGATTCCGCTGACCCGCAGCCCCGCCCGCTCGGCGATCCGGGCCTGCCGGGGCGCGCCGGGGCTCTCCACGGCGATGTGGTCGACACCGAGGTCGTGCAGGACGCGCCACACCACGTCGACGGTGTGGTCGAAGTCGGCGGTGACGGCGATCTCGGCGGCGGTCGTCAGGACCCCCCGCGAACGGCCGAGGTAGGCCGCGAGTTCTTCCCGGAGTTCCGGAACACCGAGGGGGTAGCGCCGGGTGCCGGCGCCGCCGATCGACTGCCCCACGTACTCGTAGGCCCGCAGCCATTCACGGGACGGGAACAGCGCCGAGCTCGTCGCGTCGACCCTCAGGTCGTAGCGGGCCTCCGCGCGCCGGGCCGGCTCGGCCGCGCCGCGGTCGCGGCGCGGCAGGTGGGTCGCCACCCTGGTGCCCGAGCCCTGGGTGGACCGCAGATATCCTCCGGCCACCAGCTGCTCGTAGGCCTGGACCACGACACTGCGCGATACCCCGAGATCTCCGGCGAGATTCCGGCTCGATGGCAATCGGACACCCGGATGCAGGGTCCCGTCTTTTATGCGTTCGCGGATGGCCGCCTGAATCTGCGTGGTTATGGGTAGCGATAACTTCCGGTTTATGGCGATCGGTAACATTCTTCCCCCGTTGGCGCCGGCCTTCGCCGGCCTTCGCCGGCCTTCGCCGGACGATCAGTGCCCGGGTGACGAGGCGCGCTCCGGCGCCGCAGGGACCGGGCCGGGCTCCCGGACCTCGGCCCGCCGCACCGTGCCGTGTCCGGCCACCAGCGCGACCGCCGTCTGAGCGGCCGCGGCCACGCACGTCAGCACCAGTGGGGCCTGCCAGCCGGAGCTGACGCTGTGCAGCAGCCCGATGACCACGGGGCCGGCGGCGGCGAGGAGATAGCCGATCGACTGCGCCATCGCGGACAGCGCGCCCGCCCCGGCCGCGTCCTGGGCACGCATGCCGAGGAACGCCAGCGCGAGCACGAGGCAGGCCCCGCCGCCCAGGCCCAGGACGATGCTCCACAGCAGCGCCAGGCCGGGGGCCACCAGGAGCCCGAGGTAGCCGAGGAGCAGGATGGCCGAGCAGATCGTCGCCAGCGCCCGCTGGTCACGTGCCCAGCGCAGCGCGCCCGGCACCGCCAGGCTGGTCAGCACCGCGACCGCCTGGAACAGGAACAGCAGCCATCCGGCCGTGGCCGGGCTGACACCGTTGTCCTGGAAGATCTGGGGCAGCCACGTCACGACCACGTAGAAGCCGAAGGACTGCAACCCCATGAACGCCGTGACCGCCCACGCGAGGCCGGACCCCCAGGGCAGCCGGTGCTGCCCGCGCGCCGCCTGCGGGGCGGGCGGCGCGGTGCGCATCTGGGGAAGCCACAGCAGTACGGCCACCAGCGCGATCAGGACCCAGCAGCCCAAGGCGGTGGACCAGCCGCCCGGAGCGATCTCGCTGATCGGCACCGCCACCCCGGACGCGACCGCGGCGACACCACCCATCACCGTCGCGTAGGCGCTGGTGAGCAGCCCCACCTTGGTGGGGAAGTCACGCTTGATGAGGCTCGGCAGCAGGACGTTGCCCACGGCGATGCCCGCCCCGATCAGCACGGTTCCCGCGAACAGGCCGACCGCCGAGGGCACCCACCGAACCGCGATCCCCAGTGTCAGCACGACGAGCGCACCGCCCAGGAGCCGCTCCTGTCCCCACCGCACGGCAAGCCGGGGCACCATCGGAGACAGTGCCGCGAACGCCAGCAACGGCAGGGTGTTCAGCAGGCCGAGGGCGACCGGGGCCAACCCCAGGTCGGCCTGCACGCGGTCCAGCAACGGCCCGACACCGGTCAGACTCGCCCGGAGGTTGGCCGCTGCCACGAGCAACCCCCACACCAGTAACACCTGTCCGGACCGGCGTGTCGATGTGTTGTCCATGACCGTCATCATCAAGCGCCACAGTGGGGCTAACCAGGCCGTACTGAAGCTAGCCCCCGCAGGGCCACCCTCAGTCCTCGCGAGCCGCCTCGGCCACCCCGTCGACACCGCTAACCTGGCGGAATGGGAACGCCGTTAGGGAACTTCATCCGGGCCAAGCGTGACAGCATCCAGCCGGAATTCCTCGGCCTGCTGAGGGACGGCCGCCGCCGATCGCCCGGGCTGCGCCGCCTGGACCTCGCCACCCGAGCCGGTATCAGCGTCGAATACCTGGCCCGTATCGAGCAAGGGCGCGACCGCAACCCATCGCCCACGGTCATCAACTCGCTCGCCGACGCGCTCTGCCTCAACCCCTCGGAGCGCAACCACCTGCGCTACCTCGCGAAGATCTCCGGCGACGCGTGCTCGGTCCACATCAGGCCCGTGCCACCGCCCCGACGCGTGCGGCCGTCCGTCCTGCAGACGCTCTGCCTGCTGGAACCCGGCGTCGCCGTCGTGACCAACCGGCTCGGTGACATCCTCGCCCACACCACGGGCTACCAGGCCATCACCAGCGGCACCGGACTGCTCGACGACGCCGAGCCCAACCTCAACCGCTACTTGTTCACCGACCCCCGAGCCCGGACGTTCTTCGCCGACTGGGACGAGGTCGCGGACGAGCACGGCTTCGACCTGTGGCAGGCGCCGTCCCTCGAAAACCTCGAATGGCTCATCTCCGAGCTCCTCCCCATCGCCGGGCCCGAGTTCACCAACCGTCTCTGCCGCCATGAACTACCGCGCCGCGGCGTCCTCAGGCTCAACCACCCGGCCGGGCACCGACTGCGACTGCTCCGCGAGACGCTCGAACTGCCCATGGACGACCAGCAGCTCGTCATCTTCCTCCCCGAGTGCGACCAAACGGCCCAGGCCATCGATCAACTCCAGCGCCAGTCCCACGGCCGGCTGCGGTCCATTTCGTGACACGGTGACGCTGCGGAGCCCCTCCGGTGGACTGGTGGCCCTGGGAGCAGGCGACCTTCGAGGAGGCGAAGCGGCGGAGCGTACCCTCCGCGTGTCATTGGTGGGGCGGCATCTACGACCAGCTCGGGGGCGGGTTCGCGCGGTACTCCGTGGATCGCGAGTGGATCGTGCCGCACTTCGAGAAAGTAAACGTCTAAGGTCCATTCCTTCCGTACCCTTTTGCTTGAAAGCGAAGGGGGTTGAGGTGCGCGAGGATCACGCGACGCTGGTCGGGTTGGGGCTCAGTCAAGAGGAACTGGAAGCCATGGGGCTGGACAAGCCCGTAACGGCGGATCCGTCCGGGCTGATGGATGCCTACCTGCGACGCAGCAACAAGAAGGAAGACCTGGCCACCCTCCGGGGGCATCTGCGTGACCTGGTGCGCTGGGCGCAGGCGGACGGGCTCCAGATCCGGCATGTCTGGTTCGAACAGCTCTCAGCGTCCAAGGCCTACGTACGACGGCAGGAGTTCGAGAAGGCCACGCAAGCAGTCATGGACGGCAGGTCCAAGACGCTCGGGGTGTGGAAGACGGACCGCTTCGACCGTCGGGGCATGGGGGCTGTCGGTCGGATGCTCGACGAGTTCGACCGCCGGCAATCCCGACTCGTGTCTGTTTCCGAGGGGCTGGACTCGTCCAGGGGCGGGCGCATGGTCTTCGCCATCCTGAGCGAGCGCGCCAGGGAGGAGGCGAAGGACATCGCGAAGCGCGTGAAGATCGGCCACGACTCGCACAAGGCAGAGGGGCGACGCGGAACGGGTAGACCGCCGTTCGGGCTCTATAGCGCTCCAGGAAGTGGCACGGTCGAACACCACAGGGACGAGTACGAGACCGCGCGTCGGCTCGCGGATCTGTTGCTCGACAAGAAGACCACCAAGGACACGGCCCACAAGCTCAATGAGGAGGGCCACCGAACCCGTAGCGGGGCCACCTGGTCACCCACGGCCGTGAGTAAGCTCGCGCAGTCCCCGCTGTTCGCGGGCATGGCCCCGGTCCGGCGACGCAAGACGGACGAGCATGGCAATCCCCTGGACAGTTGGGAGGGTTACGGAGAGCCCCTGCGCAATGAAGGGGGCGAGATCATCATGTGTGGCGAGGGAGTCGTGACCCCCGCGGAGTGGTTCAGAATCAAGGCACTCATTGCCGAGCGGACCGATGACCGTTGGGCGAAGGGGAAGCCGGAGGCGAAGTACCTGGGCACGGGCAGCTACCGGTGCGGCCGGATGCGAGACAAGAACGGCACGGGGGAGCTTGAGCGGTGTGGTGGCTCGATGAGTCACCGCGGAGGGCGCTACCGGTGCGAGGTCCGGCAAACACGTGGCAAGTCCATCTGTGAGGGCGTTGTGACGCTCGCCGATCGTATCGACCACGCGGTTGGGCAGGCGTGGGTCAACCACATCACCGCGCTTGAGCCGGATGACCCGGTGATCACGGAGATAGCCCGCCGGTGGCTCGCCTTCGCGGACCCTGAGACGCAGGCGAGGAAGGAAGAGGCTCAGAAGGCGCTTGAAGCCGCCCAGAAACGCGTGAAGAAGCTCGAAGAGGACTTCTACGTGTTCGGGAAGATGGACGAAGAGCGCTTCGAGGAACTGAGTGATGGGCAGCGCGCCGTCATCGAGAGCACGACCGCCACTCTGGAAGTCCTGCACGTTGAAGCCGACCTCACCCCCCTCATGCAGATCGAGAATCTGCGGGAAGCGTGGGGGGAGGCTGACATGGCGGACAAGCGCATGCTCTTGAAGTGCGCTCTTGGGAAGAAGGGGATCACGGTCAGGCCGGCAGTACGGCAGGGGGACCCCACGCCGATTCTTGAACGACTTGAGTTCGACTGGCTCTCGTAGAGGGGAGCTGCCGAAGTCTGAGATGGCCAATGCGGGGCCGTGGGGGCCGCGCCTTCCGCCTGGTGATGAAGTGACGAGATGTGGAGCTTCGGAACCACCCCCACGGCAGCTGGCGGGGCACGAGATGATCAGCGCTTCGCTCTGCCGATTCTGTCCCCTCGTGGCATGTGGGCGGCGCTTCGGTGGGTGCGCAAGGATGGGGGTATGCCCAACCGACTTGCGCACGCCACGTCCCCGTACCTTCTCCAGCATGCGGACAATCCTGTGGACTGGTGGCCGTGGGAGCCGGCGGCGTTCGAGGAGGCCCGCCGGCGCAATGTGCCCGTGTTCCTGAGCGTTGGCTATAGCTCCTGTCACTGGTGTCATGTCATGGCGCACGAGTCCTTCGAGGACGAGCTGACGGCCGCCTATATGAACGAGCACTTTGTGAACATCAAGGTGGACCGGGAGGAGCGGCCGGACGTCGATGCCGTCTACATGGAGGCGGTGCAGGCGGCGACCGGGCAGGGCGGTTGGCCGATGTCCGTCTTCATGACGGCTGAAGGAGAGCCGTTCTACTTCGGCACCTACTTCCCGCCCGAGACCCGGCACGGGATGCCCGCCTTCATGCAGGTCCTCGAAGGCGTGCGGACCGCCTGGGTCGGCCGGCCTGAGGAGGTGGCAGAGGTCGCGCGGAAGATCACCCGCGACCTGGCCGACCGTGCACTCGGGGCAGGGGGTAAGGGTCTGCCGACCGCCGAGTCCCAGGGCAACGCCCTGCTCCAGTTGACCCGCGATTATGACCCGGTGAGCGGCTGGTTCGGGGGAGGCGACACGAAGTTTCCGCCGAGCATGGTCGTGGAGTTCCTCCTCCGCCACCATGCACGGACCGGCTCCGAGGGCGCTCGCGAGATGGCGGAAGGCGCCTGCGAGGCCATGGTGCGGTCCAGCCTGTTCGACCAGGTGGGGGGCGGGTTCCATCGTTACGTGCTCCGCGCGCGTCCCAATGGATCTTTGGTACCCCACTTCGAGAAGATGTTGTACGACAATGCTCTGCTGTGCCGGGTGTACGCGCATCTGTGGCGGGCCACAGGGTCGGATCTGGCGCGGCGCGTGGCGCTGGAGACCGCTGACTTCATGGTGCGGGAGCTGCGGACCGAGCAGGGTGGTTTCGCCTCCGCGCTCGATGCCGACAGTGAGGATCCGCTGAGCGGCGAGCACGTCGAGGGGGCGTACTACGCGTGGACCCCCGCCCAGCTGCGGGAGGTGCTGGGGGAGGACGACGGGGAGCTGGCCGTCGCCTGCTTCGGGGTGACCGAGGAGGGGACTTTCGAGCACGGGAAGTCCGTGCTGCAGCTGCCCCAGGACGGGCCGGCGGCGGACGCCGGGCGGATCGCGTCGATCCGGGCGCGGCTGCTCGCCGCGCGGGAGGCGCGGCCCGCGCCCGGGCGGGACGACAAGGTCGTCGCCGCGTGGAACGGGCTGGCCATCGCCGCCCTCGCCGAGTGCGGGGCCTTCTTCGAGCGGCCGGATCTCGTCGAGCGGGCCACCGAGGCCGCCGATCTGCTCGTCCGTGTGCACATGGACGGGCGGGCCCGGCTGGCGCGGACCAGCAAGGACGGTCAGGTCGGGGCGAATGCCGGGGTGCTGGAGGACTACGGGGACGTCGCCGAGGGGTTCCTGACCCTGGCCTCCGTCACCGGGGAGGGGGTGTGGCTGGAGTTCGCCGGGTTCCTGGTCGATCTCGTGCTGGACCGGTTCACCGCCGAGGACGGATCCCTCTACGACACCGCGCACGATGCCGAGAAGCTGATCAGGCGGCCCCAGGACCCGACTGACAACGCCGCTCCCTCCGGCTGGACCGCGGCCGCCGGAGCGCTGCTCTCGTACGCCGCGCACACCGGCTCCGAGGCGCACCGGACGGCGGCCGAGCGGGCGCTGGGGGTGGTGCACGCCCTCGGGCCGCGTGCCCCGCGGTTCATCGGGCACGGGCTGGCGGTCGCGGAGGCGCTCCTCGACGGTCCGCGCGAGGTGGCGGTGGTCGGTCATCCGGAGGACCCGGCCCGGGTCCTGCTGCACCGAACGGCGTTGCTGGGGACGGCTCCCGGTGCTGTCGTGGCGACGGGCATGCCGCGTGCGGCGGACGGGAGCGGGGGCGAGTTCCCCCTTCTGGCCGAGCGCACACTCGTACGCGACCTTCCGACGGCGTATGTGTGTCGACATTTCGTCTGCACGCGGCCTACGACAGATCCGGTCGAGCTGGCGGAGCAGTTGGGTGCGGTTCGTCCCTGAACCGACCGGAGTACCGTCAATTCCGGTTGCTCGGACTTTTGTTCAGAAACACAGTTTTTATCGGGACGGCTCCTGACTTTCATTCCCGATGCCTAGTCTCGTGTCGTTCGGGAGTCATCGACACATCGACACGGCGCGCTGGGGGGTGCGCAGGGGGGAAGCGGAGGACGGCGGGCCGGGGGGCCCGCCGTGAGCCTCCAGGGGGTTTCACGGTTCGCCGCTCGGGGTTGCGGCACGTCTGTGGGGGGACGTTTGTACACCTCTGTGTTCATTTCCATGATTTCGCTCGCGCTCTTCGGGATCGCGGCCTTCACGCTGTGGTGGCAGATGCACGCGTGGCGGACGCCCGAGACGCTGGCGTCCACCCGGTTCGACCGCCCTGACGGGGGCGGCCGGCTGGCCTTCTCCCTGCTGCTGCCGGCCCGCCACGAGCAGGCGGTCCTGGAGCACACCATCGACCGGCTGCTGGAGTCGAGCCACCACGACTACGAGATCATCGTGATCGTCGGGCACGACGACCCCGAGACCGCCGCCGTGGCCGAGCGCGCGGCCGCCCGCGCCGCCGAACGGGCGCCCGGCCTCGTACGCGTCGTCGTCGACCACCACGAGACCAAGAACAAGCCGAAGGCACTCAACACCGCCCTGCCGCACTGCCGGGGCGACATCGTCGGGGTCTTCGACGCCGAGGACCAGGTCCATCCCGAGCTGCTCGCCCACGTCGACCACGCCTTCCGCGCCACCGGCGCCGACGTGGTCCAGGGCGGGGTCCAGCTCATCAACTTCCACTCCAGCTGGTACAGCCTGCGCAACTGCCTGGAGTACTTCTTCTGGTTCCGCTCCCGGCTGCACCTGCACGCCGAGAAGGGCTTCATCCCGCTCGGCGGCAACACCGTCTTCGTCCGCACCGAGGTGCTGCGCGAGGCGGGCGGCTGGGACCAGAACTGCCTCGCCGAGGACTGCGACCTCGGGGTGCGGCTGTCGTCGGTCGGCAAGAAGGTGGTCGTCGCGTACGACTCCGACATGGTCACGCGCGAGGAGACGCCCGGCTCGCTGATGAGCCTGCTCAAGCAGCGGACCCGCTGGAACCAG
Source organism: Streptomyces sp. NPDC048337 (assembly GCF_043201175.1). Lineage (NCBI taxonomy): Bacteria > Bacillati > Actinomycetota > Actinomycetes > Kitasatosporales > Streptomycetaceae > Streptomyces > Streptomyces sp. NPDC048337. The sequence continues at coordinate 97,133 of NZ_JBICYR010000014.1, forward strand.
GGCTTCCTCCAGGTGTACCGGAAGAAGGACTGGCAGCAGCTGCCCGGCCGCGGGCAGCGCTGGCTGGCCCGCTACACGCTGATGACCCCGTTCATGCAGGCCGCCTCCGGGGTGATCATCCCGGTCAACTTCGCCGTCGCGGTCTTCCTCGACGTTCCGGTCGGCATCGCGATCATCACCTTCCTCCCCATGATCACGGCGATGGTGACCTTCGTCTTCGAGATCGTCGGCCTGCACGACTTCGGCCGCCAGTACGGGCTGCGCGTCCGCTTCGTGCACTACGTCAAGCTCGTGGTCGGCGGCCCCTTCTACCAGGTGATGCTCGCCGGCGCCGCGATCCGCGCCGTCTGGCGCGAGCAGCGCGGCCGCAACGAGTGGGAACTGACCAGCCACACCGGCGCCCACCTGACGACGGCCACCGCCGCCGCCCCGGCCGCCGCCACCTCCTCCGCCTCCGCGATCCGAGAGGACAGCCACCAGTGACCGCCACCCTGCCCACGGCCACTGATCCCCAGTCCGCGACCGCCACGGCCACCGCCACCGAGGCGCAGCTCCTGCCCGTCCGGCCCCTGCCGGGCGAAGGCTCCGGCGGACTCGGCGTCCGCCCGCCCGCGCCCGCCAGACCGCTGGTCCGATTCCGCAGCTCCCGCCCCGACCTGCTCCTGTGCGGGGCCCTGCTGCTGGTGATCGTCCTAGTCCAGGGCTGGAACATCACCAACTTCCCCACCCTCAGCGATGACGAGGGCACCTACCTCGCCCAGGCGTGGGCGGTCCAGCAGGGCGACGGCCTCGCCCACTACACGTACTGGTACGACCACCCGCCGCTCGGCTGGATCCAGATCGCGGGCCTGACCTACCTGCCGTCCCTCTTCGTGCCCGACTGGATGACCGTCGCGCCGATGCGGTTCTCGATGCTCGCGGTCTCGGCCGCGAGCTCGGTCCTGATCTACGTCCTCGCGCGCCGGCTGTGGCTGCCGCGCTGGGCCGCCGGACTCGCGATGGCCCTCTTCGGGCTGTCGCCGCTGTCCGTCGTGCTCCAGCGGGAGATCTTCCTCGACAACCTCGCCGTGATGTGGATGCTGCTGGCCTTCTGCCTCGCCGCGTCGCCCAGCCGCCACCTGTGGCACCACTTCGGGTCCGGACTGGCGGCCGCGACCGCCGTCCTGACCAAGGAGACGATGCTGGTGGTGCTCCCGGCGCTGCTGGTGACCATGTGGCGCCACAGCCACCGCGACACCCGCAAGTTCGCCGTCACCGGAGCCATCACCGCCTGCGCGCTGATAGGGCTGGCGTATCCGTTGTTCGCGCTGCTCAACAGCGAGCTGCTGCCCGGCTCCGGCCACGTCTCGCTTGTCGACGGCATCACCTACCAGATGAGCCGTCCGGGCTCCGGCTTCATCCTCACCCCGGGCTCCGGTTCGAACGGGGTCTTCCGGTCCTGGCTCTACTACGACACCGTCCTGCCGCTCGGCGGGCTGGCCGGCGCCGTCCTGCTGCTGGTCACCGTACGGTGGTCGGTCACCGCCCGCGCGCTCGCCGGGCCCGCGCTGGCCGCCGTGATCCTGGGCCTCGTCGCGATGCGGCCCTCCGGCTACCTCCCGGCGATGTACGTGATCCAGGCGCTGCCGTTCCTGGCGCTGGTCCTCGCGGGCGGCGCGGCCAGCATCACGCACGCCGTGCTGCGCCGCCGCCGTTCGGCCGGGGAGCGCCGGCAGCTGGTGTGGGCGCGCCGGGTCCTGGTCTGCGTACTGGCCGCGGCCGCCGCGGTGTACGTGCTGCCGCGCTGGTACGAGGGCAACCGCACCGCGCTCACGGTCGACGCGAACGCCCCGTACCGGCAGGCCGCGGCCTGGCTGGGGAGCGAGGTCGCCGAGCCGGGCAAGACCCGGGTCCTGCTCGACGACGCGCTGTGGCTGGACGCCGTCCACCGGGGCTTCGAGCCCGGGCTCGGTGCGATCTGGTTCTACAAGGCCGATCTCGACCCAGCCGTCACCAAGACCCTGCCGGGCGGCTGGCGGGACATCGACTACGTGGTCTCCTCGCCCACGGTGCGCCGGGACGCGGTGGACCTGCCGAACGTGAAGGCCGCGCTGGAGCACTCGACGGCGGTCGCCGTCTTCGGCTCCGGTGAGGACCGCATCGAGATACGCCGGACCGACCGCGAGAGTGGGAGCTGATCCGCCATGAGCGAGGACCTGTGGTCCCTCCCTGCCCCGATCGATGCGGAATTGACCGCTCCGCAGGCTATGACCGGCAGCGTCACCCTCATCATCCCGACCTTCAACGAGGCGGGGAACATCGGCGAGTTGCTGCGCAGGCTCGGTGACGCGCTCCCCGAGCAGCTGCCCTGCGCGGTGCTGTTCGTGGACGACTCCACGGACGACACCCCGGCCGTCATCGAGAAGGCGGCCGGGGACCACCCCTTTCCCGTGGCGGTCCTGCACCGGGAGGTGGCCGAGGGCGGCCTCGGCGGAGCGGTCGTCGAAGGGATCAGGCGGGCGGACACCGACTGGATCGTCGTCATGGACGCCGACCTCCAGCACCCGCCCCACCTGGTGCCCGAGCTCGTCGGCGAGGGCGAGCGCACCGGCGCCGACCTCGTCGTCGCCTCCCGCTACATCAGCGGCGGCAGCCGGGCCGGGCTCGCCGGCAGCTACCGGATCGCCGTCTCGCGCGGTGCGACCTGGCTGACCAAGGGGCTCTTCCCGCGCGCCCTGCGCGGGATCAGCGACCCGATGAGCGGCTTCTTCGCGATGCGCCGCTCGGCGGTCACGGCGGAAGCGCTCAAGCCGCTGGGCTACAAGATCCTGCTGGAGCTGGCCGTGCGCTGCCGCCCGGCGAAGGTCGCCGAGATCCCGTTCGTCTTCCAGGACCGCTACTCCGGCGAGTCCAAGTCCACCGCCCGCGAGGGCATGCGCTTCCTGACCCACCTGGCCGCGCTGCGCTCCGCGGCCCCGCTGGCCCGGATGATCGGCTTCGGGCTGATCGGGCTCTCCGGTTTCGTACCGAACCTGGCCGCGCTGTGGCTGCTCACGCACGCCGGGATGCACTACCTCCCGGCGGAGATCGTCGCGAACCAGGCCGGGGTGCTGTGGAACTTCCTCCTCATCGAGACCCTGCTCTTCCGCGACCGGCGCCGGCACCGGCACTGGGCGGACCGGGTCGGGCGCTTCGCGCTGCTCGCCAATGCCGATCTGCTGCTGCGGATCCCGCTCATCGCCGTGTTCGTCGCCAAGTTCGGGATGGCGGTGCTGCCCGCCACCGCGCTGGCGCTGGTCACCACCTTCGTCCTGCGGTTCGCGGCCACCGAGGCGCTCGTCTACCTGCCACGCAAGGGGAACAAGGAGCGCAAGGTGCACAACGCCGGGCGCACTCCCAAGAGTTGAGCCGCACAGAAGGGAACCTTTCGATGCGACTGAAGATCCGGCGGAAGGCCGGGCGGCGGGCCGCCCTGCTGGCCGTCGGGGCGATGACCGCGGGCCTGCTGCTCACCGCACCGCAGCAGGCCACGGCCGGACCGCCCAATCTGCTCACCAATCCCGGTTTCGAGACCGCCGGCGCGCCCGGCGCCGACATGCCGTCCTGCTGGTCCAAATCGGGCTGGGGCGACAACGACTTCACCTTCACGACCGTCGCCGACGCGCACAGCGGCACCAAGGCGATGAAGGTCTCGCTCACCCGCCGCGTGGACGGTGACCGCAAGGCCCTGGTCACCGAGAACACCACCTGCGCCCCGGCGGTCACGCCGGGCAAGCAGTACGACCTGTCCGCCTGGTACAAGTCGAACACCCCGGACGTCTCGGTGACGGTGTTCCGCCGGGAGGCCACGACGGGGACCTGGCAGTACTGGACCGACCTGCAGAATCCGCCGGTCAGCGCCGCGTGGGCGCGCACGGAGGTGCGTACGCCGGCCGTCCCGCCGGGCACCGACAAGATCGCGTGGGGGCTGTCGGTCTACGGGGTGGGCACGCTCACCACCGACGACTACGCGCTGCAGGAGGTGGGGGCGGTCCCGCCGCAGCCCACCTGCTCGGGCACGGCCGAGGAGTGCGCCAAGGGCAAGTGGGAGGTGATCCCCGCCAAGAACCCGGTGCGTTCGATGCACGCCGTGGTCCTGAAGAACGGCAAGGTGCTGCTGATCGCGGGTTCGGGCAACGACATCGCCCAGTTCAACGCGGGTACCTTCACCTCGGCCGTCTACGACCCGGCGAACGGCTCCTTCAAGACGATCCCCACGCCGGTGGACATGTTCTGCTCGGGCCACGTGCAGCTGGCGGACGGCCGGGTGCTGGTGATGAGCGGCAACAAGGGCTATCCGTCCGCCGACGGCAAGATCGGCTACCAGGGGCTGAAGGACAGTTACGTCTTCGACCCGGCGACCGAGCAGTACACGAAGACCAACGACATGAACGGCGGGCACTGGTACCCGTCGGCGACGATCCTCGGCAACGGTGACGTGATCTCCTTCGGCGGTCTGAAGGAGGACTCGACCGGCAACGTGACCGCGGAGAAGTTCTCGGCGGCGCAGAACAAGTGGCTGCCGATGAACGAGGTCAACCAGACCTGGTCCTACTGGGGCCTGTACCCGTCGATGATCCTCATGCAGGACGGGAGGCTCTTCTACTCGGGCAGTCACACCTTCGGCAACAACACCGCCGGCTCCGGCTCCTCGATCTACGACTACGACGCCAACACCATCACCGACGTGCCCGGACTGCGGAAGAAGGACGAGCGCGACGAGTCGGCGAGCGTGCTGCTGCCCCCGGCGCAGGACCAGCGGGTCCTGACCATCGGCGGCGGCAACAACGAGACCAACCCGGCCGCGAACCGCATCACCGACATCATCGACCTGAAGAAGCCGAGCCCCGCCTACACGGCCGGCCCGGACCTCCCGCAGGGCCTGGTCGACACCGGTACGGGCAAGCGGCCGCAGACCGGCGCCGAGGGCAAGATGTACGTGTCCGCCGTGCTGCTGCCCGACGGCAAGGTGCTGGAGACGGGCGGCGGCCTGCACGACCGGGCCGACCCGGTGTACGAGGCCTCGTTCTTCGACCCGGCGACCAACACCTACCAGGCGGGCCTGGCCGCCGACCCGATCCCGCGGACGTACCACTCCGGAGCGTTCCTGCTGCCCGACGGCCGCGTCATGTCGGTCGGCGACAACCCGGGCAACGGCACCTACAACCACAACGTGTCGATCTACACCCCGCCCTACCTCTTCAAGGGGGCGCGCCCGCAGATCACCTCGGTGATCGACGCGCAGTGGGTGTACGGGGACACGCAGCGGATCACCGTTAACCGGCCGATCGCCAAGGCGGAGCTGATCCGTCCGGCGGCGGTCACCCACTCCTCGGACCCGAACCAGCGGTTCGTGGACCTGCCGATGACGGTCGTCAACAACACCACCGTCGACCTCAACGTCACCAGCAACCCGAACCTGGCGCCGCCCGGCTGGTACATGCTCTTCGCGGTCGACGCGAACGGCATCCCGTCGATCGCGCAGTGGGTGCACCTGGGCGGGGCCCCGGCCCTGGCCGCCGCCGCCGAGGAGCAGCCCTCGGCGCACGAGCACAATTTCGCGGACAAGCTGGGCCCCGCCAAGGAGACTGTGTCCGATAAAGAGGGGGCCAAGCGGGATTCGGTCCCGGTAGCGCCCAGCGTGGCGGGCTGCGACCGCCACTACGGCACGGTCAACCTGTGCGTGCCGACCCGTTTCCCGGCGGAGGTGAAGGAGACCACGAAGGCCCGCTGCGACTGGCTGGCCGCCCACCAGTACCCGAAGCGCATGAAGGTCAACGGCAGCGACCCGCTGCGCCTGGACCCCGACCGGGACGGGTACGCCTGCTAGGAGATCAGTGCGCGTACGCGGCGAGCGAGATGCCGACGTAGTGCGCGACGAAGGCCGCGAGGGTCAGCGAGTGGAAGACCTCGTGGAAGCCGAAGAAGCGTGGGGAGGGGTTGGGTCGCTTCATCCCGTAGATGACCCCTCCCACGCTGTACAGCAGTCCGCCGACGATCACCAGGACCAGGACGGCGATGCCGCCGGTCCGCATGAAGTCGGGCAGGAAGAAGACCGCCGCCCAGCCCATGGCTATGTAGCAGGGGGTGTAGAGCCAGCGCGGGGCGCCGACCCAGAAGACGCGGAAGGCGATGCCGGCGGCGGCCGCGATCCACACCGCCCACAGCAGGGTCCGCCCGGTGGAGGGCGGGAGCAGCAGGACGGTCAGCGGGGTGTAGGTGCCCGCGATGATCAGGAAGATGTTGGCGTGGTCGAGGCGGCGCAGGATCGCCTCGCCGCGCGGGCCCCAGGTGCCGCGGTGGTAGACCGCGCTGACGCCGAAGAGCAGGCAGGCCGTGAGGACGTAGACCCCGCAGGCCACGCGTGCCCGGGTCGAGTCGGTGAAGGCCATCAGCACCAGGCCCGCGACCACCACGGCGGGGAACATCCCGGTGTGCAGCCAGCCGCGCATGAGCGGCTTGGCCTCCGGCTCGGCCGGTGCGGCGGCGGCGTCAGAAGTCATGGTCCACATGCTACCTACGGGTCCGTAGGTTTCGGTTAGTCCTCTTTACGGAAGATTGACGGACGTGGCGATGCTCACGTGAGAGGCCCCCTGGACATATGCGCACACGCACCGGATGATCAGATGAGTGCGGTCGACACCGGATGAGCGGAGCGCGAAGCGTCCGGGTCGCGGCCCCCACGGGGCATACACCAAACAAACCCCTCAACAAGGAGCAATCGTGGCGCGCGACAACGCGGCTCCCACCTCTTCCGTCCCGACGAACCACCAGGAGCTGATCTCCTGGGTGGACGAGATCGCAGCCCTCACCCAGCCGGACCGCATCGTCTGGTGCGACGGCTCCGAGGCCGAGTACGAGCTCCTGTGCGAGGAGCTCGTCGCGAAGGGCACCTTCAAGAAGCTCGACCCGGCCAAGCGCCCGAACTCGTACTACGCCGCCTCCGACCCGTCCGACGTCGCGCGCGTCGAGGACCGGACCTTCATCTGCTCCGAGAAGGAAGAGGACGCGGGCCCCACGAACCACTGGAAGGCTCCTTCCGAGATGAAGGAGATCTTCGCGGGGGAGCAGGGCATCTTCCGCGGCTCCATGAAGGGCCGGACGATGTACGTCGTCCCCTTCTGCATGGGCCCCCTCGGCTCCGAGCTCTCCGCGATCGGCGTCGAGATCACCGACTCCGCCTACGTCGCGGTCGCCATGCGCACCATGACCCGCATGGGCAAGCCCGTCCTCGACGAGCTCGGCACCGACGGCTTCTTCGTCAAGGCCGTCCACACCCTCGGCGCTCCGCTCGCCGAGGGCCAGGCCGACGTCCCGTGGCCGTGCAACACCACCAAGTACATCTCGCACTTCCCCGAGACCCGCGAGATCTGGTCCTTCGGCTCCGGCTACGGCGGCAACGCCCTGCTCGGCAAGAAGTGCTACGCGCTGCGCATCGCCTCCGTCATGGCGCGTGACGAGGGCTGGCTCGCCGAGCACATGCTGATCCTCAAGCTCACCCCGCCGCAGGGCGAGGGCGAGACGGAGGCCACCCCGAAGTACATTGCGGCCGCGTTCCCGTCCGCCTGTGGCAAGACCAACCTCGCCATGCTGGAGCCCACGATCCCCGGCTGGACGGTCGAGACCATCGGCGACGACATCGCCTGGATGCGTTTCGGCGAGGACGGCCGCCTCTACGCGATCAACCCCGAGGCCGGCTTCTTCGGCGTCGCCCCCGGCACCGGCGAGCACACCAACGCCAACGCCATGAAGACGATGTACGCGAACACCGTCTTCACCAACGTCGCGCTCACCGACGACGGCGACGTGTGGTGGGAGGGCATGACCGAAGAGGCGCCCGCGCACCTCATCGACTGGAAGGGCAACGACTGGACTCCGGACTCGGAGACCCCCGCCGCCCACCCCAACGCCCGCTTCGCCGTCCCGGCCTCCCAGTGCCCGACGATCGCCCCCGAGTGGGAGGACCCCAAGGGCGTCCCGATCTCCGCGATCCTCTTCGGCGGCCGCCGCGCCTCCGCCGTGCCGCTGGTCACCGAGTCCTTCGACTGGAACCACGGCGTCTTCATCGGCTCGAACATCGCCTCCGAGAAGACCGCCGCCGCCGAGGGCAAGGTCGGCGAGCTGCGCCGCGACCCCTTCGCCATGCTGCCGTTCTGCGGCTACAACATGGGCGACTACATGGCCCACTGGGTCAAGGTCGGCGCCTCCGCGGACGCCGCCAAGCTCCCGAAGATCTACTACGTGAACTGGTTCCGCAAGAACGACGCGGGCAAGTTCGTGTGGCCCGGCTTCGGCGAGAACAGCCGCGTCCTGAAGTGGATCGTCGGCCGCCTCGACGGCACCGCCGAAGGCGTCGAGACCCCCATCGGCATCCTGCCGACCAAGGACTCCCTCGACCTCGACGGCCTGGACCTCCCGGCCGCGGACCTCGACTTCCTCCTCACCGTCGACAAGGAGGTCTGGCGCGAGGAGGCCGCCCTGGTCCCCGAGCACCTGAACACCTACGGCGACCACACTCCCAAGGAGCTGTGGGACCAGTACCACGCGCTCGTCGAGCGCCTGGGCTGATGATGTGATCTTCCCGACCCGGGTGCACGAACACCCGGGTCGGGGAACCTCCGGTCCGGGTGCACGAACACCCGGGCCGGTACACGTAGAACGCGCCCGGCGGGGCCTTCCGCCGGGCGCGTTCTCATGTGCCTGTTCTTCAGGCGGGGGGTCAGGACCTGCCCCGGTCCTCCAGATACGTCGTGTGCGTCTGCTGCCGACGGGTGTCCGCATCGCGCAGGGCCGCCGTCAGCCGCTCCGCCTCGTCGTACAGCACCGACAGCTGACGCTCCAGGTGCCGCTCGGGCGATTCCGTCCCCGGGGTCAGCCGGTTCCACCACCGGGCCCGGTTGTAGGCGTCCACGCAGTCCGGCAGGTCCTGCCGGATCGCCCGCGACAGCACGTGCACCGACTCCGCGTCGCCCGCCAGGACATCGGCCACCCAGCCCGGATCGAGCAGCGCACCGTACAGCTCCAGCAGCTCGCTCAGCTTGCCGCCCGCCGCGGGCGGCAGCTCCACCTCGTCGAGGTACTCCCGCAGCCGCGCGAAGTCCTCCCGCAGCACGCCGAGTTCCTCGCTCAGGTCCGGCGGATCGGGCTTCACCGGCACGTCCGGCGGGGCGATCAGCGCGCCCGCCCCGTACAGCCCGGCGACCACCACCGGCCAGTACGACCCGGCCACCCCGGCGAGACTCAGGCCCAGACCTGCCACGCCGCAGGCGGAGCCGGCGAGGTTCTTCTTCGACTCAAGATACGCGCGCACTCTCACGGCTCTGTCGGCTCTACTGGTAGCCACGGATCTCCTCGAAGGCTCCGTCGAGCGAACCCTTCCCGTCGGTGGCGTCGAAGAGCCGCCCGCCGGTCAGTTCGGTGATGTGGGTGAGCTCCTTGCGGTCCGAGTCGCCGAACAGCACCGCGAAGACCGGAGTGTGCTTCTGCCCTTCGGGCAGCGCCGCGTAGAAGGAGTCGAAGTGCTTGGCCCCGGCGCCCGCCGTGTTCTGCCCGTCCGTCATCAGCACGATCGAGGTGAACGCGTCCGCGTTGCCCTGCCCCAGGTGCTGGTAGGCCGCCTCCAGGCTGCTGTAGATGGCCGTACCCCCCTCCGGCTCCAGCGACTTCACGTCGCCCCGGACCGCCTCCAGGGCCGGCCCCGGATTACCGGGCTCGACGACGTGCGTCAGCGCCTTCTTCACCTGGTCACCGAAGGGCAGCAGCGTCACCTCCTCACGGTCCCGGAACCGCTCCCCGGTCCCCGAACTCCCGGTTCCCGTCAGCTCGGTGAGCGCCGTCTTCAGCCGCCCGATACGGTCCCCGTCGGCCATCGAGCCCGAGGTGTCCAGCACGTACACCGTCCGCGAGGGTCGGCGCAGCTCGTTCTCGTACGAGGCCAGCAGCCCGTCGGCGACCGACCGCGAGCCCGGGAACGGCAGCTCGCGCCGCTTCTCCCCGTCCAGCCCGGCGGCCGGCGTCACCCCGGCGGCCACCGGCCGGCGGAAGGTCTGCCCGGTGATCGCCTGCTGCGCCTCGGCCCCGCGCAGGTACTCCGTCAGCGCCCGCCCCGACTCGCGGGCCCCGGCCGGGGCCGAGGTCAGCAGGGTCAGCGGGTAGTGCGCGGTGACCACGCCGTCCTTCGGCCTGATCACCGTCAGCCCCGTCTTCGCGTCCCGGTTCATGGACAGCAGTACGGACTCGTAGTTGACCAGCGCGTCCACGTCCCCGCGCTTTCCGTACGCGGTCGCCAGCCAGCCGGAGGACCCGGAGGTCAGCTTCTGCCCGGCGAAGAACTCCTTGAGCCTGGGTGCGGCGGTCTTCACATCGGCATCGGTGAGCGCGGCCTGCGCCCCCGACAGCCCGGAGGCCACCGAAACGAGCGCGGAGAACCCGGAGTTGGACCGCACCGGATCGGTCATCCCGTACGTCAGCTTCCCGGCGGCGACGGCCTGGTGCACCGCCGACCAGGTCACCTCCTCGGGCTTCCACCCGAGCCGGGCCAGCGCCTCCGGCTTGACCCCGAGGGCCACGGGTGAGGACATCACCGGGGTCTCGTTGGCGAGCTTCCCGGAGGCCTCGGGGCGCAGCCGCAGGTAGTCGTTGGAGGACAGCCAGATCGCGTCGTACTTCCCGTCGGCCCTCCCGGACGCGACCTGCTCGGCGGCATCGAGGGTCCCGGACCAGGTGAGGTCCACGGTGACCCCGGTCGCCTTCCTGGATGAGCGGTTCGCCGCTGCCGCTGATGAAGGCCCGGAAGGGGTCGTCGGTGCTGGGCTCCAGGGCGCCCTGTACGGAGATCAGCTTGCGCAGCAGGGGCGCGGTCCGCGCGATCCCGGCGTCATCGGAAACGATGGTGTTGCCGTTGGCGACGTTGGAGGTGGCGGCGAGGAACAGGGCGCCGGAGTTGGAGGTGGCCGGGTCGGTGGTCTTGATGAACACGGTGCCGGTCAGCTCGGCGTGGGCGGCGGAACCGGGCAGCTGCTGCCAGGTCCGGTCCTCGCCGGCGGCTTTGAGGAAGGGCCCCATGAGCAGGGTCCCGGAGTTCTTCCCGCCCATCTTCACGAGGCCGTTGTCGGCGAGGACCCTGGCCGCGTTGGAGCGGGCGATGACGACGAGCGGGGAGAAGAACGGCTTGGTCTCCTGGGCCCCCTTGACCCCGGCGGCCGCCTCCACCTCCTTGGCCGGTTCACTGCTGCTGGGGAAGGCGAAGTCGAAGTCCTTGAGGGCGAGTTGGTCCATCGCCCAGGAGCCCGAGGTCTCCGTCTTCACGGTGTAGCCCTTGGCGGCAAGGGCCTTGACGACGTCCGGGTCGCGGAAGAATTCGGACTTCTCCGAGCCGATGACGCCACGCACGGTCTTCGTTGCCGGCGGTCCGGGGTTTTCCTGCCCCTTGAAGAAGGCGACGAAGACAACGCCGCCGATCAGGAGGAGGCCCAGGACGATTCCTAGGTTGCGTCTCACGGGTGCAGGGTGCTCGCGGAAACCCACATTCCGTGACGAGTTGAATGAACGTCAGGTGTCCAGGCGGTCCCACTTCGAAATGCTGTGTGAGCCCGTGGGTGCTGGTGGGAGGGGCGGCACGCGAGGAGGATCGTGCCATGGGCGTGAGCACGAGCGCGTTGAAGTGGCAGGGGTGGCTGGTGGGTCTGGTGACACTGGCCGGACTCCTGGTGTTCGCCCCGCTGGGCCTGTACGTGTGGGCCAGCGGCGGCGGCCCGGTCGCCGCGGAGCGGGCGGCAGTGGAGTACGTACGGGTCACCGGCTGCCGAATCGATCCGGCGAGCCGGCGGGTGGTGGCCGGGGTGGAGGCGACGGGCCGCCCCGAGGGCCCGGGCGAGTACATCGTGACGGTGGAATTCCGCGACGCGGCCCCACCGGACCCGGGCTCCCGCACGGCGGAGTCCCTGGTGAAAGTCCCGGGCGTGGCGGCGGGGGCCACCGAATACGCGGAAGCCATCGGCCCGGTCTGGCCCCCGGCCACCACCCCCTGGTGCGGAGTCGCCTCCGCGACCTTCACCAGATCCGGCCCCGCCGGCGTTTGAGGCGCGGGTCTGGGGCGGAGCCCCGATCCTTGAGCCGCACCCGTGCACTCAGGCGGGCCACATCCAGCCCCGCCGGCGTTTGAGGCGCCGGGTCCGGGGCGGAGCCCCGATCCTTGAGCCGCACCCGCACATCCGCCAAGCCCCCCGCAGGGGCATGGCACCCGGTCCGGAGCCTCCGCGGCCCCGGACCGGGGCCGTCAGTGGGCGCCGGCCAGGTCCAGGGAGGAGTCCAGGGACCCGAGGGCGGCGGCATGCGCATCCATCCGCTCGGCGGCGAGGATCGCAACGGTGGTGTCGGCGCGCGACGCGGCGACGAGCAGCGCACGGGCGGCAAGATCATGCGCACGCCGGTGCAGGGCGACCGCACCGTCCCCGGCCGGAGCCGGGCCCTGCTGCGTCACCCGCGTCGGCTGGGCCCCGCGCAGCCGCGCGACCTGCGCGGCGATGCGGGTGGCGCCCTCGTCGAGCCCGAGCCCGAGCTCGTCGGTCACGGCGAGCAGGGCCGCGAGGTGCCCGGCGAGCTGGATGTCCAGCGCTTCGCCGCGGCTGCGGTGCGGGTAGTCGGGCTCGGTGGTCGGGCTGCCACCCATGCGGTGGACGACCGACTTGGGGCGGATCGGCTCGTACATGAGGTGGCCTCCTGCGTGGTCAGGAGACCATCCTACATTGGATCCGTTCTAAAGTTGAGTTCGATCCTGGACAGCCTTGAGCGTGTCCCTAGCGCCCGGTCACGGCTGGCCGTACCCGTCCAGGAAGTTCCCGATCCGCGTCACCGCATCGCTCAGATCCTTGGTGTTCGGCAGCGTCACGATCCGGAAGTGGTCGGGCTCGGGCCAGTTGAAGCCCGTACCGTGCACGACCATGATCTTCTCGGCCCGCAGCAGGTCGAGGACCATCTGCCGGTCGTCCTTGATCTTGTAGACCGAGGGGTCGAGCTTCGGGAAGAGGTACAGCGCCCCCTTCGGCTTCACGCAGGTGATGCCCGGGATCTGCGTCAGCAGCTCGTACGCCGTGTCGCGCTGCTCCAGCAGCCGCCCGCCCGGAAGCACGAGGTCGGTGATCGACTGGCGGCCGCCGAGCGCGGTGGCGATCGCGTGCTGCGAGGGCACGTTGGCGCACAGCCGCATGTTGGCCAGGATCGTCAGGCCCTCGATGTACGACGAGGCGTTCTTCTTCGGCCCGCAGACGGCCATCCAGCCCGCCCGGTACCCCGCCACGCGGTAGTTCTTGGACAGCCCGTTGAAGGTGAGGGTGAGCAGGTCCGGCGCGATGGCGGCGGTGTTCGTGTGCGTGGCGCCGTCGTAGAGGATCCGGTCGTAGATCTCGTCCGAACAGACGACGAGGTTGTGCCGACGGGCGATGTCGGTCAGGCCCCGCAGCATCTCGTCGTCGTAGACGGCGCCGGTCGGGTTGTTCGGGTTGATGATCACGATCGCGCGGGTGCGGTCGGTGACCTTGCGCTCGATGTCGGCGAGGTCCGGCATCCAGTCGGACTGCTCGTCGCACCGGTAGTGCACGGCGGTGCCGCCGGCGAGCGACACGGAGGCGGTCCACAGCGGGTAGTCCGGCGCCGGAACCAGCACCTCGTCGCCGTCGTCGAGCAGCGCCTGCATCGACATCTGGATCAGCTCGGAGACGCCGTTGCCGAGGTAGATGTCCTCGACGTCCAGGTCGATGCCCTTGGTCTGGTAGTGCTGCATGACCGCGCGGCGCGCGGAGAGCAGCCCCTTCGCGTCCCCGTACCCGTGGGCCGTGCCCAGGTTGCGGAGCATGTCCTCAAGGATCTCCGGCGGGCACTCGAAGCCGAAGGCCGCGGGGTTGCCGGTGTTGAGCTTGAGGATGCGATGACCTGCTGCTTCGAGCCGCATCGCCTCTTCGAGCACGGGGCCGCGGATCTCGTAGCAGACATTGGCGAGTTTCGTTGACTGGATCACCTGCATGACGGGAGCTTACGGGCCCCGGTGCGCGCCCGCCGAGGCATTTCGGCGGGTGGGGCGGGAGCGAAATGTCCCGTTTCGCGCGATGGGAGGGTGGCGGCGCGCTATGCCCTTGGAAACGGGGGCCGGGCCGCCGTTCCGGCCTGCGGAATGGGTGGGGGCGGGATCGGGGCCGTCCGGCGGTGTTGCGCTCGTCACTCCGGGGGGCTGAGTACGAGTCCTGAGTACGCGGGCTCATGCGGCCGGCGGGGGCGCCGGAGAGGCTGGGCGCATGAACCAGGGCGAGTGGAAACCGGCGCACTACCGGCGCCGCACCGAACGGGTCGGCACGGTGATCGTGGCGACGGCCGGCGGCCTCCTGGCGGCGGGGGCGGCCTTCATGGGGCTCCTGCTGCTCTCCCTGCACGGCATCTACTGAGGGGCGCGAGACGGTGCGATTCACAGTCGGTGACATGGCGATCACCACGGTCGGCACGGACGGCGACGACCGGGCGATCGAGTTCCTGGTCACGCCGCCGGGCGCGACCGACGAGGGCCGCTTCGCGATCCACCGCGAACACGGCCAGGGCTGGGAGACCGCCCGGCTCAGCATCGGCCCCGAGTCGGGCAGCGTCCCGGTGGCCGCGGTGGAGTGGGCGGTGGAGTTCGCCCGCGAGTACCTCTAGGCGGGGGTGTACGTAGCCTGAGTGAACCCCGCGCCGAGCGCCCTGGCCGACCGGAGGGTGAGCCTGACGTCCCGCCCGCCGAGCTCGCCGAAGAGCGGGATGCCGGTCCCGATGAGCACGGGCGCGGTGGTGACGGTCAGCTCGTCCAGCAGCCCCTCCCGCAGGAACGTCTGCACCATCCGCCCGCCGTCCACGTAGACGCCCTTCGCCCCGGCGGCGGTGAGCCCGGCGAGCAGCTCGTCGAGGGAGCGGTAGACGCTGATCCGCTCGTCCTCCGTGTTGAGCGTGGTGCTCAGGACGGCCACCCGCTTGCCCTCGTACGGCCAGAACCCGAAGGTCAGCACCTTCTCGTAGGTGTTGCGCCCCATGGCGAGGGTGTCGATCCCGGCCATGAACTCCTCGTAGCCGGTGTTCCCGACCTCCTCGCCGTACCCGGTCAGCCACTCGATGTCGCCGTCGGGGCGGGCGATGAACCCGTCGAGGCTGACGCCGATGGTGGTGGCGGTATGAAAGGCAAGCGCGCTCAAGATCTCTTCCTCTCAACGATGGGGATGTCAACGATGCGGGTGCAGGGCGGTATCAAGGGCGACGAGCCGACGCCCGGCGAGGGTCCCCTCCCGGTCCACGGCCCACAGCACCCCGGCCCCGGTCGTGGCGCCCTGGACCGCCCGGGCCAGCAGATCGGCATCGGTCCCGGGCCTCAACTCGCCGGCGACGACCGCTTCCTCCAGCAGAGCGCGCACGGCGGCCTCTTCGGCCTCCTGGGAGGCGAGGGCGAGCCGCCGCAGCTCGGGGTCCGCCAGATCGGCGCACAGGAACGCCAGATGATTCGCGAACTCCTCCGCGGTCGCCACCGCACTCCAGGCCCCGGCGGTCAGCGCAGCGAGCGCGGCCAGCGGCGAGGCGTGCTCGGCCCGCACCCGTACGCGCAGCTCCCCGACCTCCCGCGCACTGTGCTCGGCGAGCGCGACCAGCATCCCCCGCTTGGACCCGAACCGCTGCACCAGCGTCCCGGCCACGAGCCCCACCTCACCGGCCACGGCGGCAAGCGTCATCCGCCCCGGCCCGGTCCGCCCCATGACACGCACGGCGGCCTGAAGGATCGCGGCGTCATCGACCCCCCGAGGACGTCCGGCCACGCTCAACACCTCCGCATTAATAAATGACTGCTCATTCATTAAACCGGGAGGGGCGGATCCAGGCAAGGGCGGGGTATTGCGAGGGGGGCTGTCGGTCCCCCCGCCTACCGTTCCCCCATGAAGCCGATCAGGATCATCCCCGGTGACGCGACGAGCCCCCAGGCCAAGGGGCCCAAGGTCATCGCCCATGTCTGCAACGACCTAGGGGGGTGGGGGAAGGGCTTTGTCCTCGCCGTCTCGAAACGGTGGCCCGAGCCGGAGGCGGCCTTCCGTGCCTGGCACCGGGGGCGGAGCGGGAACGACTTCGGGCTGGGCGCCGTACAGGTGGTGCGGGTGAAGCCGGACACCTGGGTGGCCAACATGGTCGGCCAGCGCGGCATACGCACCGGCAGCGGCGGCCCGCCGATCCGGTACGACGCCGTAGCGCGCTGCCTCGCCGCGCTGGCCGATCACGCCGTCGAGCTGGGCGCGACCGTCCACATGCCCCGCATCGGCTGCGGGTTGGCCGGCGGCACCTGGTCACGCATCGAACCGCTGATCACCGACGCACTGTGCGCACGCGACGTCGAGGTGACCGTCTACGACCACGGCTGAGCCGTCGATTGCTCACGCAACGCGCGCGGCGTGCTGGTTGACGAGCAAGTTCGCCCACGGAGCTGGCCGAATGTGAGCACTGTCGAACGATGAAATTGGCACACATGGTCAAGCCGTGCAAATGTGCGTTCGATTCGATCAGGCGGGGGCGCGGCGGATCAGCGGACCAGTGGGGGGAGTTCACGGATGGGGTTCGACGAGGAGTGGGGCCGTCTGCGGGCGGAGGCGGCACAGCGCGCGGTAGCGGTTCCGCACGCCGTGTTGGCCGAGCCGGCAACTGAGCCGACGGCCGAACCGGTCGCTCACCCGTCGGCAGCCGATCCGCTGGCCGCAGCCCGGAAGGCGGTGCTGGAGCGGTTCGCGGACTTCCGCAACCGTCTGGTGCTTGTGCCCATGGACGAACGCGGCGGCCTCTGGACTGCCGAACTCGGCGGACTGGCATGGATCTGCGCGTTCTCGGGGGAGGAGGCGCTGGCCCGGTTCGCCGAGGCCCGGGGCGAGGCCGAGCGGGAGTGGCCGTACCGGCGGGTGATCGGTGCGCGGCTGCTGGACGAGGTGATTCCGGCGCTGGACTTCCCGTGCGGGGTGGCGCTGAACGCGGCGGGACCCGACGGCATGGTCCTTCCGCCGATGCGCGGCATCGTGCCGGACGCGGTCGCGATCGATGCGGAGGAAGCGGCATGAGCAGGGACGGTGCGGACCTCGACGTTTCGAAGCAGGCGCTGGCGCAGATCGCGCAGGGGATCACGGACAGCCTGGCCGAGCTGAAGGAGCTCGGGCCGGAGGCCTCGGCCGTCATGGGCCGGGGGTTCACGGAACTGGCGTTGTCGAGGACGCAGACGGGACACGACAGTCTGACGTCCACGCTGAGCACGTTCTGCGAACGCTGGGGCTGGGGCGTGCGCTCGCTGGTGCAGCAGGCGAACGAGTTCGCCTTCGACGTCGGCCTTTCCGCGGGGCTGATCCATGAACAGGACCAGTACGTCCAGGGCAGTTTCAAAGTGCTGACGAACGCCGCGCTGGGCAATCCGTACGCCTCGGAGCAGGAGGTCATCGACAAGGACTGGGGTGGGGTCCTCTCCGACAATCCCTACACGCAGGTCAGGGACGCGGAGTACAGCCGGGAGTCCTTCAGCCAGGCCTCGGAGAACATCAAGGAGGCATGGAGGGGCACGGCGCGGGACGTGAACAGCTCCGACATGCTGCTGTCGAACCAGGTCGTCGATGCCGCAGGTCTTCGGGGCGAGAGGGACGCCGCGGTGGAGCAGGTGTTCGGTCCGGCGCCCGGGGAACAGTCCGAGCCGTCCAAGTCCGGCGGTGAAGGCTGATGGCGGACTGGGGCGAGGCGCTCAGCGACGGTATCGGCAAGGTCGGGGACACGTTCCGTTCCGCCGGGAAGGTCATCGGGCAGGGAGTCGACAAGGTCACCGACGGGCTCGGGGAGGGCCTGGAGCGCGTCGGCGCGCACGACTTGGCGGACGCGGTCGAGGCGTTCGGTGACAACTACGCCGCCGCCCACGGGGTCTCGGTCGGCGAGCGGCAGCTCGGGCAGACGGAGCGGGCCGATGAGCTGATCCACGGCAAGCCCTCCGCGATAGAGGAGTCGGCCGGGCACTTCACCGACTTCAAGGCGGCCTTCGACCGCGTCGGCCAGGGCATGAAGGCCCTCGACTCGGATCAGTGGAAGGGCCAGGCCGCCGACGCCTTCCGCGAGAAGTTCGCGATGCATCCGACCGACTGGCTGCACGCCGCCGACGCCTGTGAGGCGGCCGGGAACGCGCTCCTCCGCTACGCGGAGATGGTGCGCTGGGCACAGAAGCAGGCACAGCAGGCCATCGACCTGTACAGGGCGGCGGAGAAAGCGTCGAAGGACGCCCACGCGGCCCACATCGAGAAGGCCCGCGCGTATGACGCGGAGGTGCAGGCCGGCCGGGATCCCGGCCCGAAGCCGGTGGAGGGTGCCGACCCGGGCGAGGAGGCCCGCCAGCGGGCCCACGAGATCCTGAACGAGGCCCGCAAACAGCGAAATGGCACGGCGGCGGAGGTCGAGAGCTCCCTCAGCGCCGCCATGGAACACGCGCCGGCCGCGCCATCGGCGGCGAAGCAGGCGCTGTTCACGCTGTGGGACAGCGAGGCCGGCCGGGCCATGGAGCTCACCCATGTCGCGGGCGGAGTGGTCAAGGGCACGGCCGGGTTGCTGAACTTCGGACGCGGGCTGAACCCGTTCGATCCGTACAACCTGACGCACCCGGCCGAGTACGGACAGAACGTCAGCACGACCCTCGCCGGGTTCATCTCCGCCGCTTCCCACCCCGAGCGCATCCCCGGCCCGGTGATCGACAAGTTCAACGAGGACCGAGGCGAGTTCGTAGGCCGTCTCATCCCCGAACTCCTCGGCACGAAGGGCTTCGGCCCCGCCCGGACGGCCGTGCGCCTCGGGGAGGACGCCGCGGAGGCCGCCGGCCGCAAGAGCACGGCCCGCGGCGCGGCCGAGACCGAGCCCCACGACAGGTCCCGCGCCTGCTCCGAGCGGACGTGCAGGGAGGACCCCGTGGACATGGCGACGGGCCGCATGGTCCTGCCGCAGACCGACCTGGTCCTCCCGGGCTCACTGCCACTCGTCTTCAACCGTACTTTCGAGTCCTCCTACCGTACGGGCCGATGGTTCGGCCCGACCTGGGCGTCCACGGTCGACCAGCGGCTGGAGATCGACGAGGAAGGCATCGTCCTCGTCCGCGAGGACGGCAGCCTGCTCGCGTACCCGCACCCGAACCCGAACCCCGCCGAGCCCGGGCCCCCCGTACTCCCCGACCACGGCCAGCGCTGGCCGCTGACCCTCGACGCGGACGGCGGGTACACGGTCACGGACCCCGAGACCGGTCACGTCCGCCACTTCACGGACGAGGGCCTGCTCAGCCAGCTCGACGACCGCAACGGCGCCTGGATCGCCTTCACGTACGACGAGGCCGGCACCCCCACCGCCCTGTCCCACAGCGGCGGCTACGAGCTCACCCTCACCTCCTCCGAAGGCCGGATAACCGGTCTCGCCCTGGCCGACGGCACCCAGATCCTGAGCTACGCCTACACGGACGGCCACCTCACCCACGTCACCAACTCCTCCGGCCGCCCGCTCCGCTTCGGCTACGACGACCTCGGCCGGATCACCTCGTGGACCGACACCAACGACCGCCACTTCGACTACGTCTACGACGAGCGACACCGCTGTATCGCCCAGTCCGGCACCAACGGCCACCTGAACGTCCGCTTCACCTACGAGGACGGCGTCACCACCCTCACCGATTCCCTCGGCCACGTCACCCGCTACCTCGTCAACGACCGCGCCCAGATCACCGCGGAGATCGACCCGACGGGAGCCGTCACCCAGTTCACCCAGGACGCGTACAACCGCCTGCTGACCCGCACGGACCCGCTCGGCCACACGACCCGCTTCGACTACGACGAGCAGGGGCGCCTCACGACGGTGGTCCGCCCGGACGGCCGCGCCGTCCGGGCGGAGTACGACGACCTGGGCCTGCCGCTGCGGGTGATCCAGCCGGACGGCCGGGTCACCCGGCTGACGTACGACGCCCGAGGCAACCGCACCTCGGTAACCGGACCCGCCGGTGCCACGAACCACTTCACCTACGACGCCCACGGCCACCTGGCCTCTGTGACGGACGCCCTGGGGGCGGTCGCCAGCGTCCGCTGCGATCCGGCCGGACTCCTCTTGGAAGCCACCGATCCCATGGGCGCGACGACCACCTACACCCGAGACGCCTTCGGCCGCCCAGCCACCGTCACCGACCCCTTCGGCCACACCACCCACCTCACCTGGAGCATCGAAGGACGCTTGCTCCGCCGGGAAGGGGCAGACGGAAGCACCGAATCCTGGACCTACGACGGCGAGGGCAACTGCACCCTCCACACCGACGCCCTCGGCGCGACCACGGTCTCCGAATACGGCGACTTCGACCTCCTCACGGCCCGCACAGGCCCCGACGGCGTCCGCTACTCCTTCACCCACGACACCGAGCTGCGTCTCACCGGCGTCACCAACCCCCAGGGCCTGACCTGGACCTACGCCTACGACCCGGCAGGTCGCCTGGCCGAGGAGACAGACTTCGACGCCCGCACCCTCACGTACGCCTACGACCCGGCGGGCCGCCTGCTCGCCCGTGCGAACGCACTCGGCGCCACGACGACGTACGAGCACAACACCCTCTCCCAGCTCCTCCGCAAGGAGACGGCGGACGGCATCACCTCCTACGAGTACGACGCCTTCGGCGAGCTCGCGCGGGCCGTCTCCCCGGACGGCACCGTCCTGACACGGGAGCGCGACCCGCACGGACACCTCGTCTCGGAAACCACCGACGGCCGAACGGTCTCGTACACCTATGACCTCCTGGGCCGACGCACCGGACGCACCACCCCCACCGGGGCACGATCCACCTGGACGTATGACGCGGCAGGCCACCGCACCGCGCTCACCACCTCGGGCCGCACGATCGCCTTCGAGCGCGATGCGGCGGGCCGCGAGCTCACCCGCACGATCGGCCCCGACCTGGCCCTCCTCCACGAGTACGACCCACTGGGCCGCGTCACCGCCCAGCACGTGCTCGGCCAAGACGGCCGCACCCTCCAGCGCCGCGGCTACAGCTACCGCGCGGACGGCTCCCTCACGGCGATCGACGACGCACTCTCAGGCGTCCGCACCTTCACCCTGGACGCGGCAGCCCGCGTCACGGCGGTCGACGCCGCCAACTGGTCGGAACGCTATGCCTACGACGAGGCCGGCAACCAGACCTCGGCCTCCTGGCCGGAGCGCCACCCGGGCTCGGAAGCCCAGGGCGAGCGGTCCTACTCCGGTACCCGCATCACCCGAGCCGGCACCGTCCGCTACGAGCACGACGCGCTGGGCCGCACCGTCCTGCGCCAACGGACCCGCCTCTCCCGCAAGCCGGAGACCTGGCATTACACGTGGGACGCCGAAGACCGCATGACGGGGGTCACCACCCCCGACGGCACGGTCTGGCGCTACCGCTACGACGCCCTCTCCCGCCGCACCGCCAAGCAGCGCCTCACCCCGACGGGCGAGGTGGCGGAGGAGACCCTCTTCACCTGGGACGAAACCACCCTCTGCGAGGAGACCACCGGCCCGGTCACCCTCACCTGGACCCACGACGGCCTGCACCCGCTCACCCAGGCCGAACGGGTCCTCGGCACCACCGACGAGCGCTTCTTCGCCATCGTCACGGACCTCATCGGCACCCCGAAGGAGCTGATCGACGAGTCGGGCGAGATCGCCTGGCGCACCCGCTCCACCCTCTGGGGCTCGACCACCTGGACCCGCGACGCCACGGCCTACACCCCGCTCCGCTTCCCGGGCCAGTACTTCGACCCGGAGTCGGGCCTCCACCACAACTTCTTCCGCACCTACGACCCCGAAACGGCCCGCTACCTCTCCCCAGACCCCCTGGGCCTGGCCCCGGCCCCGAACCCGGCCACCTACGTCCACAACCCGTTCACCTGGTTTGACCCCCTAGGGCTTTCTGCCTGTCCTCCCAACGCCCACCTTGGGGATCTACCCGTCCACACAGAGCTGGACCGCTTCTACGTCCGGGCCGGCGAACTAGTCGAAAACCGGATTGCGAGCCACCCATTGACGGACGTGCAGATGCATGGCGGCGACGTTGTGGGACACGGCGGTGTCAGGAATCTGACCAACGATGAGCTGGTGAGATTTGGAGGGCCTCAGGGAAATGACCCGATCAGCGGGTTCAGGGACTGGGCTGCTTCGGATTCGATCCAATATCCTGGGTCGCAGATCCACATCACGGGAGGGCATCACAGGACTGCAGAAATAGTGCGCCGCATCTCAACAGGAGAATTCGACCCAGGCGTCCTCATTGAGTTCGCGATCAGGAAATGATGTCTACCTATTGTATTGAGCTGCCAGGGCAGGGTTGCGTATTGAGCTGCACGCTGGTGGACGGAAGTGTATGGGTGACGCTCAAGAGCGGGGACAGGGGGGTTGGCCTCGGGTCGTGGAGTCGCCCGATTTCCGTCGATTCGGCTAGTGATTTCAAGGAATTCACAGAGCGGCTAGCGGTAGCGATTGAGGAAGGAGGGGGAATGATTGACGGACCGTTTGGGCCTGCGTTGAAAGAGCATTACTTCTTCGATGGTTGGACATCTTGGGGTCCCGGAACTCCGGGTCCCCCGGGTGGCGGAGTGCGGGGTGAAGCGCCTATGGTGGTAAATGCCACCTTGGGGGAGTTGCTGGCCGATAAGGACTTTTGGGCCTGATGGACTCTCGGAACTCGTGAACGGAATTGCTGAAACGTGACCTATTCGCTCGAATTCGTCTATGTGGGACCGCCGGAGCTGATGCGGCTTGTCCGGGCTGATGGGAAGGGCCGCCTCATTCGGTCTCAGGCGGATCTCACGCCGAACGATCTGGGTGAATATCACACGTTCGTCATTGACAGGAGCGGAGCTCTTCGGCTGGCGCCCCGCCGCAGCGAGCACGTGGTTTGTGCTGGGGGAGAGCCTGTCTTGAGTGCCGGGGAAATCCAGTTTGCGAGAGACGCTGAGGGGTGGACTGTCAGTGAAGTCAGCAACCAGTCCACGGGCTACTGCCCTGACGTAACGTCCTGGCCGGTTGTTGCGCGAGCTCTGGATGGTGCCGGAGTTCGCCACCCAGGGCGATTTACCCAAGAGATCATTTTCCGGACGTGCAAGAAATGTGAGGGCCTTAATATTGTGCGAGATGGTTGGTTTGTTTGTGTCTTCTGTGAAGGAGATCTCAGTTCGAGATGAAGCGTCGCCGGATATGTAGCCGGTAGCGCGCAGATCGCCCATCTGCCCAGTGGCTGCGTGACGGTGCCTCGGTAAGTTGTGGGGGCGTGGGAGGATCCGGGCATGGAGTATCGGTATGCCGGTGAGGGTGATGTGGGGCAGATGGCCGCGTTGTTTGCGGCCAATCGGCGGGATGCGCTGACTGAGCGGCAGCGGGCTGAGTACGGGTTTGTGCAGGGGGATTTCGGGGCCGGTGCGTTGACCGGGATGGTCCGGGAGCGGGCGCTGCTCGTCGCGGATGACTCGGGGCGGGTCGCCGGGTTGTTGGGGCTTTGTGAGCCCGGGGCGTTGGGGGAGGCGTCGCCGGCGGTGGTGGGGTTGCTGGAGGCGCAGGGGCAGCTGGAGTGGGGCGGGCGGGCGCTGGGGGAGGTGCCTTGGCTGCTTTATGGGCCCGTGGTGGTGGATGTCGCCTATCGGGGGCGCGGGGTGGCCCGGGGGTTGTTCCGTATGGCCGTCGCGGAGGCCGTCGGGCGGGCCGAGGTCATCGTGGCGTTCATCGAGGACGGGAACCTGCCCTCGTGGAAGGTGCATGTCGAGGGGTTCGGGATGACGCCGCTGGGGCGGTATGTGGTGGGTGGGCGCGGATATCGGGCCGTCGGCGCCCCGGTGGGCGGGTAGGCGCGGGTGACGGGCCTTGAGGTATGGCCGGTGCCGGCGGTCGGTGCTCGCGGTCGGTGCTGTGTGATGTGAGGGGCGGTGCGTAGGGCCGAAGCGTTATGGCGCCGCCGGTTCCCTGCCTGCCGCCCCCGGTGGACACTTGCGCCACCTGATGGAGGATCAGGGGGATCGAGGGGGGCGGCCGGCGTGGATCGGGTGTTCCTGCGCGTGGTGTTGGTCGGCGGTGCCGTGCTCAGCGTCATGCTCGTGCCCGTGTGGGTGGGGGCCGGGCTGCATGCCCCCTACCTGCTTCCGTTCGCCGCGCTCTACGTGAGTGCCGCCTGCGTGGCGCCCGCCTTCGCGCTCGCGCGGACGCGGCGGTGGCAGCGGCTGCCGGTTCCGGAGTGGGTCCGGTACGCGGGTGCCGGGCTGGTGTGCTCCCTCGGGCTGTGTCTGCTCGTCACCGGGGTGATCGTGGGGGCGCCGCACAACGGGTGGTCCGTGCTGACCTGGCACGACTTCCGGAACAGGGTGCTGTGGATGGTGGGCATGCTCGTCCCCGCCGTGGTCCTGACCCACCTGGTGATCCGGTTCCTCGACCGCCGTCGAGCTCGTATCCGCTAGCGCTCCACCAGGACCAGCGGGAGCTCGCGGTGGGGGGCGGCCGCCGCCTGGTAGTCGTCGTAGGCGGGCCAGAGGGCCGTCATGGCCTCCCAGTACGTCTCCCGTTCGACGGGGGTGGCCGTGCGGGCCGTCGCCCTGAAGGACGCGGCGCCGAGCTGGACGCGGACCTCGGAGTGGGCGACGAGGTTGAGGTACCAGGCGGGGTGGTGCGGAGCGCCGTAGGCCGCCGCGACGAGGATCAGGCGGCCGGCGTCGGCGTCCTCGCCGTAGATGAGGGGGGTACGGACGGTGCGGCCCGTCTCGCGGTCGACCGTCGTGAGGAGGAGGGTCGGGACTCCGTGCCAGAGGTGGCCGTCGGCGCCCGCCGTGGCCACGTACGAGCGGACGTGGTCGAGTCTCGGGCCGGGCAGCGGGTCCGTGGGGTGGTCCCAGTCCCAGTCCACATCGACTGCGTGCTGCATGTGCATTTACCTGTCCTTAGGGATTTCGCCCCCCGGCGGACAACGAGCATTCATCGATTCTGGATGCGGGAGGCCGGTCGCGCACGTCCGTGCGTACGGCAAAAGGCCCCGGCCCTGGCATGTACCAGGGGCCGGGGCCTTGGGGCGTCGGCGGCATCCTTGCGGAGCGTTACGCAGCCTTACGGCAGGTAGCGCTCGATGACCTGCGGGCCCTCCTTCGCGATCAGCTTGCGCGCCTTCTCGACCTGCTCCGGAGTCGGGTCGTGTCCGGTCGCCATCACGAGGTCCTCAGGGTCGTACGGTCGGTCCCCGCCCGTGTGGAGCCGGTCCGACCGGGTCGGCTGCTCGGCCGATTCACTGTCCATCGTGTACCTCCTCCGGGTGCTCCGGCTTCCCCCTGGCCCCATCCTCCGGCGGCTGCCCCATGAACGCACGTCGGGCCCGGCTCCGTTTCAGGACGTCGCCGCCCCCAGCGCCACCGCCGCGGCCAGCAGCCCGCATATCGAGAGGTTGACGGCCTTGTGCTCCCAGAAGACGGCGACGAACTCGCGGATCGTGGCGCTCGGCCAGAAGTAGCGCGCCGTGGGCGAGCCCAGGACCTGCCCGTTGACCCCGGCCTTGCGCGCCATCATCGCCGCCCGGAAGGCGTGGAAGTTGTTGGTGACCACCACGCACCGGTAGCCGGGATCGGCGGCCGTCATGATCTCCCGGCTGAACAGCATGTTCTCCTCGGTCGTACGGGACCGGTCCTCCAGTGCGACGTGCTCCGCCGGCACGCCCCGCTCGATCAGCCAGTCCGCCATCGCCCGCGCCTCCGCGACCTTCTCGTCGCCGCCCTTCCCGCCCGAGGTGAGCAGCACCGGCGGCCGCGAGCCGCGGGCCAGCTGGGCCTCGTAGATCTCCTGGCCCTTGCGCAGCCGCGAGGCCAGCAGCGGCGGCACCCGGTCCCCGCCGATCAGGCCGGAGCCCAGCATCACCACGTGGTCGACGTCGCCGCGCACCTTGATCCGCCCGTACAGGAAGGCGTAGCCGAGGAAGCACATGAAGACGAAGGAGACGTACGCGACGATCAGCGTCAGGGCCGCCACGGCGGCGTCGACCAGCGGGGAGCCGAGCCGGCCGACCGTGGCCAGCAGCGCGATCATCCCGAAGATCCCGAGCCCGGCCAGCATCGACAGCAGGTTCGCCGGCCGGCGGCCCTCCTTGCGGACCATGGTCACGCCGTTGGCGATGAGGAAGACGCCGAGCGCCAGGATGCCGAGGGCGGGCACGAGGAAGACGATCGCGAGGACGATCGTGCCGGCCCAGCCGGGCAGCTTGGTCACCTGGAGGAGCAGGGCGAACGAGAGGGTGATGAAGGTCAGGCCGAAGAGGACGGCGTTGCGGAAGCGGCGGCGGTCCTTTCGGGCGCTGAGGCACAAGGCGAGGAAAAACAGGGCAGCAAGGGCGAAGGCGACCATGCTGATCATCGTAGATGTCGGACAGGCGCACGAAGAGGGGTTCGCCTCACCGATCGGCCGGCCAGGACGTCCGTGCGCCGGCCGTCCCGCATGACGAAGCGCCCGTCGATCAGGACGTGCGGAATGCCGGTAGGCAGGGCGCGCGGGTTCTCGTACGTGGACCCGGCCGCGACCGTGGCCGGATCGAAGAGGACCAGGTCGGCGCGGTGGCCCACGCGGACCAGGCCCCGGTCGGGCAGGCGCAGGCGCGCCGCCGGGCGGCCGGACAGGTGCGCCACGCACTCCTCCAGGGAGAGCACGCCCAGCTCGCGCACGTAGTGGCCGAGGTAGTGCGGGAAGGTTCCGTAGGCGCGCGGGTGCGGCTTCGCGCCCCGCAGGATGCCGTCGGAGCCGCCGGTGTGCGCGGGGTGGCGCATGATCGCGCGGACGTTCTCCTCGTGGCCGACGTGCTGGAGGATCGTCGGCGCGAGCCGGTCGCCGAGCAGGAGCCGCCGGGCGGTGTCCCAGCCGTCCAGGCGCGTGCCGACGTACGCGGAGAAGGCCGGGTCCGCGGTCCCCGAGACCTCGATCGTCGGCCAGTCGACGGGGACCCCGTGGCAGCCGTCGGCCCCGGTGACCTCCAGCGCGTACCGGATCCGCTCGGCGGTGGCGTCGTCGCGCAGCCGGGCCAGGACCGCCTCCGGCCCGCCCTCGTTCGCCCAGCTGGGCAGCAGGGCGACGAGCGTGGTGCAGCCGGGGGTGTACGGGTAGCTGTCGAGGGTGATGTCGCAGCCCTCCGCGAGCGCCGCGTCCAGCAGGGCCAGCAGCTCCGGGGCGCGGCCCTCGTTCTCGGCGAAGTTCATGGTGGCGTGCGCGAGGTGCAGCGCGCAGCCGGCCTCCCGGGCGAGCCCGATCATCTCGGCGTAGGCGGCCAGCGCGCCGCGCCCGTACGAGCGGTGGTGCGGGCAGTAGTAGCCGCCGTACGAGGCCACCACCCGGCACAGCTCGGCCAGTTCGGCGCCGGAGGCGTACATGCCGGGGGTGTAGGTGAGGCCGGAGGACAGGCCGACGGCCCCCTGCGCGAGGCCGTCGGCGACGAGCTGCCGCATCCGGCCGAGCTCGGCGGGGGTCGCCGGACGGTCGTCCCAGCCGAGGGCGTACGCGCGGACCGTGCCCTGGGGGACGAGGTAGGCGGCGTTCACCGCGATGCCGCGATCCAGCCGGTCGAGGTACTCGCCGACCGTGCGCCAGTCGAAGTCGACGTCGTCCCCGGAGCCGTTCCATCCGGCGATGGCGGCGCGCACCTCGCCGAGGGTGCGATCGTCGGCGGGCGCGTACGACAGGCCGTCCTGGCCGAGGACTTCGAGGGTCACGCCCTGCGCGGCCTTCGCGCTGTGGTCCGGGTCGCGGAGCAGCGCGAGGTCGCTGTGGGCGTGCATGTCGACGAAGCCGGGGGCCAGGGCCAGGCCGTGCCCGTCGAGCGTCCGGCGCCCGCCGCCCGGCAGGCGGCCGATCTCGACGATCCGGCCCTCGTGCACGCCGACGTCCGCGGTGTACGAGGGCCCGCCCGTGCCGTCGACGACGCGGGCCCCGCGGATGACCAGGTCCACGGCCGCGGCCCTAGAAGAAGGTGCGGACGTAGTCGGTGACGGTGCCGTCGGCCTCGACCACCGGGATCAGCGGCCACTTCTCGAAGATCGTGCAGGGGTGGGACATGCCGAGGGCGACCCAGTCGCCGACCTCGACGGCGTCGGCGGAATCGGTCTCCAGCCAGGCGTGCTGGTCGGAGAGCTTGACCACGCGGACGCCGGCGGCGGGCCGCTCCTCCCCGGTGAGTGCGTCGCGGACCAGCTCGGCCTCGGGCAGGCCGAGGTCGTAGGCGATGTCGCGCTTGCCGGCGTTGACGAAGGCCTGGGTGGGGGAGGGGCGGGAGACGACCTGGGTCCACAGCCGGAACGCGGGGCGCAGGCCGCCCTCTTCGGGGTGGCGGTTGAAGGGGGTGAGGCGGGTGTACCAGCCGTGGTCGTGCGAGACGTACGCGCCGGAGCGCAGCAGCTTGAGGACGGGGCGGGAGAGTTCGGGGATCTCGGCGAACACGTCGGCGACGGCGTCGAACCAGGAGGAGCCGCCCGCGCTGACGATGATCTCGTCGAGGTCTGCCGGGAACCGGCCGGCCTTGTCGAACTCGACGGCGAGGGAGGTGAGGCGGCGCAGGTACGCGTGCACGCGGGCCGGGTCGGCGTCGGGGACCTCGGCCTCGTAGCCCGCGATGCCGACGAGGCGCAGGGTGCCGGTGGCGGCCACGGCGTCGGCGACGGCGCGGCAGTCGTCGTCGGTACGGGCTCCCGTACGGGCCCCCTCGCCGGCGCCGAGCTCGACGACGACGTCGAGGCGGGCGGGCGCGTCCCGCAGGGCCCGGTCCATGAGGTGCACCCCGCGCACGGAATCGACGTAGCAGACGAAGCGGAAGTCGGGGTCGCCGGCGAGCTCGCCGGCGACCCAGCGCAGGGCGGCGGGGTCGACGAGCTCGTTGGCGAGGAAGATCCGCTGGATGCCGAAGGTGCGGTAGACGCGCGCCTGGTGGGGGACGGCGGCGGTGATGCCCCAGGCGCCGTGCTCCAGCTGGCGGCGGAAGAGCTGCGGTGCCATGCAGGTCTTGCCGTGCGGGGCGAAGGCGAGGGAGTGGCGGGCGGCGTAGGTGCCGAGGGTGGTGAGGTTGTGCTCCAGCGCGTCGGCGTCGAGGGTCAGGACGGGGGTGGTGAACCCGCCGGTGTGGATCCCGCGGCGCTGGGCGGCGAGCGCTCCGACGGTGAGGCCGGCGGTCTGGGCGTCCGGCGGGAGGCCCTTGAACCGGTGGTCGACCGGTTCGTCGGCGAGTTCCTGGACGGGGTCGCTGGCGCTGGCCATGCGGATGCCTCCGGTTGCATTGTGTGCAATGGTCGTTGCGTGTGCCGCTGCATGCTGTCTAACATCCCGGGTGACGGTGGGTCAACGCCGGTGCCGCCCGCCGCGGAAGCGGGGGCGGGGGAGCCCGGCTCCGCCGGGACCTGGGGCTCCGCCCCAGACCCCGCGCCTCAAACGCCGGCGGGGCTGGATTTGGCTGATGCCGTCTGTCCAGCTGGGCTGGATTGCCCGGAGGGCAATTTCAGCCCCGCCTGGGGGCACCTCCCAGCGGTAGCTGGGGGAGTTCGAGGCGCCGCCGGAGGCAAGCCAGCCCCGCCGGCGTTTGAGGCGCGGGGGTCCGGGGGCAGCGCCCCCGGGAACGGCGCCGCACCGGCGCATCCAGCCTCGCCGGCGATTGAGGCGCCGCCGGAGGCGAAGAGAGGAAGAGGGATGAGCCAGTCCGTGGAGCGGGCGCTGCGGATCCTGCCGGTGCTGGCCGGGGGGCCGGCGGGGCTCGGCGACGTCGCCGAGGGGCTCGGCGTGCACAAGAGCACCGCGCTCCGACTCCTCCGCACGCTGCGCGAGCACGGCTTCGTCTACCGGCAGGCCGACGGACGCTACCGGCTCGGGGCGACCCTGTTCGCCCTGGCCGCCGAGGCCATCGAGAACCTCGACGTCCGCGAGGTCGCGCACCCCCACCTCGTGGCGCTGAACAAGGCCACCGGCCACACCGTGCACCTCGCCCTCCACCAGGACGACGAGGTCGTGTACATCGACAAGGTCGACAGCCGCTACCCGGTCCGCATGTACTCCCGCATCGGCAAGCCCGTCCCCCTCACCGTCGCCGCCGTCGCGAAACTGCTCCTCGCCGACCTTCCCGAAGGCGAGCGCCGCGCACTCGCCGAGCGGATCGAGTACCCCCGCTACACCGCCCGCTCCACCCCCGACGCCGCCGCGTTCCTCCGCGAGCTGGAACTCGTACGGGAACAGGGCTGGGCCACCGACCTCGGCGGGCACGAGGAGTCCATCAACTGCCTCGGGGCGCCCGTGCACGGGCCGGACGGGCGGGTCGTCGCCGCGCTGTCCGTCTCCGCGCCCAGCGTGGTCCTCACCGCCGAGGGGCTGATCGAGCTGCTGCCCCTGGTGCTGCGTACCGCCGATGACATCAGCCGGGACTATTCCGGATCCGGAACACAGGCAGAGGAGAGAAGTTGAGCGACAAGATCGCCATCACCCCCGACACCCACACCACCCCGCCCGCGAAGTTCTCGCACGGCGTCCGCAAGGGGAACATCCTCCAGGTCGCCGGCCAGGTCGGCTTCCTCCCGCACGTGGACGGGCAGCCGCCCACCCTCGCCGGTCCGACCCTGCGCGAGCAGACCCTCCAGACGCTGGAGAACGTCCGTTCCGTACTGGAGGCGGGCGGCGCGGGCTGGGACGACGTGATGATGATCCGGGTCTACCTGACGGACACCGGGCACTTCGCCGAGATGAACGAGCTCTACGACGCCTACTTCGAGGAGCAGGGCCTCAAGGAGGCCCCCGCCGCCCGCACCACCGTCTACGTGGGGCTGCCGGCCGGGCTGCTCATCGAGATCGACGCCCTCGCCGTCCTCGGATAGCGGATAGCGGATAGCGCACACGGGAGGGGCGCCCCCCTGGCGGTGGGGCGCCCCGGACCATCCGTGCCTACGCGCAGTACTGGGCTTCCTTGCCGATCGAGCGGTACATGCAGTCCGCGTTCTCCAGCAGCTGGAGCACCGCGTCCTTGTTGCGGGCGGTCTCGCGGTCGATGACCTCGTCCGGCGGGTAGAAGCCGCCGCCGCCGCTCTCCGGGTACATCTCGAAGGTGTAGGCGAAGATCTTCTGGTTGCCCCACAGCCAGTCGTCGATCGTGCCGTCGGTGATGTACAGGTCGCTCGACTGCTCCGGCGTGTAGCCGTTGCTGGCGGCCATGCTCGTGCCGATCTTCTTGTAGACGGCGAGGTCGTCGGCGGTCATGCCGGGAGCGGTGTCGTTGTACGTGTACCCGAACGGCCACAGGACCAGTTCGCTGTACGTGTGGAAGTCGATCGCGGCGGTGATCTGCTGCTTGCCGCCGATGACGCGGCTGCGGACGAAGTCCGAGACCACCTTCACCTCGGGCGCCGACTCGGCGGCGGAACCCCGGTAGGTCTCGGAGCTCTTGCTGCTGCTGGAGCCGCCGCAGCAGCCCCACTTGTAGTTCCAGTTCCGGTTCTCGTCGGTGCCGACGTAGGAGGAGCCGGAGTTGGGCTGGCGGTTCTTGCGCCAGGAGCGGTAGGAGCCGGTGGCGATGTCGTACTCGCCACCGTCCGGGTTGAGGTCCGGGATGATCCAGATCTCGCGGCCGTTGACGGCATTGGTGACGCGCGCGTCGGTGCCGTACTTGGAGCCGAACTCGTTGAGCAGGTAGAGGGCCATCTCGACCGTCAGGTGCTCGCGCGCGTGCTGGTGCGCCGTGAAGAGCACCTCGGGCTCGGCCTCGTCCGTCGCGACGTTGTCGCTGATCTTGATCGCGATGAGGTCGCGGCCCTGGTACGACTTCCCGATCACCTTCTTGCTCATGATCGAGGGGTACTGGGCGGTGCGCTGGTCGATCTCCGCGTTCGCCTCGGCGTAGTTGTGGTACTTGGAGTCCGCCGAGGGGAAGTCCATCGGGCTCGCCGCGATGCCGGGCAGCGAGCGGTCCGGCGGTCCGGCCAGCGCGGTGAGCTCGTAGCCGAGCGACCGCAGCTTCCTGGCCTGCATGGTGTCGGCGCTGACGACGACCGAGCGGGCGTCGACCTCGTCGATCGAGACGCCGGTGCGCAGCAGGGCGGTGCGCTCGGTCGGCGTGGACGGGCCCTGGATCTCGTACTGGACGATCGCCTCGTCCTGGGTGGCGGTGGACGGGGTGGGCGGTGGTGAGGCCGTCGCGCTCATGCCGTAGGCGGGTGCGCCGAGCGCGAGCGCCAGCAGGGCCGCCGTGACGGCGGCCCTTCGGCGGGTGTGGAGCCGCATGCGTTCTCCTGGGTGGGGAGTGTGGGGGTAGCCGTGCGGACGCGCACAGCGTGCTCTCGTGGCATGTTCAGGTCAAGAACCCGCTGCGTTCCCCGGTCCCGAATCAGCCACCCCCACACACCTACCGCCTACGGGAGCCCGTGGACCTTGGGACCCACCGCGTTGGACCAGGCGTTACCCGCCTTGGCGTCCCAGTTGGTCGACCAGGTCATCGCACCGCGCAGCCCCGGGTAGGTCTTCGACGGCTTGAAGGATCCGCAGCTCGTGCCCCTGGTCAGGCAGTCCAGCGCGTTGTTGACGATGGTCGGGGAGACGTAGCCG
Organism: Streptomyces sp. NPDC048337; assembly: GCF_043201175.1. Lineage (NCBI taxonomy): Bacteria > Bacillati > Actinomycetota > Actinomycetes > Kitasatosporales > Streptomycetaceae > Streptomyces > Streptomyces sp. NPDC048337. Next base: position 129,770 of record NZ_JBICYR010000014.1, read on the forward strand.
CTGCCCGCGCCGCTGGGGGAGGCCGGGACGCCGATCCCCACCTGGGAGGGGTCGAGGCCGCCCTCCAGCTGGATGCAGGCGAGCGCGGTGAGGAAGTCCACCGAGCCCTGGGAGTAGACGTTGCCGTCGCAGCCGTTCATCGAGCCGCTGTTGTAGTACTGCATGTTGACGACGGTGAGGATGTCCTTGATGCCCAGGGCCGTCTTGAAGTAGCCGCCCTGCGTGGACTGCATGTCGATGGTCTGCGGGGCCATCGTGATGACCAGGGAGGGGCCCGCCTTCGCCGACAGGGCGCGCAGCGCCTGCGTCATGTAGGTCGGGTTGAGGCCGTTCTCCAGGTCGATGTCGATGCCGGAGAAGCCGTACTCCTGCATCAGGGCGTACGCCGAGTTCGCGAGGTTGGTCGCGGAGGCGGAGTCGTTCACCGAGATGGTGCCCTTCTCGCCGCCGATGGAGAGGATGACCGACTTTCCGGCCGTCTTCTTCGCGGCGATGTCCGCCTTGAACTGCGCGACGGTGTAGCCGCCGAGACCGGCCGAGTCGAGGTTGAAGGCGATGGCGCCGGGCGTGGTCGTGGCGTCGGCGAAGGAGACGGCGATGATGTCGTACTGGGCCGGGACGTCGGAGATCTTCTGGACGGTCGCGCCGTTGTTGAAGTTCTGCCAGTAGCCGGTCAGTGCGTGCTTGGGGACCGAGGGGTTCGGGTTCGGGTTGCCGCCGCCGGTCGTCGTGCCGGTCACCGGGGCCGACTTCGGGCCCTCGCCCGCCGCGTTGTACGCGCTCACCTGGAAGGAGTACGAGGTGGCGGCGGCGAGTCCGGTGATCTGGGCGGAGGCGGTGGTCACGGTCTGGACGCGGACGCCGTCCTGATACACGTAATAGCCGGTGGCCCCGCTGACCGCGTTCCACGAAAGGGTGAGCCCGTTCGCGCTCTGGCCGGAAACGGCCATCCCGCCCGGGGCGCCGGGGACGCTCGGGCCGGGGTCGGTGCCCCCGCCGCCGTCCGGGCCGAAGACGCTGAACTCGTCCACGACGTAGGCCGGCTGGCCGTACCACCCGTGGGTGTAGACGGTGACCTGGGTGGTGCTGGGGCCGGTGGTGAAGGTGGTGGAGAGCTTCTGCCAGCCGCTGCCGGAGCCCGGGGTCCAGGTGGAGACGTCCTGGGTGCCGGTCCCGGTCGCGCCGAGGTACACGTAACTGCCCTGGACCTGCGTGCTCAGCGTGTAGGTCGAATTCGGCTTGACCGTGACGGTCTGGCTGCAGCGGGCGTTGTCGGAACCGGCCGGGGTGCCCTTGAGGGCGGCGGCCCCGGCGTATACGGGCGAGGAGACGACGGCGCCGCTGCCTCCCGTACAGGACCAGTTGGCGAGGCCGGACTCGAAGCCTCCGTTGCGGGCGACGTTGACGTCGGCGGCTTGCGCGGTACCGGTGGCGAGGGCGGTGAGGCCGCCGGCGGCGAGGGTGGCTGCGCCCAGCAGGGCGAGGGAGCGTATGCGGTTCACGTGGGCTCCGGTGGGGGGAGGAAGGGGTGGGGAAGGAGGGCTCAGGGCAAGTGGGGTGCCCGTGGGCCAAGTTGGTCCAGACCAATCCTCGTGTCAATACTCTTTGCGATATGGCTTGAACTGATCGGCCGTCCGATCCCGCTTGTACGGGTTTCTGATCACCTGTGACATGTGCTGGCGGCACGGGAATTCCCAAGGCCCTGCCCTGCCAGGGGCGACGCGGATATGGTGCTGAGGCAAGGGGGGACGTGCGGCGATCGTTTGCGCTCGCGCAGGGTGAGTACGGGGTGAACAGGGGGATTCGCGTGCCGACCGCCATTGCCGTCACCAGCGCAGACCTGGTGCTGCCGGCCCCCGACCGGCACACGCCCGGGGCCGCCGTCCTGCACCCGCCCGAGCAGCTCGCCCTCGACGGCGCCCTCGCCGAGGCCGCCGCCCTGCTGGAGCGCCACGGCCACCTCGTGGCCCTCGTACCGCCCTGGCTGCCCGCGGCCACCGTCCAGCGGCTGCACACCGTACGGGCCATCCTCGAAACCGACCGGATCGCGCTCCTCGGCATCGATCTGCCGCCCCTGGGCCTGGCCCTGCTGGTACGTCAGCTGCGTCAGCTCAGCGTCTGCGACTTCAGCCCCGGCGTCATCGCCTCCGCCGCCCGCCTGCTCTCCCACTACATCTACGCGGGCGCCCTGCTGGGCTCGGTCGCCAAACTCGACCGGATCCCGGTCGGGCTGAAGGCGCACGCCAGGTCCTGGTCGCCGAGCGCGCAGTTCGCCGTACTGGCCCACCCGAAGCCGCACCTGGCCCGGCTGGGCACCTCGGGGGCGCAGGGCACGGCGGCGCTCCCGGCCGGACCCGCCTTCGCCACCCACCTCACCTTCGCCTGCGGCCAGCTCACCTCCGACTGGGTGACGGCCGAACTCGCCCCCGCCTGGCAGGTGCAGGGCGTCATGGAGAACCCGCTGCCCGCCGACTCCCCGGGCTGGTGGGGCACGCAGAAACTCGTCGAGTTCGCCGCCGGCATCCCGGACCTGTCCGTGCTCTACCAGCTCGTCGCCTCGGTCCGCCGCGAGGAGTGCCGCTGGTGCGGCTTCGAACTCATCGGCGACCGCTGCGGCTTCTGCGCCGCGCCGCTCCAGAGCCAGAGCCAGAGCCAGACCCCGAGCCAGCCCCTGACCGCATCGAACGAACGAAGAACGGCGAGGTAGTACGGCCATGAACTCACGCCAGCGCCGCGGCGTCATCCTGCTGCTCCTGTCGGTCCTGTGCGCCCTCGGGGCCTTCGCCGGAGTCCTCGTGGTCATAGGCGACGTCAACTCCAAGGTCGGGTCCGAGGTCGTCGCCTACCGGGCGAAGGGCGACATCGCCCCGTACAGCCCGCTCGCGGCAGGCCAGTTCGAGGAGGTCAGGATCCCCAAGCGGTGGCTGTCCGAGACCGCCGTGACCGACCTCGGCGCGCTCAAGGACAAGATCGCGCTGACCACCCTGAAGAAGGGCTCGCTGCTCCAGGCGGACATGTTCGTCGACCGGCCGCAGCTCCAGCCCGGGGAGCAGGAGATCGCCATCATGATCGACGCGGCGACCGGCGTGGCGGGCAAGATCACCTCCGGGGCCAAGGTCAACATCATCGCCACCTTCAAGGGCGCCAAGGACTCCGACCCCTCGCGCTCCGTGATCATCGTCGCCAACGCCCGCGTCCTGGGCGTCGGCAAGCTCACCTCCCTTGACAAGGACAGCGACAAGAAGGGCCCCGCCGAAGCCGTCCCGATCACCTTCGCGCTGAACACCAAGGACACCCAGCGCGTCGCGTACGCCGAGTCCTTCGCGGAGCACGTACGCCTGGCCCTCGTGGCCCCCGGCACCGACTCGGCGCCCGGCGCGGGCGACCGTACGTACACCCTCGACGGCGACAAGTGAGGCCGGCCGGATGAGCACTCGAATCCTCCCCGCGGCCGGCGACCCGGACGCCGCCCGGGCCATCGTGACGCTGCTGAGCCAGCTCCCGTCGGCGGAACCGGCCGCCCCCGTCCCCGACTCCACCTCGCTGCTGGACACCCTGGCCCGGCTGGCGGCCGACTCCATCGACGAACTCCCCGAGGTCGTCCTCGTCCACGAGCGGATCGGCCCGGTGCCGGCCCTGGAGCTCATCCGCGAGGTCGCCCTGCGCTTCCCGGCGGTGGGCGTCGTCCTCGTCTCCTCGGACGCCGGCCCCGCGCTCTTCTCCGCCGCGATGGACTCCGGCGCGCGCGGCCTGATCGGCCTGCCGCTCTCCTACGAGGAGCTCGCCGCGCGGGTGCAGGCCGCCGCCCAGTGGGCCGTGGGCGTACGCCGCCACCTCGGGAGGGGCGCGTCGGCCGAGGTCTTCACCGGGCCCGGCGGCCGGGTCGTCACCGTCACCGGAGCCAAGGGCGGCGTCGGCACCACCTTCACCGCCGTCCAGTTCGCGCTGGCCGCGGCCGCCTCGGGACGGCGTACCGCACTGGTCGACATGGACCTCCAGGCGGGCGACGTCGGCTCGTACCTCGACGTGCAGTTCCGCCGCTCGATCGCCGACCTCGCCGGGATCCAGGACATCTCCCCGCGGGTCCTCCAGGACGCGGTCTACGAGGACCGCACCGGGCTCGCGCTGCTGCTGGCCCCGGCCGACGGCGAACGGGGCGAGGAGGTCGACGACCGGGCCGCCCGGCACATCGTCGGCGCCCTGCGCAGCCGCTACGAGATCGTCGTCGTCGACTGCGGAACCCAGGTCACGGGCGCGACCGCCACCACCGTGGAGATGGCGGACGTGGCGGTGCTGGTCACGACGCCCGACGTGGTCGCGGTGCGGGCGGCGAAGCGGATGGTCCGGATGTGGGAGCGGCTCCAGGTGCGCAAGGCCGAGGAGACCTCGGTGGTCGTCAACCGCTGGAGCAAGCACACCGAGATCCAGCCCGCCCTGATCGAGAAGATCACCAAGACCCGCGCCACCCGGACCCCGGTCCCGGCCGCCTTCAAGGAACTCCAGGGGGTGGTGGACGCGGGCCGGGTCCAGGACCTGGACAACCGTTCCACGGTGAAGCAGGCCCTGTGGACGCTGGCGGGGGAGCTGGGGCTGCTGTCGACGCCGGAGGAACCCGCTCCGGCTCCGGCGGGCGCGGCCCTCGCGGTCCGCGCCTCCGGCCCGGTGGCCCGCCTGCGGCGCGGCCGGGAGGGCTGACGGATGCGGCGCCTCTGCCGGGGGGACCGGGGCCAGCTGGCGATCGAGTTCGCCGGCACGGTGCCGCTGATCCTGCTGCTCGTGGCGGCGGTGTGGGAGTGCGTCCTGATCGGGTACGCGTTCTCCCTGGCGGGCAACGCGGCGGACGAGGGGGCGCGGGTGGGGGCGGTGAGCGGGGACGCGGCGTGCGCGACGGCGGCGAAGAAGCACGTCGGCGGCGCCTGGAACATGACCTCGACCTGCGGCGCCGAGGGCGAGGTCTACAAGGCCACGGTCACCCTCAACCTCCCGATCCTCTACCCGGGCCTCGACATCGGCGTCCCCATCGTCGGCGAGGGCGGCTCCTCGAAGGAGAGGGAGTGACATGTACCGGCAGCGAAAGGAACAGGGCCGGGACCGGGGCCAGGCGGTCCTGGAGTACGTCGGCTTCATCCCCATCCTGCTCCTGGTCGCGGTCTGCGGGATCCAGCTCGGCTGGGCCGCGTACGTGGTCCAGCAGGCGCAGACCGCGGCCCGTACGGCGGCGCGCGTAGAGGCACGTAAGCCGGGGGAGGGAGCCGCGGCGGGCAAGCTCGCCATCAGGGAGAGCCTGCGCGGCGGAACCCAGATCTCCATCGCGAAACCCGGGGACGCGGTCACGGCGACCGTCACCATCCCGATCAAATCCATCGTGCCCGGAGTCGGCGGCACATCCGTCACGCGCACCGCCACCATGCCCAACGACGACCCCGACCCGAAGGGACCCTGACCATGAGCCTGCGTTCCCGGGTCAACACCCCGGACGAGCACCACAACCCCCGCGAGGACGGCCGCCTGGTCTCCTCCTACCGCGCCAAGCTGCTGGAGGAGATCGACCTCGCCGAGATGTCCGCGCTCGCGCCCGCCGAGCGCCGGGCCCGACTGGAGCGCGTACTCGGCCACATCATCAGCCGCGAGGGACCGGTCCTCTCCACCGTCGAGCGCGCCCAGCTGATCCGCCGCGTCGTCGACGAGGCCCTCGGGCTCGGCGTGCTCGAACCGCTCCTCGAAGACGCCTCCATCTCCGAGATCATGGTCAACGGCCCCGACCAGATCTTCGTCGAGCGGGCCGGCCGCGTCGAACAGCTCCCGCTCCGCTTCGCCTCGCACGAGCAGCTCATGCAGACCATCGAGCGCATCGTCTCCACCGTCAACCGCCGCGTGGACGAGGCCAATCCGATGGTCGACGCCCGCCTGCCCAGCGGCGAGCGGGTCAACGTCATCATCCCGCCGCTCTCCCTGACCGGCGCCACCCTCACCATCCGCCGCTTCCCGCGCGCCTTCACCCTGCACGAGATGATCGCCCTCGGCTCCCTCGACGAGCAGATGCTCCTGCTGCTGTCCGGGCTGGTGGCGGCGAAGATGAACCTGATCGTCTCGGGGGCCACCGGCACCGGCAAGACCACCCTCCTCAACGCCCTCTCCGGCCTGATCCCGGAGGGCGAGCGCATCATCACCATCGAGGACTCCGCCGAACTCCAGCTCCAGCAGGCGCACGTCATCCGCCTCGAATCCCGCCCGGCGAACGTCGAGGGCAAGGGCCAGATCACCATCCGCGACCTCGTACGCAACTCCCTGCGCATGCGCCCCGACCGCATCATCGTCGGCGAGGTCCGCGGCGGGGAGACCCTCGACATGCTCCAGGCCATGTCCACCGGCCACGACGGCTCCCTCGCCACCGTCCACGCCAACAGCTCCTCCGACGCCCTGATGCGCCTCCAGACCCTCGCCTCCATGTCAGAGGTCGAGATCCCCTTCGAGGCGCTCCAGGACCAGATCAACAGCGCCGTCAACGTCATCGTCCAGCTCACCCGCTTCGGCGACGGCTCGCGCCGCATCACGGAGATCTCCGTCCTCGAATCGCACGGCCGCGAGCCGTTCCGCATCACCACGGTCTGCCGCTTCGTCGCCCAGCCCATGGGGGCGGACGGGCGCGTGTACGGGCACTTCGCGTACTACCCGCTGCCGCGCCGGATCGCCGAGCGCCTCTACATGAGCAACCAGCCCATCCCGCAGGCCTTCGGGGTCGCGCCCCCGGACCCGCTGACCGCGGACCCGCTCACCGGCCCGCTCCCCGCATCCCCCGTACCGGCCGATCCCCTCGCCCCCCGTATCACCCGGACCGCCTTGTGAACCCACTGATCCTCCTCACCCTCGGCGCCACCCTGCTGGCCTGCGTGTTCGTGGTCGTAGGCCTCCAGGCGTACGCGGCCGGCCGCGCCCAGCGCGCCGCCCTCATCGAACGGCTCTCGGCGAGCGGGGTACCGGAACCCCCGGGCCGGGTGCGCCGCTTCCGGGAGATCGACCGGCGCCTGCGCAAGACCGCCCTCGGCCGCCGCATCGAGATCAAGCTGGCGGTGACCGGCCTGGACCTGACCGTGGGCGAGTTCTTCGTCTACATGCTGGCCGCCGTCACCGGGATATGGCTGATCGCGGCCTCCTTCCTGGCCCCGTTCTTCGGCCCGGTCGCCGGACTCCTCGGCCTCTGGGCGGCAAACGCGTTCCTCAACTGGCAGCGGGCGCGCCGCACCGAGCGGTTCATCAACCAGCTCCCCGACCTGGCCCGCATCCTCGCCAACGCCACCCAGGCCGGGCTGGCCCTGCGTACGGCCATCGGCATGGCGGCCGAGGAGCTGGAGGCGCCCGCGGGGGAGGAGCTGGCGCGCGTCGCCGACCGGCTGGCCGTCGGCCACTCCATGGAAGAAGCCCTGGGCGAGATCGCCGAACGCCTCCCGTCTCGGGAACTGGTCGTCCTCGTGACCACCCTGGTCCTGTCCTCCCGCGCGGGCGGCGCGATCGTAGGCAGCCTGCGCAATCTCACGGTCACCCTGGAGCAGCGCAAGGAAACCCGCCGTGAGATCCGCACCCAGCTGTCGCAGGTCACGGTCACGGCCTACCTCGTCCCCGCGATGGGAGTCGGCTCCCTCCTCCTCGTGGACACGCTGATGCCGGGCGCCCTGGACCGTATGACCGGCTCGGTCATCGGGCAGACCGCGGTCCTGGTCGCCCTCGGCCTCTTCGCACTCGGCTTCGTCCTCATCCGCCGCCTGTCCAAGATCGACGTCTGAGGAGGCGGGGAAGATGATCGCTCTGCTCCTTGCCCTGGCCGCGGGCCTCGCGGTCCTCGGCGCCTTCCACGGGATCCGCCTCTACCGCGCCGAGGTCAAACTCCCGACCGACCTGGCGCTGGCCCTGGAAGTCGGCGCCACCCGCACCACCGTGGTCGGCTCCCTCGTCGACCGCGCGGGCATCCGCTACGCCCCGCTGATACTGCGGATGATGGGCCCCGATCGGGTGGCCCGCAAGCGCCGCCAGATCGACACCGCCGGCAACCCGTCGGGCCTGACCATCGACCGCTACGCGGCCCGCCGCGCCGTGTATGCCTTCCTGGGCGGCCTGGGCGCCTTCTCGATGCTCCTGAACGGCCAACTGGTCCTGGCCCTGCTCATGGTCGCCTTCGGCTTCTTCTGGATCGAGGTCGGACTGTGGTCGGCCATCCGGATCCGCCGCGACCACATCGAGCGGACCCTGCCGGACTTCCTGGATGTGCTGGCGGTCGTGGTCAGCGCCGGGCTCGGCTTCCGCCCGGCGCTGGAGCGGGTGGCGGACAAGTACAAGGGCCCCTGGTCGGACGAAATCCGCATCACGCTGCAACAGATGGCGATGGGCGTAAGCCGCCGCCAGGCCTTCGACGAACTGCGCCGCCGCAACGACAGCGAACAGGTCGCGCAGTTCGTGACGGCCCTCCAGCAGGGCGAGGAACTGGGCTCGCCCATCGTGGAAACCCTGATCGCCATCGCGGAGGACATGCGCCGCACGGACGCCCAGAACGCCCGCCGCCGGGCCGCGCGAGCCGTCCCCAGGGCGACCCTGGCGGTCACGATGTTCATGCTGCCGGGCACGATGATCCTCCTGATCGGCGGCTTCGTGTACGGCGCGAACGTCGACTTCACCGCGATGCTCGGGGGCGACTGACCGATGCCCAACCCACCCCCGATCCCCGCCGCGCCGACCCCTGCCGTGCCGGGCTCCAACTCGGCAGCGCCGCCGCACCATCCAGCCCCGCCGGCGTTTGAGGCGCGGGGCGCGGGGCGGAGCCCCGATCTTGTAGCCGCACGGGCGGACTCAGGCGGGGCACATCCAGCCCCGCCGGCGTTTGAGGCGCGGGGTACGGGGCGGAGCCCCGATCTTGTAGCCGCACGGGCGGACTCAGGCGGGGCACATCCAGCCCCGCCGGCGCTTGAGGCGCGGGGCGCGGGGCGGAGCCCCGATCTTGTAGCCGCACCGGCGGACTCAGGCGGGGCACATCCAGCCCCGCCGGCGCTTGAGGCGCGGGTCCGGGCAGAGCCCGGAAGCGGCGGCCCGCAGGGCAGCCCAACCCCCACCCCAACCCTGCGGCTACAGGCGAACGCCGTAAGGGTCCTGTGCCGCCAAGCCTGTGCCTTCCGCATGGCCATGATCGCCCTAGGCGCCCCCCTGGCCCTCGGCCGCACCACCCCCGGCGCCCCGACGTACCTCGTCGCGGCCGCCATCGTCCTCACCTTCATGCTCTCGTACGTACTGTTCCGCGACTGGCCCCGCTTCGGCCCGCTCCTGCTGCGCCACCGCTGGCTCCTGGCCGTGGACATGGCCGTCAGCACCCTCCTCCTGGCCACAGCCACCCCCGCCTCCCCCCTCGGCTTCGTAGCCGTCTGCACGCCACTCCTCGCCGGCCTGGTCTACGGGTGGCACGGCTCGGCGGTCTACGCGGCCGTCCAGGCCTGCGCGGTGACGGCCCTGGGCTCCGCCTCCGCCCCGGCCCTGATGCTGGCCCTGCTCTGCCTCCTCGCGGGCGCGGCCGGATCCTCCCTACGCGACCTCCTGCTCCGCTTCGGCGCGGCCAGGGCCGGGCTCGCGGCAGCGGAGGCGGCACGCGCCGAACGCGACCACCTCGCCCGCGAGATGCACGACTCGGTCTCCAAGACCCTGCACGGCCTGGCCCTGGCCGCGGACGCCCTCTCCCGCACCACCGACCCGGACACGATCCGCCGCCACGCCGACCTGATCGCCGACGCGGCCCGCCGCGCGGCCACGGAGTCCCGCGAACTCCTGACGGACCTCCGCCGAGCCCCGGCCCCGGACGCACCCGGCACCTCCCTGGCCACCGAACTCCAGGCCCGCATCGCCACCGCGCCCGGCCCCGCCGAGCTACGGCTCTCCGGCCCCCTGCCCGAGGTACCCACCCCACTGGCCCACCACCTCCTGGCGGTCACCGCGGAGGCACTGGAGAACGCCCACCGCCACGCGGGCACCACCGCCCGCATCACGGTGGAGGCGGCCACCGACGCCTCCCACCTCCACCTCACGGTCGAGGACGACGGCCGCGGCCTCCCCGCCGAACCGCCCGCCCCGGGCCACTTCGGCCTCCTCGGCATGAGGGAACGCGCCACCGCGATCGGCGCCACCCTCCGCATCGGCCCCCGCCCCGCCGGCGCCCCCGGCACCCGGGTCCACCTGGCACTCCCCCTGTCCGCACTCGCGGAAGGAGGCCGCTGATGGCACCGATCCGCGTCCTGATCGCCGACGACAACCCGGTCGTCCGCGCGGGCCTGGCGGCCCTCCTGACCACCACCCCCGACATAGAGGTGGCGGCCTGCGCCTCGGACGGCCGCGAGGCCCTCCACCTGACCCGGCTCCACGAGCCCGACGTGATCCTCCTGGACGTCCGCATGCCGGGAGTCGACGGCATCTCCGCCCTGCCGCACCTCGTCCAGCTGGCACCGGTCCTGATGCTGACCTACAGCCAGGAAGCGGACATTGTCCGCGAGGCCCTGCTCCTGGGCGCGGGCGGCTACCTGGTCCACGGCGAATTCACGCCAGACCATCTCGTGGCGGCCGTACGTGATGTACGTGCGGGACGGGCACATTTCAGCCCGACGGCGGCGACCGCGGTACTCGCGGAACTCCGGACCTCTTCGCATCCGCAACGAACTGTGGCACAGTCGTCTGAGCGCTACCGTCTCAACCGCATTGAATTCGGGCTGAGTTCGCGTGAGGAGGAGGTCATGGATCTCATCGCGACCGGGATGAGCAACCAGCAGATCGCGGCCACCTGCTTCATCAGTGAGAAGACCGTCAAGAACCACATCAACCGCATCTTCGCGAAGCTCCAGAGCGCTACGCGGAGCGAGGCGATAGCGCGTTGGCTGGGAACCACCCGTCCAGGGGTGAGTGGCCATGGGTAGACGGAGTGCGCAGTGGGTCCGTAATTGGGTCCCGGGGCCCTTTGCAACTGCTGGTGTTCAGTCGTACCGTCCGCGAATCGACTACGGCGCCGGCCATGGAGGGGACCACCATGCAGAAGCCCAAGCTGCTCAAGGCGATCGTCGAACGGCAGAACCGGCTGCGGGGGCGTCGGGGGAGCGGGGACGAGGGCCAGACGGTCTTCGAGTACCTGGGGATCATCGTCATCATCGTGCTGATCATCGGGGCGATCGTGGGGTCGGGGCTCGCCAACACCATCGCGAACGCCATCACGGCGGCCTTGGGCGAGATCACGGCCAACTGATGGCCGAGGCGGGATCGCAGGACAGAGGGCAGGCCTTCCCCATCTACATCGTGGTGGTGACGGGCCTGCTCTTTGCCGCTTTCGCCTTCGTCGTTGTGGGAATGGCTGGCGCTACCCGCAGCGAGGCACAGGGGGCCGCTGATGCGGCGGCGCTCGCGGCCGCGCGCGAGGTGAGGGACAAGGCGTTCCTGGGTACGGACCTCCTGGCTCTCACGGAGGGTGATTGGGAGAAGATCCTGAGGGGGGATCGCCTGGACGCGGCAGGTTGTGGGAAAGCCAGTGACTTCGCGACGCTGAACGATGCCACGGCGACGGCCTGCCAAGGGAACGGCCGATCGTTCACGGTCACGGCCACCACCAATGACGGGGTCGGAAAGTCGGTGATCCCGGGCACCGAGAGCGTGAAGGGCAACGCCACGGCGAAGGCCGTGATCGAACCTCGCTGCACCTTGAAAACCGGGCCCACCCCAACACCGACCCAGACGCCCTCACCTGGAGGAGGTACCCCGGTACCGCCGACCAGCATTGAATTCCGGTGCAAGGGCGGGGTAGTGGAGACGTTGGATCCGGGCAAGCCGGGCTCGTTGACAAAGCTGGCGAGAAAGCTTTTCAGCGTGCGACTGACCGACTGACAGCGAACGAGAGAGAAGGAAACGGCGTACATGAGCATTCGGCAGAAGGTGAAGGTCCGCGGGGGAGCGGCCGTTGCGGTTGCGGCGGTCTTGGCCCTCACGCTGGCCGGATGCGGCGGCGACGAGAAGCCGAAGGAACCGGCGAAGTCCTCCACTCCGCAGAGTCAGGGGAGTGCACCCCAGAAATCGACGCCGCAGACAGGGAGCAGCAATGCACCTGCTGAGGTGATCGCGACCTCACAGGGGCCGGCCGGGGTCATGCTGGAAATCAATTCAGCAGTGCGCGACCAAGACGGGTACGTCACTGTCAGCGGGCAGATCAAGAACACTGGTTCCACGCCGTTCACGCAGATCGCTGCCTTGCGTGGTGACGAGAAGAACGCCAGCCCGGCGTCGGTCGCAGGCGCCACTCTGGTCGACGCTGTGGGCAAGAAGCGGTACCTCGTGCTGCGGGACACCGAGGGCAGGTGCGCGTGCACCACGGGGCTGAGCATCGTCAAGAGCGGGGAGAGTGTCCCGTTCTTCGCGCAGTTCCCCGCACCCCCAGCCACCACGACCGAGGTCGTCTTCGGTCTGCCCACCTTTGCCGCGGCCCCCATCAAAATCTCCGGGTGACCCCATGACCACACGCCACCGCACAACCGCTGCCACGGCCGTCGTCGGTCTCGTCATCGCCGGCGTCCACTTCATAGGCGCGACCAGCGCTCTCGCCGATGACGTCAAGCCCTCGGTGCCCCCGGGCACGGAACCCTCCGCCTCTGCCCCCGTCCCTGTTAACCCCACCTCCCCCCGACTCAAGCTCCCGCAAGGAGGCACGCTTGCGCCCCCCAAGGTCCTGGACCTGGTCGAAGTCGTCGAGGACATCGGCGGTGAGCAGCGGCGGCAGGAGACCAACCAGAACGTCATGATGGCGCTCCAGTCCGAGGTGCTGTTCCCCGAGGACAGTGCCGTGTTCAACGCCCAGGCGGCAGCCCGGATCCAGGCCATCGCCAACGAGATCAACCAGGCGAAGGCGACCCGTATCCGAGTCTTCGGGTTTACGGACGACCAGGGCAGCTACGAGCACGGCAAGGAGCTCTCCAAGAAGCGGGCCGACGCCGTGCAGGCGGAGCTGGCCAAGACCGTCACCAACCCCGGTGTCGTGTTCGACGTCCGCGGCTACAGCGAGGACTATCCGATCGCCGACAACAGCACCGAGGAAGGCCGTAAGAAGAACCGTCGCGTCGAGATCACCTTCCCGCGCGGCGCGGGCGGCTAGGGGGTCGGAGGCTTCTCGATGGGGGCGTCGCTGCCGGCCCAGAGGTAGATCCGGGTGGTGCCGGGCTGGAATTCGTGTGCGTAGATGTCCGTACAGAACTGGACTGCCTGGCCTTCGGGAGTCTTGGCGTCGCCACGGCAGAGGCCGCCGATGCGCATGCCATCGACAAATGTCTCGGGCTCAGGCAGGCCAAGGTGACTGAACCCGTCCCTACGGGTGTACCCCGGCTCCCTGGGATGGGTGTTGCGGACCAATTGCGTGCCCTCCGGCTGCAGCGGCTTGAGGAATCGGTCCGCCTCCGCAGTGGTCACGGTGAAGGCGAGCAGCACGGCGTCGTACTGCAAGTTGGTGTGCAGCCCTGCCCGCCGGTCGCTCGCCGTTTCCGGTACTTGGAAGCCCATCTCCTTCGCCACCCACTCGGGCGTGGCGTTCTGTTCCCAGCAGCACTTCTTCTGATCCTCGGTGGGATGACGAAACCAGTACATGCCCGTCAGGACCATCCCGAGGAACCCGAGAATGCACAGGCCCGAGAAGACCCAGGCGCCGATGGCGAGGCGCCGCTGCCAGGGCTTCCGCCCCCCGGCACCGGCCTGAGCTGCAGGACCGTTCATCGGTCGATGTCCCCTCCGCCGTCCCGGGCATGGCGGCCCGGATCGCTGCGCTCGCCGGCGCGCCCGGGATCGTTCGGGGCAGGCAGTGCGGCTCCGCTGCCCAGTTCGTAGTGCTTGACCGAACTGCTTCCCGCCATGTTGAACTCCTGGGCCAGGCCGACCTTGTGCTGCTGGCCCATCTCGCCGTCGGGTATCTCGAACTTCCCGATCGTGACTCCCTTGCCTTCGTCCCAGTTGTACCGGTCCCAGACGTTGACCTGGTAGTCGAGTCCGACCACCGGTTTGCCGTCGGCGCCCGGCACCACGGTCACCACCCCCGTCACGTTCGACCGGGCCGAGCCGACTGCGTAGTACCAGTTCTTCCCGGTGAAGGAGTAGTCCGCGTTGGGTGTCTCGACCGGTATCACGACGGCCCGACCGCCGTTCCTCTCGTACTCCGCCAACGCCAGCTCGCGCCACTCCGCCTCACGGTTCAGAAGGTGGCGCCGGTCCACGTGGCTCTGGAAACCGTCATCGTCGGAGAGCATCTTGTCGACCGGGAGCTCCATCGCGGTGCCGGTGTTGTCCAGGTAGTGCTTCATGTGGCGTGAGGCGTCGTTCAGGTCAAGGCCGTCGCCGAAGACAACGAGCGTCTGCATCTTCGTCCTGGTGACCCAGTCGTTCCATTCGATGGCCTCCGCCCCGTGCTTGCCGGATCCCCGGTCGGGCGCCACCTGCTTGACCGACGGGTTGAGGAGTCCGGCGGCGAGCAGGTCGGCCCTGTGGGCGGTCCACAACTGGGCGCGGGCGTCAGGGCTGAGCGACTGCCACAGCCTTGCCAGCTCGGCCCGCTGGGCTGGCTTGACGTCCCCACCCAGAGCGGCCAGCTTCATGGCACGCGGGAGCTGGTCCTGGTCGAGCGAGGTGTATTCGGCGTGGCCGGCGTTGTGCGGGTCGGCGCCGTGGGAGGCGCGCAAGGCCCGGGTGACGGCCGCGTCCACCTCGGCCGCATGGCTGACCAGGCCGGTGAGCGTGTCGGCGTACCAGCGGATCATGTCCTGGGTGCGCTGGTTGGGGCCCTTCGCATCGCAGATGGATGAGTCCACTCGGACTTTGCCACCGCCGCCGTCGGACACCAGCAGCCCCGGATCCGGCTCGGGGTCGTGGGTCGGGTCGCCCTGCCTCGCCTCGTCGGCCAGGGCCTTCGCCTGCTTCTGGATCCGCGTCAGCTCCTCATGGGCGTCGGCGAGGACCGCGTGGATGCTCTTGGCCTCGCGCTGGAGGTCGTCCACCTCCTTGGCGGCGCTGCGGACGAACTCGCGGGTGACGGAAGCGTTGACCCCCTCCCAGCGGGCCGCCTCTGACGTCTTCACCAGGCCGTCCCGGACGGTGCCGTTCAGTTTCGCGAGTTCCTCCGATGCTGTCTTCCACTCCGTTACCGCCTCGTTCAGCTTGCCGAGGTCGAGCGTGATGAGGTCCGTCCACGTGAACGTCACTTCACGTACCCCTGTATCTCGGATACCGACATCGCGGAGCCGTTGCGGTGGCGGAGGCTCGCGGCGATCGCCTCGTCGTTGTTCGCGTGGGATTTCTTGGAGTAGTCGAGGTGGTTGGAGATGTGTGCGTACATCTGCAGGACCGTCTTGACCTGGGAGTCCCAAGTGGAGAGGGTCACCGACAGCTCCGAACCCATGGTCAGGTTTCGGGAGGAGAATTCGGTCGCGGTCCGGGCGGTGGCGCCGGACCCGGCGATGTCAGTTTTCTTGCGGAGTTGGTCGTGGAGGATGAAGGCCTCGTGCCCGACGGCACCCAAGTCATCCTGCGTGACAACCAAGTCAGGCGACGAGCCGCTCGTCGCCGCCTTGGCATCCGCCCATTCCTTGTCGAATGTCACTGAACCGCCCCCCAGGTGTACATGTGGAAGCATTCACCGTAGTCCGGGAAGTGATCGCGGTATCTGGAGCATTCGGCCAACTCCGGTCGGCTGATGGCGCCTTCATAGCCCTTACCGGGCGGTATTAGTCGGCCAGGAGGTGGTCGGCCTTGCCGGCTTTGATGTCGCGGATCAGGGCTTGGAGGGCCGCTCTACTGTCGGTCAGCGGGTGGCCCTCCTGGCCGGCTACCGCGATGTAGCTGTTGCCGTCCCCGTCCACCCCTATCCGGTAGCAGTTGTTGCCCTCGCCGCAGTACGGCGCTTCCCAGCTGATGTTGGCCATGGCCCCTCACAGTTCCTTGCAGACGCGGTGGATGAAGTCGCGGGAGGCGGAGGCGTCGAGTGCATTGGCCTCCATCCACTCCAGGTGGCTGCGGTACTTGCACAACTGGTCCTCCGCATGCATGAAGTCCGGCCCGTGTGCGGAGTCGAGTTGTGCGGTGTCGAGCTGCGGGACGATTCCCTCGGCGTACAGCAGGGCGTGTCCGGCGCCGGGGAAACTGCCCTGCGAGACGGGCAGCACCCGGATGGTGATGTGGTCGGCGGTGCTCTGCTCGCCCAGGTACTCAAGCTGGCTGCGTGCTGCCTGGCGCCCGCCGAAGTGCATGCGCAGGGCCGCTTCGTGCACGAACCCGGTGTAGCCCACCGGGTTCGGACGGTCGAGTACGCGCCGTCGTTCTTGGCGGAGGGAGACCCTGAGCTCGACCTCCAGCCGTGACAGCTCCGGCAGGACCGCACTGAAGATGGAGCGGGCGTAGTCCTCGGTCTGGAGCACCCCGGGAATGTGAACGGTCTGCACGGTGTGCAACCGCTCTGCGTGCCATTCCAGTTCGGCGATGTCGAGCATTCCGGCCGAAACCTTGCCCCGGTACTGGTCCCACCAGCCACGCGTTCTCGGCTGCGCCATCGCCAGCAGGGCGCCGAGGTACACCTCGTCCGTGCATCCGTAGTTGGCGGCGAGCGTGCGCAAGCGCTCCGCGCTCAGCGTCCGGACGCCCGACTCGATGTTCGGGATCTTGCCTCGGTCCATGCCGAGCAGCCCGGCCGCGAACTCGGCTGTCACGCCCGCGTGCAGGCGCATCTTGCGCAGCTCGGCCCCGAGCCTTGCTTGGCGGTACGTCGGAGACGTCCTGGGTGGCATGAGGGAAGTGTGCACGGAAGCCGCCCACTCGGTCCATCGGTGGTGCAGACATCACCCGACTCCGTGGCGCAAGCGCCACGGCTGCTCTACAGTTGGTAACGCACCGCTTACGCAGTGGAGTTGAAGTGCATCGCCGCAGCATGCCTCGGGCCTCGGCGACGAGCCACGCTCCCCGCCCGCGTGAGCCATCCGTGCGCGTCGAGCTCCGAAACGAAACCGTCAACGCCGACGACTTGGGAGCCGAACATGTCCACCCCGTACCCCTCCGCATGCCCGTCCGCCGCCCCTGAGTCGGGGTCGGACCTGACCGAGGCGCTCTCCTGCAGCATGACGCTGCCGGCCTCGCCCCGCTCCGCGGGGATCGCCAGGCAAGCGGTGCGGGCGGCGCTACACGCCTACGCCCTCGACCCGCTCACGGCCACAGCCGTACAGGCGGCCTCCGAGCTGCTCGGTTCCGCCTGGCGGATGGACCCGTACGGCGAGCTGTACCTCAGCCTCCGCTACCGGGACGACGCCCTCCGCGTGATCGTCTACGACGGGCACCCCACCCACACCCACCCCCGACTCGCCGCCCTCTGCGAGGCCCGCCGCCGCTCCACCCTCCGCGTGTTCTCGGCACTGGTGCGCGACCACGGCGGGAACTGGGGCCTCGGCCCCTCCCGCGAGCCTGGTGGCGGCACCCGCACCTGGGCCACGCTGCCCCACCGGCCCCCGAACGGGTGACGCGGGCGCACGGAGTCCGGCACTCGGGATGCCCCCGGAGGGACCTGGGCAGGGTTGCGCCAAGTGCCTGCGCGGCGCCGTCACAGCGGTGAAGCCGGCCGCCCACCTGGCTCAGTTCCCCGCCAGCCTCCCGCCCAGGGCCCGTCGTGGCCCGTTACAACCCGGAGCGTGATCAAGAAACCCATGTGGCGTGGCCTCTCGGCCGTCGCCCTCACCGCTGCCCTGCCCCTCCTCGCCACGGCACCGACCGCCGACGCCGCCCCGAGTCCGGTCCGGGCCGGGACCTGGAGCTCCGCACCGGCCGTCGCTGCCCCGGGAGCCCTCGCCCCGTCAGCCGGGCGCCGGGTCGTCTTCCCCGAGCCCCCGCCGACCGATCTCGTCCGCGCGGAGCTCGACAAGCTCACCGTCGAGGCCCCGCACTCGATGGCCGGCTATTCCCGGGCGATGTTCCCGCACTGGGTGAAGCAGTACGGGGAATGCGACACGCGCGAGGTCGTCCTGTCCCGTGACGGGGAGGCCGTCACGCAGGACTCGGCGTGCAAGGCCTTCGCCGGGTCGTGGTACAGCGCGTACGACGACAAGAGCATCGACTCCGCGTCCAAGGTCGACATCGACCACATGGTGCCCCTGGCCAACGGCTGGAGAAGCGGCGCGGACACCTGGGACACCACCAAGCGCAGAGCCTTCGCGAACGACCTGGACCACTCGCAGCTCATCGCGGTGTCCGCGTCGTCCAACCGCTCGAAGGGCGACCAGTCACCCGACCAGTGGGCCCCGTCGAACGTCGACTACTGGTGCACGTACTCGCGGGCCTGGACGCACATCAAGAGCCTGTACGGCCTCAGCATCACCAAGCCGGAGAAGGAGAAGCTCATCAGCATGCTGAACACCTGCGACTGAAAGCACTGAACGCCACGTCACCCCTTCCACAGCAGTTCCGCCATCTCCCCCGCCCGGCGCGCCGGCTCGGGGCCGGGGGAGAGGGCCGCCACCGCCGTCGCGCCCTCGAACAGGATCAGCAGCTGGTCCGCCAGCTCCGGGGAGTGCGGGTCCGGCCCCACGACTTCGGCCAGTACGGAGCGCAGCTCGGCCCTGTGGCGGCGTACGACCTCCAGCACGACGGCCGGACCGGAACCGAGTTCGCCCCACGCGTTGAGGAACCCGCAGCCGCGAAAACCGGGTTCCGAGGACCACTCGGCCAGCCAGTCGAAGACGGCCGGCAGCGGATCCGAGGGCCGGGCCGCCACCGCCTGCCTAAGGCTCGACGCCCAGCGGCCGGCGCGGCGCTCCAAGTAGGCCGCGACCAGCAGGTCCTTCGCCGGAAAGAGCCGGTAGAGACGCTTGAGGGGCACCTTCGAGGCCGTGCGGATCCGGTCCATTCCCACGGCGTGGATTCCATGGGCGTAGAACAGCTCTTCCGCCGCGTCCAGCAGCCGGGTCCGGGTTTTGTCGTCGTCTTCCGGGGCATCCATGGGGCCTCAGCGTAATGAGAATCCCCGCTGGAGAAAAACGCACCCGGCAAGCGGAATGGCCCATTGGGGCAAGCGCAGGGGTACTGCGGAAAAACCTCTGGCCAAAAAATCTATGGCCCCCCTCAGGCTCCCTATTTGCCCCTCCGGAGCGATCCGATCTAGCTTCAAGGGGCGGAACAAGCCAAGGCCGGGCGGACATTGTGGTCCGATCGCCGATCCCCGGATGAGACCGATGGGCCCGTTCGCTCACCCCTCCGGCAATCGGTATTCCGCATTCCATTTCTGCTCGAAAGGGAGAGGTGTCATCAGCGTGCCCAGTGCCCAGACCGCGTCAGCGGTGGATCGGACGGCCCTGTCCAGCAAGGCCCCGCCCCGGCCCCCGTGGGCAGCGGTGGCAGTCGCCACCGCGGCTGCGGTTACGGGGCTGGTCGCCCTGGTCGGTCTCGGATTCGTCATGGGACAGGCCCTGCTCATACCGCCCCTGGCGGCGAGCGCGGCCCTCGTCTACGGCGCGCCCGCCCTGCCGCTGGCGCAGCCACGCAGCGTGATCGGTGGTCAGCTGCTGTCCGCCTGCGTCGGGTTCGCCGTGCACGCGGTCGCCGGGAGCTCGCTCTGGGCGGCAGCCGTCGCGGGCGGCCTCGCCCTGGGGGCCATGATGGCCGCCCGCACCCCCCACTCGCCCGCCGCGGCGACCGCCGTGATCGTCGTGGTCACCGAGCCGGACGCACTCCTCTACCTGCCGCTGCTCGCCCTCGCGGCGGCCCTGCTGGTCCTCGTGGGCGTGCTCGCCGCACGGCTGCGCCCGGGGTCTGCCTACCCCACGTACTGGTGGTAGCGGGCGGCCCCGGTGCGGCCGGCCCCCTTCCCCCCGAGTGATCCCTTCCCCTTACACACAGTCAAGAGGTAGTCGACGATGTCCCTTCGTATCGCAGACGTCGAGATCCCGGACAGCCGGCTCGCCAAGGAGGCCACCGAGCTGATCCGCGAGGCGACCGACGACCTGATCTACCACCACTCGCGCCGCGTATTCCTCTGGGGTGCCCTTCAGGGACGCAACCGCAACCTCGCCTTCGACGCCGAACTGCTCTACGTCGGGGCCATGTTCCACGACCTCGGCCTGACCGAGCCCTACCGCGACAACCAGCAGCGCTTCGAGATCGACGGAGCCGACGAGGCGCGCAAGTTCCTCCTGGCCAACGGGATCGAGGAGGACCGGGCCCGTGTGGTGTGGGAGGCGATCGCGCTGCACACCACCCCCGAGATCCCCACCCGCATGGCCCCCGAGATCGCCCTGGTCACCGCCGGAGTCGAACTCGACGTACTGGGAATCGGCTACCACGACGTCTCCGACGAGGTCCGTGCGGCCGTCGTGGCGGAGCACCCCCGCCCCGACTTCAAGCGGAACATCGTCCAGGCGTTCAACGACGGCATCACCCGTCGTCCGGCCACCACCTTCGGCAACATCAAGGCCGATGTGCTGGAGCGCCTCACCGAGGGCTACGTCCGCCCCAACTTCGTGGAAATCATCGAGAACTCGCCCTGGGCGAACTGAACTCCCCGATCGAATTCCGCACCTACACTCCAAGGGATGTACGAGAACCATGGCGACTCGCCGCACCACTGTGTCCCGCCGAATAGGCTGGGGCGCTTCCTCAGTCCTCGCGGCCGCACTCCTCACCACCACCCTGACCTCGCCGTCGTACGCCGAGGCCACTGACAGTTCCTTCGCCGGCCGCGGCGGCGACAACGCGGTCCTGATCTGGAACCGGCAGATCACCAACGCCCTGAACGTGAACAACCAGGGCTCCATGCACCCCACTCCGCCCCCCGTCGGCGCACGCACCTTCGCCGTCGTCCACACCGCGATCTACGACACCTGGGCCGCCTACGACCGCCGGGCCGTGGGCACGCAGCGCGGCGGGGAACTGCGCCGCCCCTGGGCGGAACGCACCGAGGCCAACAAGCGCAAGGCGGTCAGCTTCGCCGCGCACCGGGCTCTGAGCGACCTCTTCCCCCTGCAGCAGGCCTCCTTCGACGAGCAGCTCCGCGCCCAGGGCTACGACCCGGCGGAGGCCCGGTCCCAGGCTCCGGCGCCCGGTTCGCCGGCCGCCGTCGCGGCGACGGCGACCGACGCCCTCCTCGCGGTGCGGCACGAGGACGGATCGCAGCAGAAGGCGGAACCGGCGTACGCCACCCCCGACGGCTACTACAAGCCGGTCAACCCGCCCCAGGACGTCAACGCGTTCGACAAGGCGGCCCTGGTCGCACCCGACCGCTGGGCTCCCCTCACGGTCAACGGCATGACCCACACGTTCCTCACCCCGCACTTCGCGACGGTCAAGCCGTTCGCGATCGACGACCCCGCCGCCTACATCCCGCCCGCCCCGCCGAAGTACGGATCGCCCGAGGCGAACGCCGCCATCGAGACGCAGATCCAGCGCAACGCGAACCTGACCGAACGCCAGAAGGCCATCGCCGAGCACTGGCAGTACCGGGGCAGCAGCTCCTCCTCGATCCCGCAGGAATGGGCGGCCTTCGTCTCCAAGCGCGATCGCCACTCGCTCGACGAGGACGTGAAGATGTACTTCGCGCTGAACCTCGCGCAGGGCGACGAGGCGGTCGTCGACTGGAAGACCAAGGTCGACTACGACTACGCCCGCCCGATCACCATGATCCGCTACGCCAAGGCCGGCCAGCAGATCCAGGGCTACGCCGGCCCGGGCAAGGGCACCCAGACCATCGACGGCTCCCAGTGGCGGCCCTACCTCAACACGCCCTCCTTCGCCGCGTACGGATCGGGCCACACCGGTTTCACCGCCGCCGGGGCCGAGACCCTGAAGCAGTTCACCGGCTCCGACCGCTACGGCGCCACCGGGACGATCAAGGCCGGCAGCTCCAAGATCGAGACCGCCGCTCCCGCCCAGGACATCGGCCTGCAGTGGAACACCTTCAGCGCGGCCGCGCAGGAGGTCGGCGAGTCCCGCCTGTGGGGCGGCGTGCACTGGGAGTTCGACCACACCGAGGCCGACGCACAGGGCCGCAAGCTGGCCCGCGACGTCTGGGCCAAGAGCCAGAGCTACATCAACGGAACGCACAAGTAGGAGGCTGTAGATGGCTGAGATCGAGTACATCAAGAACGTGTTCCGCAGCGGGTTCGAGCTGAAGGACATCGAATGGTCCACCTGGGCCGAGCCCGGCCGGATCGGAGTCGAACACCACGTCCTGTGGGCCCCCGACGCGGAAACCGGCGAAGACTCGGTAGGCCTGCTCCTGCGCTTCCCCCCGACCGCCCACGGCGACTTCCACGAGCACACCGGCTACGAGCTGATGCTCGTACTGGACGGTCAGCTCGACCACAGCGACGGCGTGTCCTACTTCAAGGGCGACCTCGTGGTGGAAGGGCCCGGCACCGAGCACCAGATGTCCAGCAGCTCGGGCTGCACGGTCCTGGCGATCCGGACCCGCCCGGCCGAGGCCCGCGTGCCGAAGAAGCCCATCCGTGAGGTCGTCTCCGCCGCTTCCTGACCTCGCGCACACCGCCTGACGTCCCCCGGGACCGGCGGGTGAGAACGGCGTGCTCCGGGCGTCCTACCGCCCGGGGCACGCCCCATCGACCGGACACAGCACCACGGCATCCCTTGGAAGTGACACGCATGACTCTGGACAGGCCCCCACAGGATATCCCCGCCACCGCGGAGCGGAAGAGACGAGTTCTGGTCTCCAGCACCTCATCGGACTCCCACACGTGGAACCTCGTCTTCTTGCAGATCCTGCTGGAGGAGATGGGCCACGACGTCGTCAACGTGGGCGCCTGCGTGCCCGACGAACTGCTCATCTCGGAATGCGAACGCGTGCAGCCGGACATGGTCGTCATCAGCAGCGTCAACGGTCATGGATTCCTCGACGGCAGGCGCCTGATCTCCCGCCTTCGCCGCACCGAGTCGGTGTCCGGGCTGCCCGTCGTGATCGGCGGCAAACTCGGCACGCGCGGCAGCGAAGGCGAAGGATTCGGCGCCGCGTTGATGGACGCCGGATTCGACGCGGTCTTCGAGGACGGCGAAGGCATCGGCGCCTTCCGTGACTACCTCGCCATGACGGGGGCTCCCCGCATCCTGGAAACCGCCTCGTGAGCACCCTTCCCGCGGAGCCGGCTGCTCTCCCGCGGGTCACGTTCGGATCGGCGGTCCGGGACGCCGCGCGGCGGGGCCGCCTCGTCGTCCAGCCCCGCATGGGCATGCCGACCGTGGCCGAGATGCGCCAGGGCCTCACCGCCGTCCAGGCGGCCCGCGCCACCACCGTCGGCACCATCACGCTGGACAGCTACACCCGCGTGGGCGACCACGACTCGGCGCGCCAGGCCCTGGCGGCCGGGAGCGACCTCAACGGCTTCCCGATCGTGGCCCACGGCGCCGCGACCACCCGGAACATGATCGACAGCCTCGGCGACCCCGGGTTCGCCATCCAGGTACGCCACGGCTCCCCGCTCCCGCTGGGCATCGTCCGCGCGCTGCTCGACGCGGGACTCGACGCGACCGAGGGCGGCCCCGTCTCGTACTGCCTGCCCTACAGCCGGACCCCGCTCCACGAGTCCGTCGACGCCTGGTCGCGCAGCTGCGAGCTCCTCGCCGAACGCGTCGAAGGGGCCCACCTGGAGAGCTTCGGCGGCTGCATGCTCGGCCAGCTGTGCCCACCCGCCCTGCTGGTCGCCCTGTCCGTACTGGAAGGCGTCTTCTTCCAGCACCACGGACTGACCAGCATCTCGCTGAGCTACGCGCAGCAGACCAGCTTCGGCCAGGACGTGGAGGCGCTCGCTGCCCTGCGCCGGCTGGCGGGGGAGTTCCTCACCGGCACCGAGTGGCACGTCGTCCTCTACACCTACATGGGCGTCTTCCCGCAGACCCCGGAAGGCGCCCTGGACCTCCTGCGCAGCAGCGCCGTCCTGGCCCGGGTCACCGGGACCGAGCGGCTCATCGTGAAGACCCCGGCCGAGGCCCACCGCATCCCCACGATCGCCGACAACGTACAGGCGCTGGAGGAAGCGGCCCGGGCCGCCGAGACGGTCCTCGACGCCGTCCCGGGCAAGGCGGCCGGTCCGGCCTTCGCGGACGGGGCGTTCGGCGATCCGTCCTTCGACGGCGGCGCCGAAGCGATGTACGCGGAGGCGCGCGCCCTGATCGACGCCGTCCTCGAACTCGACACGGACCCCGGGCGCGCCCTGCTGACCGCCTTCCGCCGGGGCTACCTCGACGTCCCGTACTGCCTGCACGCCGACAACGCGCAGCGCTCTCGCGCCTACATCGACGGCGAGGGCCGGCTCCAGTGGCTGTCCGTCGGCGCCATGCCCCTCCGCGCCGTTCCCCCGACCCGCGCCTCCCGGCTCACCGCCGACGGGTTCCTGCGCATGCTCGGCCACGTGCAGCGCACCTTCGACGGGCCCGCCCTCGAACGCGCCGGCGCCGGCCGGCCCGCGCTGGGCCCGAACCGCATCCAGAAGGGCTCACCCCGATGACCACGCACACCACCGACCCCCTGACACTCGCGGTGATCGGCACCGGACCGCGCGGGATCTCGGTCCTGGAAAGCCTCGCCGTCCAGCTGGCCGCGTCGGACCCGGAGCGCCCGGTACGGATCCACGCCATCGACGCCGTCGAGGTGGGCGCCGGCCGCGTCTGGCGCACCGACCAGGACGACTGGTACACGATGAACACCGTGGCCGGTCAGATCACCATGTACTCCGGCAGCCCGGACGGCGGCCCGTGGCGGCCGGGAGCCGGCCCCTCCCTGGAGGAGTGGTCGCGCGCCGAGCCCGGTGAGATCCCGCTCCACACGGACGGCTACGCCACCCGCCGCACCTACGGGCGCTACCTGCGGGCGGTCTACCGGACCATCGAGGAGCACCTGCCCGCCCATGTCGAGCTCATCGGCACGAAGGCGCGCATCACCTCGCTCACCGCCCGGCCGGTCGGCGGCTGGCTCCTCGAAGTCGACGCACGGCCCCACCTGATCGCCGCGGACCAGGTGCTGCTGGCCACCGGCCATCCGAGGAACACCCCCGACGCCTTCGAGCGGCGGATGCTCGACTTCGCCGCGGGCCACGGCGGCCACGTCCGCTACGTGTGCGGCGACTCCGCCGCCGACATGGACCTGGACGAGAGCACCATCGCACCGGGCAGCACGGTGGCGGTCCGAGGCCTCGGCCTCTCCTTCTACGACGTGATGCTCGCGCTGACGGTCGGCCGCGGAGGGGAGTTCAAGCGCACCGCGCAAGGGAACTTCGCCTACCTGCCGAGCGGCCGCGAGCCGCACATCGTGGCCGGCTCCCGCAGCGGGCTGCCGATCCCGGCCCGCGGTGTGAACCAGAAGGCGCCCGACCACACGCACCGCCCCCGGTACCTGACGAAGGAGGCCGTCGCCCAGGCGCGCGCCCGCCGCATCCGGCGCACGGGCAGCGACCAGCTGTCCTTCGTCGAGGACGTCCTCCCCCTGCTCGTCCGGGAGCTGGAGGCGGTCCACCTGGAGGTGTGGCGGCAGAGCGGTGCGGACGGCACGCCTCCCCCGCTGGACCTGCGACGGCTCGCGCGCCCCTTCGAGGGGCAGGTCTTCGCCGGCCCCGGCGAGTTCACCGAGCAGCTCCTCGCGCTGATGCGCGCCGACCTGGCGGAGGCCGCGCTGGGCAACAGCCGCGGACCGCTCAAGGCGGCCCTCGACGTCCTGCGCGACACCCGCAACGTGGTCCGCGAGGCGGTGGACTTCGGCGGGCTGCTCCCGCGGTCCCACGAAGAGGAGTTCGTCCGGGGCTTCCTTCCCGCCAACGCCCTGCTGTCGGCGGGCCCGCCCGCCGAACGCGTCGAGCAGCTGGTGGCGCTCATCGAGACCGGGGTGGTGGAGGTGGCCGGTCCCGGGACGCGGTTCACCGCCGACGAGGCGACCGGCCGGTTCCGGGTGAGCTCCGCGCAGGTCCCGGGCTCGGAGCGGTTCGCGACGACCCTGATCGACGCCCGTATCCCGACCCCGGATCTGCACCGGGACGAATCCGCGCTCATGACGTCCCTGGTGACCGGCGGAGTCGTGTCGGAGTACTTCCGCACCGGCCCCGACACCGCGCCGCCCCTCCCGACCGGCGGCCTGAACGTGACCACGGCGCCCTTCCGGGTCATCGCGGGGGACGGCAGGGTCCACGACGGGCTCTACGCACTCGGGATACCGACCGAACACACCCGCTGGTTTACCCAGGTCGGCAGCGGCAAGCCGGGCCTGAACACACTGTTCCGTCAGGACGCGGAGGCCATCGCCCAGGCGATGCTGCACCCCCGCACCGACGCGGCCGAGCCGCCGGCCGCCGCCGGCCGCGCCACCGCCGACGACCGCCGGATCCTGCTGGGCAAGGGACAGACCTCATGACCACCCGGACCGCGACCGAGCGCTTCCGTGCCGCGCGCGACACCCTGCTGACGCACCGCACCGACCTCCAGGCCGCTCGCGCCGCCTTCGCCTGGCCCGAGCTGGTGCGGTTCAACTGGGCCCTGGACTGGTTCGACGTCATCGCCCGCGACAACCACCGCGCGGCCCTGCACCTCATCGGCGACGACGGGGACACCCTGCTCTCGTACGCCGAGTTGTCCCGGCGCTCCGACCAGGTCGCCCTGTGGCTCCGGGAGATCGGAGTCAGGCGCGGGGACCGGGTGCTGCTCGCCCTGCACAACGTGCTGCCCCTGTGGGAGACGATCCTCGCGGCGATCAAACTCGGCGCCATCATCGTCCCCACCTACCCGACCGCTCCCCCGGCCGACCTGGCCGACCGCATCCACCGCGCGGGGATCAGCCACGTCCTCACCGAGAGCGGACTGACGGAGAGGTTCGCCGGCATCCCCGGAGGGTGGACCCGCATCTGCACGGGTCCGCCCGTCGTGGGCTGGACCTCGTACGAAGACTCGTACGGCGCCCCGGAGGGGCCCTTCGTGCCGGGGGCGCCGACCGGTGCCGACGACCCGCTCTTCTGCTACTTCACCTCGGGCACCACCTCCAAGCCCAAGATGGTCGTCCACACCCACGTCAGCTATCCCGTCGGCCACCTCTCCAGCATGTACTGGAACGGAGTCCAGCCCGGAGACGTCCACCTGAACATCTCCGCACCCGGCTGGGCCAAGCACTCGTGGGGTTCCCTCTTCGTGCCCTGGAACGCCGAAGCCACCCTGCTCGTTCTCTCCTCGCCGGAGGCCGGCCCGTCCGCCATCCTGGACGCCCTGCGCACGCGGGGCGTGACCACCTTCTGCGCACCGCCCACCCATTGGCGCGGGATGGTGGCCGAGGGCCTGGGCGACAGGCCGCCCGCCCTGCGAGAGGCCACCTCGGCGGGGGAGCCGCTGGAGTCTGCGCTCATGGAGCAGGTCGAGTCGTCCTGGGGCGTCGTGCTGCGGGACGGTTACGGGCAGACGGAGACGACCTGCCAGATCGGCAATCCTCCCGGGCACAGACCCCACCCGGGGAGCATGGGCCGGCCGATGCCCGGCTACGAGGTCATCGTCGCCCAATCGAACAGCGGGACCCCGGCCCCACCCGGCGTACCGGGCGAACTCTGTCTGGACCTCGCCAACCGGCCCGCCGGCATGCTCAGCGGCTACCTCGGGGACGGAGCCAAAACCGCCGCGGTCTTCGCCGGAGGCCGCTACCACACGGGTGATCTGGTCACCCAGGACGAGACCGGCGCCCTGCACTACGCGGGCCGCAGCGACGACATGTTCAAGTCCTTCGACCATCGCATCGCCCCCTTGGAACTGGAAGCGGTCCTGTTGCGCCAACCGGCGGTCAAGCAGGCCGCCGTCGTTCCCGTACCCGACCCGATCGGGATGTGGATCCCCAAGGCCTTCGTCACCCTGGCCCCTGGCGGGGAAGCGACGGGGGCGACCGCCCAGCAGCTCCTGACCCAGGCCGGACACGACCTCCCGGAAGAGAAGTCGATCCGTGTCATCGAATTCACCGAAGAGCTGCCCATGACCGCCTCCGGGAAGATCCAGCGCAGCGCGCTGCGCGCGGCGGGGACCTTGGGCGGTGAGGAGTTCCGTCCGGCGTAACGGAACAACCACCGGTTACCGGGGGTTGTTTGTAAGGAGCATGGATCACGCCGCTGGGCGCGCCATGCGATAGGCCGACCGGGGGAGCGGCCTTCTATGCAACTGCTGTGGCTCCAAACCTTCATGGCCGTCTACCACACCGGGTCGTTCACCAAGGCGGCCCGCCAGTTGGGAATCAGCCAGCCCACCGTTACCCAACAGATCCGCGGACTGGAGCTGGAATTCGGACTCCCGCTCTTCGAGCGCAATCCGCGCGGGGTCGTGCCCACACCCAGTGCGACCGTCCTCGCCAAGGACGTGCAGGACTCTCTGAAGAACCTGAGCATCGCCATCGGCCGCCACTTCGGCGACGGTGAGGAGAACCGGCCGCTTCGGATCGGAGCGACACCGGAACTGGCCGCGGCGCGACTCATGCCCGCCTTATCCCGGCTGGCGGCCGGCGGAATGGACATCAAGACCTCCGTCGGTGTCAGCTACGAACTCCTGGACCGGCTCTCCGAGGGCTTCCTCGACCTGGTCGTCTCCACGATCCGGCCCCGTAGACGAGGGCTGGAGACGACCCCCCTCGCGGACGAGGAACTCATCCTCGTCGCCTCGCCCACGATGGCGCAGGAGATGTTCCCGCACGGGGTGACCGAGGACGACGTGGACCTCCTGTCCAAGGCTCCACTCATCGCGTACGCCGAAACGCTGCCACTGATCCGGCAGTACTGGAAGAACGTCTTCGACGCCACACCGACGATGGCGCCCAGCGTCGTCGTACCGGACCTGCGCGCCGTCATGTCCGCGGTCATCTCCTCCGCGGGCATCTCGGTCCTGCCCCGCTGCCTGTGCTCCGCGGCCTTGTCCTCGGGAGCCCTCGTCACCCTCCTGGAACCGGAGATCCCACCCATCAACACCCTTTACTTGGTGGTCCAGTCCGGAGCCCTGGCCGACTACCGCCTCTCACAGGTCCACAGCCAACTCCTGCGCAGTGCGCAGATGTGGGCTTAGGCTGGTGTGAACTCGACACCGCGGCAAGGGGTACGCGGCATCCGCCGTACTCCGCGGGACGCGGATCCTCGCCGCGGCCGGGGCTTCCGAGATCCGGGGGGAGTGCGACGCGGCGAACACGGCCCTGGCGAAGGCGTTCGCCAGGGCCGGTTACGAGAACTTCGCCGACCGGCTGGAGTTCAGCCGCGCCCTGTGACCCATCCGGCTCGGGATCAGCCGAACTGGCCCGGCTGGTAGTCGCCGGCCGGCTGCTGGATGATCACGTTCATCCGGTTGTAGGCGTTGATCAGGGCGATGAGGGACACGAGGGCCGCCAGCTGCTCCTCGTCGAAGTGCTTGGCCGCGTTCGCCCAGGCCTCGTCCGAGACGCCGCCGGCCGCGTCGGCTATGCGGGTGCCCTGCTCGGTCAGCTCCAGGGCCGCGCGCTCGGCGTCGGTGAACACCTTGGCCTCGCGCCACACCGCGACCAGGTTCAGGCGGATCGCGGTCTCCCCGGCGTGCGTGGCGTCCTTGGTGTGCATGTCCGTGCAGAAGCCGCAGCCGTTGATCTGGCTGGCCCGGATCTTCACCAGCTCCTGGGTCGCGGCCGGGAGGGTCGAGTCGGTGACGGCCTTGCCCGCGGAGTTGATGTACTTCGCGAACTTGGCGGCGGTGGGGCTGGCGTAGAGGTTGAGACGGGCTTCCATGGTGAGCTCCTTGCCGTATCGACGGTTACAGAGCTCTGACGCATGGGCCCGGGCGAATGTGACGGGACACCGAACCGGATTGCTGTGACCTGCGCCACAGCGCCTCGGTGATCCGCTACTGGATGACCTCGTAGATCTCCTTGAGGCCGGATGTCGCGTAGCTGTTGAACGTCTTGACCAGCGACTGCACGTCCGCACTCTGATCCACGAAGAACCCTCGCTCCATGGTGAAGTACTGGTCGAGGCTGTCGAATTCCCATTGGCAGACGACCGTGTCCATGGGGCCGGCGTAGTCGACGTAGATGCGCCGGTTCGTATACCCGGCTTCTCCAAGCGCTGCGGTGAGGTTCTTGAACGCCTCCACGATCTCCGGCGCTTTCCCTCGTTCGGCTCTGAACACCTGACGCATCATGTACACGACGCGGTCACCTTTCCGTGGACGGTGGCTGCTCCCGCACCGGAGGAGGGCCGATACGGCTGCCGTCGTCAGGATGGCAGCCACACCGCTGAGTGGCTCGTACGCCACGCGCAACCTGGTCGCAGAAGCGTCAATCCGCCGTAGCCGTGCGTTCAGGCTGTGAGTGGAGGGAGCCAGGGGGTGCTGGTGAGGCGTCGCGGATGGCGCGCATGGCTGAGCGCCCACGGGCGCGGGCGGCGGCAGGGATCCGCAGCCGACATCGGGGGAGGCGTCACCCATGGGCGACGGTACGGACAGCGGCAAGGCCGAGAAGGCCGCGGGCACCCGTCGTACTCGGCCTGATCGGCATTCACAAGGCGATGGCCGACATGGCGGACGGCCCGGTCGTGAGCTTCACCCAGTCCTGACGCGGCCGACGCAGGCCTGGCCGGAACCAGGACACACGCGGGCTCGTTTCCCCGGTAGCGTCGTTGCCTTGAGTACGGCCCTTCCCGTGCGCCCGGGTGGGCGCGCGTGCGGAGAGGGGAGGGCACCGGATGGCTGTGAGCGCGCGGTACGTGACAGGGCTGGTCGAGGCGCTCGGGCGCAACGCGCCCCGCCCGGCGCTGGGCGCCGGTGCGACGGTCCGGGACTACGCCACGGTCCTGGCCGACGTCCACCGGCTGGCCGGGGCGCTCGCGGACGCGGGCCTGGACCGGGGCAAGGGCCTGGCCTTGGTCACCGCCGGGAACCGGCCCGAGGCGCTGCTGGTCCGGCTGGCCGCCCACGTTCTGGGCGCCCGGCTCACCCACGTCGTCGCCGACGCGTCCGTCCACCGGCTGGACTTCATCCTGCGGGACTGCGAACCCTCTCTGACTGTCCACGACATGCCGCTCCCCGCCACCGACGGCACACCCCGGCTCGACCTGGCCGGGCTGCTGTCCCAGGCCGCCGACCGCGATCCGGCACCGGTCGCCGTACGGGCCCGCGAGGACGACATCGCCCGCGTGACGTACACCAGTGGTACCACCGGACGGCCCAAGGGGGTGGCGTCCACCTTCGGCGCACTGGGCGCCCGCGCCGAGGGCCGCACCAGCAGGAACCGTGGCGAGCCGGCCGACGGCGAGGAACCGGTCTTCCTCTCCGTCACCTCCCTCGACCAGCGCGCGGGCGGCCGGTGCCTGGAGCAGTTCCGTGCCGGCGGCCGGGTCGAAGTGCTCGCCCCGTTCTCCACCGCGGGCTTCGCCGCCGCCTGCGGGCGCCTCGGCCCCGTGTCCACGTACCTGTTGGTGTCGATGGTGTACCGCCTGCTCGACGACCCGGCCACCGGCGAGGGCATCCCCGGGCTGCACGTGATCTCGTACGGCGCCTCGCCCATCCTTCCGGAGCGGCTGCGGGAGGCCGTGACCCGCTGGGGCGGCCGCTGGCAGCAGGGCTACGGCTCGAACGAAGCCGCCGTGATCTGCCGGCTCACCCCCGCCGACCACCGGGCCGCGGTGACCGGCCACCGCCCCGAACTCCTGACCTCCGTCGGCCGGCCCGCCCCGGGCGCGGACGTCCGCGTACGCGACGGCCGGGGCCGCGACCTGCCCGCCGGGCGCACGGGCGAGGTGTGGACCCGGTCCGCGGCCATGATGACCGGCTACTGGAAGCAACCCGCCCGCACCGCCGAGGTGCTGCGCGACGGCTGGCTGCGTACCGGCGACCTCGGCCACCTCGACGAGGACGGCTACCTCTACCTCGACGACCGGGCCGCCGACGTGGTGACGGTCGACGGGAACAACGTGTACTGCGTGCCGGTCGAGGCGGCTCTGACCCGCCATCCGGGCGTGGCCGAGGCGGTGGTGGTGGGCCGGCCCAGTGGTCTCACGGGTGAGGAGGTCTGCGCCTTCCTGGTCCCGGCGCCGGGCTGGTCGCCGGGCGAGAGGCCGGCCGCGGAAGCCTGCGCCCTGGTGGCGCGGACCCTGCCCCCGCTCCACCGCCCGACCGCCGTCTTCTGGACGGACCGGATCCCCCTGACCCCCGGCGGGAAACCGGACAGACAACTGCTGCGCCACCGTGCGGCGGACGGGCGGTACACCGGCCGTTAGCGCCGCTATGGCGTTGCGGCCGACAGGAGTCGTGCCGCCGCCTCCCCGGCGCGCAGGGCCGGCTCCGGGCCGGGGTTCAGGGCGGCCACCGCCGTGGCGCCCTCCACCAGGATCAGCAGTTGGTCGGCCTGGGCCGGGGTGTCGGCCAGGCCCGCCAGCAGCTCCCGCAGCTCCGCCTTGTGGCGGCGTACGACGTCCAGGACCGGCGCCGGGCCCGCGCCCAGCTCCCCGTACGCGTTCAGGAACGCGCAGCCCCGGAAGTCCGGCTCGGAGAACCACCGCGCCAGCCAGCCGAAGACGGCGCCGACCGGATCGGCGGCCCCGGCCCCGTTCACCGCCTCCCGCAGGCTGCCCAGCCAGCGGCGGTCGCGCCGCTCCAGGTATGCGATGAGCAGCGATTCCTTCGCCGGGAAGAGCTTGTAGAGCCTCTTCAGCGGTACGCCCGAGGCCGCACGGATGCGGTCCATGCCGACGGCCTG
This sequence comes from Streptomyces sp. NPDC048337, assembly GCF_043201175.1. Taxonomy (NCBI): domain Bacteria; kingdom Bacillati; phylum Actinomycetota; class Actinomycetes; order Kitasatosporales; family Streptomycetaceae; genus Streptomyces; species Streptomyces sp. NPDC048337. Next base: position 162,495 of record NZ_JBICYR010000014.1, read on the forward strand.
GATGCCGTGGCGGTAGAACAGCTCCTCCGCGGCGTCGAGCAGTCGGGTCCGTGCCTCTTCGTCGTCCATGGCGGCAGGGTAGCCGGTTTCCGCTTGCGCGGAGAACGGTCGTTCTCGTAGCGTGGAGAACGACCTTTCTCGACGCTGCTCGCGCTTGGAAGGAACCGCCATGACCCGTCCGCCCCTGCCGCCCTTCACCGAGGAATCCGCCCGCGCCAAGGTGCAGGCCGCCGAGGACGCCTGGAACACCCGCGACCCGGAGCGGGTCTCCCTCGCGTACACCGAGGACTCGGTCTGGCGGAACCGCGACCGCTTCCTCACCGGCCGCGCCGAGATCCGCGCCTTCCTCGCCGAGAAGTGGGAACGCGAGCTGGACTACCGGCTCCGCAAGGAGCTGTGGGCGTACACCGGCAACCGCATCTCCGTCCGCTTCGAGTACGAGTGGCACGACGCGGAGGGCCAGTGGTGGCGCAGCCACGGCAACGAGCAGTGGGAGTTCGCCGAGGACGGCCTGATGCGGCGCCGGGAGGCCAGCATCAACGACGTCCCGATCGCCGAGTCGGAGCGGCGCCTGCGGGGCTGAGCGCGGTGGGTCCCGGGTCCCGGGTCCCGTCCCGGTCCGGGTGGCCTTCCGACGGCGGCACCGGACCCGGACACGGGTCGGTGCCGCCGTCGGGTCACGAGGTGCAGCCGGCTGCCTTCTGGGCGGCCGGGAGGTAGGCGGCGATGAAGCGGGCGAGGTCCTCGCGGCGCTTGTCCACGTCGGTCGGAGCCTTCTGCACCCAGATCTCCACCACGTACCGGCGCGGCTCACCCTTGTACGTGCACGCGCTGTACGCCATCGCCCCGCCGTCCGCGATCCGCGCGTCGGTGCCGATGTCCGCCTTCCGGGGATTCCCGGCGCCCAGCAGGCTATGGCTCTTGACCTGCAGAGGGTCCAGATCGGCGGCCACCAGGCTTGCCTGGAACGTCAGCTCGCGGCGCTTGTCGACTTCCATCCCGCAACTGGTGATGTCTCCACCGCGCTCACGGGTGTCGCCCTGCTTGAACGAATCACCCGGCGGGAGCAGCGGTTTCAGCAGAGCGGCCTGCACTTCGACGCCGCACACGTCGCCGGGTACCGCGTAGTCCTGGCTTTGCGCGCACCCTGCCACACCGGCCCCCAGCAAGAGCACGGCGGCGGCCAGGGCAGTGGCACGGCGGCCGCTCACGAGGCGCACCCGGCGGCCTTCTTGGCGGCCGGGAAGTATGCCTCCATGAACCGGGTGAGGGCGTCGCGGCGCTTCGGCAGGTCCGAGGCGAGCGTAAACGGGTATGCCTGGACCACGAACTTGCGGGGCTCAGCCCGGTAGGTGCACGTGGCCACGGCGATGGCCATCGCATCACCGACGCGGGCGTCGTCGCCCACCTGGATCTTCGCCGGGTGCACCAGCTCCCAGGCTTTGGTCTCGACCGGGTTGTTGTCCACGGACGTGACGTAGCTCTCCACGGACAGGACCCCGCGCTCGTCCACGCGCACGCGGCACCGTGATGTGTCGGCATTGGAATTGGCCGTCGTCTGGTCCAGCTTCTTTCCTCGGGGAAGGAGCGGCGCGAGTGCGGAGCCGTCGACGGCCACTCCGCAGACGTCGTCGGGGACCGCGTACTGAGCAGGTGCGGAGCACGCCATGACCAGGCCAGCCAGGAGGACCGAGACGGTCGCCGTGCCGCGCCGCATCACTGGTCGCCTGCCAGTGCGGCCGCCCGGTCGTTGCCGTCGAAGGCTGCCCCGTTGATCTCGTCCGTCAATACGTAGCGATTGTTGCCGGCGTTGGGGTTGGCTTTGGCCCACTCGTCGGCGAGCGCCTGCAACTGGTGCTCCCGGACGGTGAATGTCTTGCCGTTCTCGCGCGAGATCTCGGCGTTGATCCGGGCTTGCTCGTCCAACTGCCATTGGTAGGCGAGCGCGTCGACACCGCGCTGGGCGGCGTCGCCGACGACCGGGATGAAGTTCGCGGCGCCGCCGAAGCCGTGGTAGAGCCACTTGGCATCCCAGGACGGGTCTTCCTTGTCCGTCTTGAGTGCTTGATAGCGGGCTTCCTCCAGGAACCCCACCGTGGCGCCCGCACGGAGCAGCGTCTCCTTGGGGTCGCTCGGGCGGTCGTTGTGGATGTCGCGCAACATTTCCTGGTTCATACCGTCATTGAGGATTCCGTAGGCGGTCTGATCGCGGGAGACCTGTTTGCTGACCTCGATGAGCTCCTTGCGGTCCAGCAGCCGGGGATCGTTCTCGTCGTCCGCATGCGCGCTGGCCGTGTGATGCACCACGTCGCCATGATTGACCAGAATCTTGGCCATGTCGTCGCGCATTTCGGAGGGGAAGTCATCACCCCGCGCGGAGAGGTACTGCAGCGAGCGGTCGAGGACCTGGCGGTGCTCGGGAGTGTGATCGACAGGCCGGGCCGTCGGGTCGTTCGGGTTGACGCCCGTGGCGGCGGAGACCAGGGCGGCGCCGGTGGCCTCGCGCGCCGTGTTGCCGTCCTTGCCGTTCAGGGGGGTGTCGTCGAAGGTCTGCCGGTCGCCCAGGACGTACTGGGCGTTGTCGGTGGGCTGGGTCGCGTTGAAGAACTCGGTCGCGGCGTTCGGGCTGGCGGCGAGGGCCGTCATGAAGCCGGTCATGGGGTCGCGGCCGAAGTCCTCGCCGATGAAGTTCATCTTCGGGACCGGCGGAACGCCGCCGTTCCAGTAGTTGGCCGGGAGCTTCATCTTCTTCTCGGTGGCGACGAGCGCGTTGCCGTAGTCGTTCAGGAAACGGTTGTCCCAGTCCCCGTTGCGCATGAGGTTGCTCATCACCTGGTAGCCGTAGACCTGGCTGCCGCGGGTCTGGATCCGCTCCTCGCCCAGCTTGACCATGTCGTTCTCCCAGGTCCGCATCGCCGGGCTGTCGGACTGGGTGGCGCCGGCCAGCGTGAGGGAGAGGTTGCGCTGGAAGTCGCCGAGCTGGTCGTGGCGGGAGCGCTGCAGCGTGCCGCCGTCGGACGGATCGGCCAGGTCCGCCCAGAAGTCGAGCAGGCCGCGCGGACCGATGGTGGTGGCGAGCTTCTCCTGGAAGAGCCGGTCGTCCTTGTACTTGGCCAGGTCGGAGTTGAGCTTGTCGAACTCCTCGGGGGACATGTCGTCGCCCTTGGTCTTGAGGAGCTTCGCGATCCGGTCGGCGTCCTTCATGGCGTCCGCGGCGCGGTCGCGGTCGTAGTAGGCGGCGTCGGAGAAGCCGTACGGGGTCTGGCCGACCAGCATCGTCAGGGCCTGCGCCGCCGTCGTGTCGCTCTCGGTCGCACCCTCCAGGATCCGCTGCACCTCGTCCCGCAGGGCGGTCGCGTCGGCCTCGGTGTGCTCGGGCACCGAGGTGCCCTTGGCGGCGCGGTCGGGGTGGATGTTCATCGTGACGGTGAAGCCGCCGTTACCCGTGCCCACCACCGTGAGGTTCTTCTCCAGCCCGCGCCGGATGGCCTCGTTCAGCCGGGCCTTGTAGTCGACCAGCTCGCTGTGGGTGTCACGCAGGATGTTCCCGATGCTGGTCGCCTCGGTCGCGGCGTCGGCGAACTCCTTGGCGGTCTTGCCGATGAACTCCCGGGTCACGGTGGCGTTCACGCCCGCCCAGTTGGCCTTCGCGGCCTTCCCGCCGAGGTCACCGCGGGCATCGTGTTCGAGCTCCCACAGTTTCGTCGCCATGGCGGTCCAGTCGCCCACGGCTGTCGAAAGTTTCGAGAAATCTGCGAATCGCAGAGCGTCCAAGTCCATCAGCGCTGCGCCCCTTCCTCGAAGCCGGCGTTCAGCTGGGCGAACTTGAACTGCGTCACCAGCCACGTCTCGTCACCGGCGTGCGCGTTCTTCGTGTAGTCGAGGTGGTTGGAGATGTGGGCGCAGGCATCCAGCAGCGTGCCGACCTGGTCGTGCCACTTGTCGGCCACGGTCGACAGCGCGCCGCCCAGGGCGAAGTCCTTCTTCAAGGAGCCCGCCGCCTCGTGCGTACTCGCCTTGGCGTGGTCCCCGTCCGTGCTCAGCCGCTGCCGGAGCTTGAACGCGGCGTCGCCGATGGCCGCCAGGTCCTGGTGGTCCATCTCCAAGTCGCCCTGGGGGCCCGGCCCTCCTCCGCCACCCGGCTCAAGCTGGTTGAGCCGCATCGCCGTCTGCCGATCGGACGCTGCCGACCTCAGCTCTGCCCATTCTTTGTCGAAAGACACCAGACCCCCTTGAATTGGTCGTCCAGACGTTCCAAGGGTCAGGCTACGTTCAGGCGGTGGGCCCGGACCGGCGGGGTCCGGACCGGCGGGGCCCGGACCGGCGGGGTCAGGGCTCCTGGTGGTGGGCCTGGGTGATGAGGTCCGTCGCGACCTCCAGGGCCGCCAGGCGGGTCTCCTCCGGGTCGCCCTCCACGTGCTGGAGGAACATCATCCCCGCGTGCAGCGTGAACAGGGCGCTGACGCAGCGCACTTGGTCCGTCAGCGGACCCTCCTCCGTGCGCAGCAACTCCACCAGCCGGAAGAGCCGCTTCTTCATGGTCTCGCCGATGCTCAGGTCACGCACCGTCGCCTGGTTCTCCTGCATGAAGCGGTACAGCGGGGCGCCCGCCGCCATCGCCTCGCTGTAGCGGCGCAGCACCTCCCGCTTGGTCTCCAGGGTGCGCGGCGTGGGCTGGCTCTCGGCCCACGCGATCAGCTCGTCGATCGGGCGCGTCGTGTCCTCGAAGACGCTGATGATGATGTCTTCCTTGGTCTTGAAGTGGTAGTACAGCGCCGCCTTCGTGACCTCCAGTCGCTCCGCGATCTCGCGCAGCGACGTCTTCTCGTACCCCTGCTCTGCGAAGAGCTCCAGTGCGACGTCCTGGATCCGCTGCCGCGTGTTGCCGCGGCGCTGCTGCGGACTGCTGCTGGACATGGCTCTCCCCAAAATTACTTACTTGACGCCCGGCTAGTTACGGGTCTACCGTCCCCATTGTAGTGAACTAGCCGGGCGGCAAGTAAGTGCCGGTGTGCTGAAGAAGTACCAGGGGAGTGGACATGGGCGAGACAGTCAAGACGGCGGACACCTCGGAGGAGGTGAAGCCGCGCAGCGTGCGCGTGGTGCTCATGGCACTCATGATCGCGATGCTGCTGGCCATGCTCGACAACATGATCATCGGGACCGCGATGCCGACCATCGTCGGCGAGCTCGGCGGCCTGGAGCACCTCTCCTGGGTGGTCACCGCCTACACGCTGGCCACCGCGGCCTCCACCCCCATCTGGGGGAAGATCGGCGACATGTACGGGCGGAAGGGCTCCTTCCTCACCTCGATCGTCATCTTCCTGATCGGCTCCGCGCTCAGCGGCATGGCCCAGGACATGGGCCAGCTGATCGGCTTCCGCGCGATCCAGGGCCTCGGCGCCGGCGGTCTGATGGTCGGCGTCATGGCGATCATCGGCGACCTCATCCCGCCCCGCGAACGCGGCAAGTACCAGGGAATGATGGCCGGCGTGATGGCCCTCGCCATGATCGGCGGCCCGCTGGTCGGCGGCACCATCACCGACCACATGGGCTGGCGCTGGTCCTTCTACATCAACCTGCCGCTCGGCGCCGTCGCCCTCGCCATGGTCACCGCCGTCCTGCACCTCCCCAAGAAGGCGGACGGCCACCGGCCGAAGATCGACTACCTCGGCGCGGCCCTGCTGACCGTCGCCATCACCTCCACCGTCCTCGTCACCACCTGGGGCGGCACCGAGTACGCCTGGGGTTCGGGTCAGATCATCGGCCTGATCGTCGTAGGCGTCGTCTCCATCGGCGCGTTCCTCTTCGCCGAGACCAAGGCCGCCGAGCCGGTCATGCCGCTGCACATCTTCCGCAGCCGCAACTTCACCCTCATGTCGGTGATCGGTTTCCTCGTCGGCTTCGCCATGTTCGGCGGCGTGCTCTACCTCCCGCTGTTCCAGCAGTCGGTCCAGGGCGCCTCCGCCACCAACTCCGGCCTGCTGCTCCTGCCCATGCTGCTCTCGATGATGGCCGTCTCGCTGATCGCGGGCCGCATCACCACCAGCAGCGGCAAGTACAAGATCTTCCCGATCGTCGGCGGCGCGCTCATGGTCGTCGGGCTCTTCCTGCTCGCGACGATGGACACCGGCACCTCGCGCCTGGTCTCCGGCGTGTACATGGCCGTCCTCGGCGCCGGTCTCGGCTTCCTCATGCAGATCACCATGCTGGTCGCGCAGAACAGCGTCGACATGAAGGACATGGGCGTCGCGTCCTCCTCGGCGACCCTCTTCCGTACGCTCGGCGGCTCCTTCGGCGTGGCCCTGATGGGCTCCCTCTTCACCAGCCAGGTCACGCACACCATGTCCGAGCGCCTGGGCCCGCAGGCCGCGAACGCCGCCGGCTCCGCCCAGCTGGACGCGGCGAGCCTGGCCAAGCTGCCGGAGGTCGTGCGCGAGGCCTACCAGCACGCGGTGGCCGCCGGTACGCACTCCGCGTTCCTGCTCGGTGCGGGCGTGGCCGTACTGGGCTTCCTGGCGGCCCTGTTCGTCAAGGAGGTCCCGCTCCGGGGCGCGGGTCCGGCCCCGGCCGGCGGCGCGGACGGCACGGACAAGGGGCAGGCCGCCGCCCCGGCCCCGCAGGAGTCCCTCGCGCACTGACCTGAACGGTCGCCGCACTCGGCCCGGCTTCAGGGGATGAACGGATCCCCCGGAGCCGGGCCTTGTCGTAGGCGGAGGCCGCGGAGCTCGGGGAGGCGAATCGTTTCGGCGTGGTTCCACCTGGGCGGGAATTCGGGACGATCAAGGACCAAGGTCCCATTACGCGGAATTTAGGGGGCAATTGGCTGGAACCCCCCGATGGTGCCGCACGTCTTGATCCGCGGAACGCTCACAAGGCGGATGGGGAGTGGACGCCCGCATGAAGACGCAGACGCAGACGAACAAGGCGCGTACGAAGAAGCAGCGCATCGGGGCCCGGATAGCCGTCGCGGCATCGGCCGCGGCGGTGGCGGCGACCGTGTGGGGAGTGGCGACGCTCGTCGACTCCGGACACGGCGCCCCGCGCCAGAACGTGTCCCGGCAGAGGGAAGCCGAGGGGAGCGGCGGCAACCAGGCTCCCGAGCAGGCCCCGCGGATACCCCAGGGCATAGCCCACGCCTCCGAGAGCGGCGGCAACGCCGTCAACATCACCATCGACGACGGCCCCGACCCCCGATGGACCCCGCAGGTGCTCGACGTCCTCGCGAAGTACGACGCGAAGGCGACCTTCTGCATGATCGGGCCGCAGGCCAAGGCCCACCCCGATCTCGTCAAGAAGGTGGTCGCGGCCGGCCACCGGCTCTGCGACCACACCATGGACCACGACACGTCCATGGACAAGAAGCCCGTCGCCTACCAGGAGCAGCAGATCCTGGACGCGAAGCGGCTGATCGAGGAGGCCGCGGGCGGCGGCGCGAAGGTCGAGTACTACCGCGCCCCCGGCGGCGCGTTCACCCCCGACAGCAGGCGGATCGCCGCCGCGAACGGGATGCGTCCCCTCGGCTGGAACGTCGACACCAAGGACTTCGGCAAGCCGGGCGTCGCCGCGATCGTGGCCGCCGTGAAGAACGAGATCGGCAACGGCCCGACGGTCCTCTTCCACGACGGCGGCGGCAACCGCTCCCAGACCGTCGAAGCCCTCGACCAGGTGCTGGCCTGGCTCAAGGAGCAGGGCCGGCTGACCGGCTTCCCGGTCCGCACCTCCTGACACGCCGTCCGGCGGCGAACGGGTGAGGGTCGACGACGCGACCGGGCGCCGGGTGTTCCCTGGTCACGGACGTACGAACGTACGCCCGACGACTCGCCCCACCAGGAGACCCCCGTGACCATCGCCCCCGGCAAACTGTCAGACCCCGTGGTCAGCGCCCTCGTCAGCGCCGTCAACGCGCACGACAAGGAGGCCTTCCTCAAGCTCCTGACCGCCGACGCGACCATGTCCGACGACGGCTCCGACCGCGACCTCCAGGAGTGGATCGACAAGGAGATCTTCGACTCCGGCGGCCACATGGACGTCCAGTCCGAGTCCGACGGCGGGCACCGCCTGGTCGCCAACTTCCGCAACGACACCTGGGGCGAGATGCGCACCGCCTGGAAGTTCACCATCGCCCCCGGCGGCGGCAGGATCAGCCGCTTCGAGACCGGCCAGGCCTGATCCGCAAGACGGGCCCCTGCGGTCCTCCCGTACGGGTGAAAGCGGGCCCGGCGTCGTTCCGGCCCGCCGCGGGGCCCCGTTGGACCGGGTATGAAACGCACCCGAATCGCCGTTTTCGCCCTGGCCACCTCCGCGGCCGTCCTCGCCCCCGCCCTGGTCCAGCCGGCCACCGCCGCGCAGGGGTCGGCGTACCTCCAGGACCCGGCCGGCGGCGAGAAGTCCATGAAGTCGATGTGGACCGATGACAAGAACCACAAGGTGGAGGCTCAGTTCCGCTTCCACACCGGGGTCCAGTACGAGACGGTCACCCGCCCCGGCCCCTCGGCCGCGCCGGACTACGAGCGGAAGGTCCCCGACCCCGAGACCCTGGCGTGGGAGCCCTCGTACGAGTTCGCCTGGGCGGTGTCGGACTCGACGGTGGTGAAGCAGGCGCTGACGGTCAAGGAGGGCGAGCACCCGATCGTCGTCCACGCGGTACTGCGCACCGCGAAGGGCGCGAAGGCGGGGGAGGTGCGCCAGGAACTCGCCGGCCAGAAGCCGACGGGGCGCAAGCAGGTCGCGGGCGGCAAGCGCATCGCGTGTGACACCGGACAGTACACGGTGGAGTGGTCGGTCACCCGCTCCGGCTACGGGACGCTCACCGGCACCCTGGGCTGGGACTCCAGCTGCGAGCAGTACCGCACGGCGTTCGCCTCGGACCAGGGGAAGACCCGCTAGGCCGGGCAGGACAACGGAGTTGAGGAGGCCTGTCGCCCCGCGCACCTTGTGAGTGCTCGGCGGGCGACTGGGCCGACGGCCTTGGATCAAGAGCCGTAGTGGCCATTGTGCCGCACGGGGTGGCCTGCGGCAGGGGGCGAAGGTCCCGTGTCACGGGGGACTTCAGTGCTTCTTGGACGCCTCGTTCGCCTTGGAGGCGATGTCCTCCAGGACGGTCCTCGGGTCGCCGCCCGGCTCCACGGCGCGTCCGATGTTGCGCTTGATCGTGTCGCTGACGGTCACCCAGGACGGGTCGTTGACCGGGTAGAGCTGGGCGCCGCGCAGCGCGGTCAGGAACTGCTCGTCGTTCTTGTCGATGCCGCCGCCCGACGGGGTGCGCGAGGCGGAGACGGTGGACGGCAGCAGGTGGTAGCGGCCGGCGAAGTCCGTCAGGTTCTTGTCCTGGTAGACGAAGTCGAGGAACTTCCCGATCTCGGCGCGCTTGCCGTTCTGCTTGAAGGCCATCATCCAGTCGGCCACGCCCACGGCCGGCGGGTTCTCCCCGGCGCCGAGGGTGTCCGAGACCGGCATCGAGACGGCGCGGACGTCGATGCCCTTGGCGCGCGCCTCGTGCAGGAGCGAGGGATAGCCGTTGACCATGCCGACCTCGCCCTTCAGGAACGCGGCGAAGGCGTCGGCACGGTTCAGCTGGGACGGCGGGGTGGGCCCGACCAGACCCGGGGCGACCAGCTGCTCCTTGACCCACTTCCAGGTCAGGACGTTCTGGTCGGAGGCCAGGCTGTAGTTGCCGCTGCTGTCGGCGTAGCCGCCGCCGTTGCTCAGCTCCCAGATCATCGCCTCGGCGTGGGCCTCCTCCGGGCCCAGGGGCAGGGCGTACGGGTAGTTCACGCCCTTCGCCTTGAGCGCCTGGGCGTCGGCCTTCAGGTCGGGCCAGGTCTTGGGCGCGTCCTTGATGCCGGCCTTGTCGAAGAGGGCCTTGTTGTAGAAGAGGAGGCGGCTGCTCGCCACCCAGGGCAGGCCGTAGAGGGTGTTGCCGACGGAACCGGCCTCGGCGAGCGGCGCGAGGAAGTTCGCCTCGGCGCTGATGGAGAGGAGTTCCTCGGCGGAATAGAGCTTGCCCTGTGCCGCGAAGTCCGAGTAGGAGCCCATGAGGGCGATGTCCGGCGCCTTGCCGGCCTTGACCATACGGGAGACCTCGCGGTCGATGTCGGCCCACGGCAGGAGCTTGACCTCGACCTTGATACCGGGGTGGGCGGCGGTGAAATCCCGGGTCACCTTGTCCCAGAAAGCCTTTGAACTGGTGGCCGGAGTGTCGCCGTATTCGGCGGCCACGAGGTGCAGCGTGCCGCTGCCACCCGCGCCGTCGTCGGAGCCGCCGCAACCGGTCAGAGGCATCAGCAGACCGAGCACGACCGTGGTGGCGGACGTGCGGAAGATTCTTCGTCGCACGGGTGGATTCCCCTGAATTTCTTTGGATCCCGTTATTACTTATGAGTTACTCCGGGCAGGGGTGTCCCTCCGTGGCCCGTTGGCCGGAATTCTCTCCTGGCGAGGGGCGGTTGGTTCCATTGGGGGCGCACTTGTGGGCAATACTCCAACGCGGGCTTTTCCGGTTGGTGTTTTCCGATATGAGATCAACAATTATGACGCGCGTAGACATGCCGAAACGCCCGTTTCCGGTCGGGGAACGGGTTGTTCGGGGGTCGTGGGATCAGTCGGAGAATTCGCCCGCGTACGGGTCGGGCTCGCCCGTCTCGGGGTTGCGGCCCTCCTGCCAACGGCGCTGGGCCTTGCGCCAGTGCACGAAGCTGAGGTGGCCGCCGTCCCAGAAGGTGATGCTGACGGGGCTCACGTCGAACTCGTCGGAGCAGAGCCGGTAGAGGAATTCGGCCATGCCGTACGGGTACACGGCGAAGGAGTCGGCCGTGTGCCGGCCGCACACCAGGACCGGCCAGCGGTCCGGGTCGGCGTCGGAGGTGAGCCAGCACAGGATGTCGGAGCCGCCGGTGACCCCCCAGGCGATGATGGCCTCCGGGTCCACGTCGAAGGCGGCCCGGCCGCCCTCGGCCTCCCAGACCTGGCGGGCGTTGTCCGTCTCCTCCGCCATCTCGGCGGGGTCCCACTGGAGGCCGGGCTTGGGGAGCGGGAGCAGGATGCTGGCCTCACCGTTGATGGAACCGGCGCCGAAGCGGCCCATGAAGGCGACGAAGTCGGCCGGGAAGCGGGTGCCCCAGGCGGCCTCCGCCGCCTGCCAGTCGATGTCCTCGTCGGCGCCGTGCGTCGCCGGCATGATCTGCTCCAGCGCCTTGATGTGCGCGTTCTCCGTCATGCCGCTCCCCTGACACCCCAGCTCAACCGCCCCAACCTACCGCCGGGGAGGGGAGCCGCCTAGCCGGGCGTGAGACGCCCCGGTACGTCCACGTTCACGGTGCTACCGGGGCGCAGACCCCAGGCGGCCATGGCGCCGGCCTCGGCCTCCAGGACGTGCCGGGAGCGGAGGCGGGGGCGGGAGAGGCGGTTCGGGGGCATGGTGACGATGTCCAGGACGCGGAGGTTCCGGTCCAGGTAGGCGACGTCGATCGCGAACCGCATCCGGAAGGTGTGCACGCTTGCGGCGGGCGTGAGGAGCATGGCGCCGGTGATCCCGGCCCGGCCGAGCAGGCCGCGCGTGCGGGCCCGGTAGGAGGCGGCGACCTCCAGGGCTACGCGCTGCGCGCCGACTTGGAGGGTGCCTTCACCGTCCTGCCATTTCCCCATGGGGGCCACCTTAGGGCTCGGGCGCACCGCTGCCGGGGCGGAGCCCCGGGTCTTTGAGCCGCACCGGCTGTACCGTCGCGGGGTGGGCGTTGTCCTGATCGTTCTTGCCGCCGGGTACGGGGCCGTAGGGGGGTGGTTGATCCCGCGGGCCCTGTACCGGTTCTCCGTGCAGCCGGACGAGGGCTGGCGGGAGTACTGCCCCGAGGGGCACCGGCTGGCCGGCTGGCTCGGGCCGGCCCGTTGCCGGGACGGCGTGCGGGCCGCCGCGGGCCCGGCGCCGGAGCAGGCCGCGACTCCGCATGGGTATGGAGGGCCCGTCGCCGGGGTCTGCGCGGCCAGCGCAGCGGTGTGCGCAGGGCTCGGCGTCGCCGTCGGGGGGCGGCCCGAAGCGGTGGTGTTCGTCGGGCTCGCGCCCGCGCTCGTGCTGCTCGTGCTCGTCGACCGCGCCGTGCACCGGCTGCCCGACCCGCTCACCCTCCCGCTCGCCGCCGCGGCCGCCGCCGCGCTCGGCGGCGCCGCCCTCGTGCCCGGCGCCGCCGGGTCCTGGCGGCTGGCCCTGCTCGGCGGGGGAGCGCTCGGGGCCTCGTACCTCTTCCTGCACCTCGTCAACCCCGCCGGGCTCGGCCTCGGCGACGTCAAGCTGGCGCTCTCGCTCGGGGTCGCTCTTGGGTGGTACGGGTGGGGGGTATGGGCCGCCGGGGCCTTCCTCGGCTTCCTCTACGGGTCCCTGTACGGGCTTTCCCTTGTGCTGCGCGGCTCCGCGAGCCGGAAGGAGGCCTTCGCCTTCGGGCCCTTCATGGCCGCCGGCGCGCTCACCGGAGTGCTCCTGGGCGGCTTCGGAGCGTAATCGTGTCGCGCCAATGCACGCAGCACGCTTTACGAAGGGTTATGGTGGAACCCCCCCCTCGGGCCGGTCCGTATCCCCCCCACGGACCGGCCCGTTTTTCGTTTCCACCACCCCGCCGGCGTTCCCGCAGGTCAGCCCCGCCGGCTCCGCTGGGCCCAGATGTTGGTGCCGGGGGTGGACACCGCGAAGGAGTCGATCTCCTTCAGCTCCTCCTCCGAGAGCGGGGCCCCGGCCAGCGCGGCCACGTTCTCCTCCAGCTGCCGCACGCTCGACGCGCCGATCAGCGCGGACGTCATCCGGTCGTCCCGAAGCACCCAGTTCAGCGCGAGCTGGGCCAGCGACTGGCCGCGCCGGGCCGCGATCTCGTTCAGGCCGGTGAGGCGGCGGAGCACGTCCTCCGAGAGCAGCGCGGGGTTCAGTGACTTGCCCGCGGCGGCACGCGAGTCCTCCGGGATGCCCTGGAGGTACTTGCCGGTCAGCAGCCCCTGCGCGAGCGGCGCGAAGGAGATGCAGCCCATGCCGACCTCGTCCAGGGTGTCGAGCAGCGCCTCCTCCTCCGTCCAGCGGTTGATCATGGAGTACGAGGGCTGGTGGATCAGCGGGCGCACGTCCATCTCCCGCAGGATCCGCACCGCCTCCACCGTCTGCTCCGCCGTGTAGGAGGAGATGCCGACGTACAGCGCCTTGCCCTGCTGGACCGCGGACGCGAGGGCGCCCATGGTCTCCTCCAGCGGGGTCTCCGGGTCGAAGCGGTGCGAGTAGAAGATGTCCACGTAGTCCACGCCCATCCGCTTCAGCGAGGCGTCGAGCGAGCTGAGCAGGTACTTGCGGCTGCCCCACTCTCCGTAGGGCCCCGGGTGCATCAGGTAGCCGGCCTTGGTGGAGAGGATCAGCTCGTCGCGGTAGGACGTGAAGTCCTGCGAAAAGATCTTGCCGAAGTTGAGCTCGGCCGAGCCGGGCGGCGGACCGTAGTTGTTCGCCAGGTCGAAGTGGGTGATGCCCAGGTCGAAGGCCCGGCGCAGGATCGCCCGCTGGGACGCCAGGGACTTGTCGTCACCGAAGTTGTGCCAGAGGCCGAGGGAGATGGCGGGGAGCTTGAGGCCGCTGTGGCCCGTGCGCCGGTACTCCATGGAGTCGTAGCGCGAGGGCTCTGCCCGATAGGGATTGGTATCAGTCACGATGTCCTCCCTATCACGGAGTTGTGACAGACCGAGTTGGGTACCCGATCCCGCCGCGCAGTAATGTGGCCGCCTCGGGGGAGGACCGCATTTCGCACGGGGGCACTGCACGGAGGGGCTGGAAGATCGTGAAGCTGCGCGACCTGGTGTACAGGCTCTACGCACGCCGGGTGGAAGGCCGCCTCGACCATGACGCGTCGCCCAAGCACATCGGCGTCATCCTGGACGGGAACAGGCGCTGGGCGAAGGCGTCCGGAGGCACGACGGAGCAGGGCCACCAGGCCGGGGCCGACAAGATCTCCGAGATGCTCGGCTGGTGCACCGAGACGGACGTCGAGGTCGTCACCCTGTGGATGCTCTCCACCGACAACCTGGACCGGCCCGAGGTAGAGCTCCGCCCGCTGCTCAACATCATCGAGAACACCGTCCGGGGTCTGGCCGCGGACGGCCGCTGGCGCGTCCACCACGTCGGCAACCTGGACATCCTGCCCGCCCGGACCCAGACCGTGCTGAAGGAGGCCGAGCAGGCCACGCACGACATCGACGGGATACTCGTCAATGTCGCCGTCGGCTACGGAGGCCGCCAGGAGATCGCCGACGCGGTCCGCTCGCTGCTGCTGGAGCACGCCCAGAAGGGCACCTCCTTCGAGGAGCTCGCCGAGATCCTCGACATCGACCACATCGCGGAGCACCTCTACACGCGCGGCCAGCCCGACCCGGACCTCGTGATCCGCACCAGCGGCGAGCAGCGGCTGTCCGGATTCATGCTGTGGCAGAGCGCCCACTCCGAGTACTACTTCTGCGAGGTCTTCTGGCCGGCCTTCCGCAAGGTCGACTTCCTCCGGGCCCTGCGCGACTACGCCGCCCGCCACCGGCGCTACGGCACCTGAGGGGCGCCGGGGGGCTTCTGATGCCCCTTCGGCCCCGCCGCCCTCCCCCCTGAACCCTTCACCAGGGTTTCACCGAGCGTCCGTCATATGCCATGGCATGGCCTGGCCTGATCGGGGAATATCCCTTTCAGGTCGATGCCCGATCCACGGGTGTCGAGTCTCAGCGGACGGCATGGGGTCGTCCGCCCGGGAGGCCCTTTGCACCAGGACGCACGTGCGGTTCGCACGGACGACGTGGAGGGCCGGAAATCGGCCCTGGCATGGGTGCCGATGACCGGTCCGGTCTTCATGGCCCGACCTCTTCCGAGGGGGTACGTCCTTCCGTGGTGACCAGCACAAAGCGCCGCCTGCCCGACAGGCGGACCTACGTCCTCGACACCAGCGTCCTGCTGGCAGACCCCAACGCGATCCGCCGCTTCGACGAGCACGAGGTCGTGCTCCCGATCGTCGTGATCACCGAGCTGGAGGCCAAGAGGCACCATCCCGAACTCGGCTACTTCGCGCGCCAGGCCCTGCGCCTGCTCGACGACTTCCGGGTCCGGTACGGACGCCTCGACGCCCCCATCCCGCTGGGCGATCTGGGCGGCACCCTGCGTGTCGAGCTCAACCACTCCGACCCGGGCGTGCTGCCCGCCGGCTTCAGGCTGGGGGACAACGACTCGCGCATCCTCGCGGTCGCCCGCAACCTGCAGGCCGAGGGCTACGACGTCACGGTGGTCTCGAAGGATCTCCCACTGCGCATCAAGGCCTCCTCCGTGGGCCTGCTCGCCGAGGAGTACCGCGCGGAACTCGCCATCACCGACGCCGGCTGGACCGGCATGGGCGAGCTCGCCCTCTCCGGGGAGCAGGTGGACCTCCTCTACTCGGAGGAACGCCTCTACGTCCCGGAGGCCGCCGAACTGCCCGTGCACACCGGACTGGTCCTCCAGTCCGAGCGCGGCAAGGCCCTGGGCCGGGTCACGGCGGACGGCAACGTGAAGCTCGTACGGGGCGACCGCGAGGCCTTCGGGCTGCACGGCCGCAGCGCCGAGCAGCGCATCGCGCTGGACCTCCTCCTCGACCCCGAGATCGGGATCATCTCGATGGGCGGCCGGGCCGGTACCGGAAAGTCGGCCCTGGCGCTGTGCGCGGGCCTGGAGGCGGTGCTGGAGCGGAGGCAGCATCAGAAGGTGATGGTCTTCCGGCCGCTGTACGCGGTGGGCGGCCAGGACCTCGGCTACCTGCCCGGGGACGCGTCCGAGAAGATGAGCCCCTGGGCGCAGGCGGTCTTCGACACCCTCTCGGCGGTCGCCGGGCGCGAGGTCATCGAGGAGGTGCTGGGCCGCGGGATGCTGGAGGTCCTGCCGCTGACGCACATCCGCGGCCGCTCGCTGCACGACGCCTTCGTGATCGTGGACGAGGCGCAGTCCCTGGAGCGGAACGTCCTGCTGACCGTTCTGTCCCGAATCGGTGCCAATTCGAGGGTCGTTCTGACCCACGATGTCGCCCAGCGGGACAACCTGCGGGTCGGCCGGTACGACGGAGTCGTCGCCGTGGTCGAGAAGTTGAAGGGGCACCCCCTCTTCGCCCACGTCACGCTGACCCGGTCCGAGCGCTCCCCGATCGCCGCACTGGTCACCGAGATGCTCGAATCCCTGTAACGCACACGCGAACACAGGGGGCAAAACACCCATAGTGGAAAGCGGAGTTGGCGCCGCCCGGCAAAGGTCCGAGAGCCTAGCCGGGCGGCGTCGTGCTGCACAGCCCTTTGCCGAAATCGACGGCGACATGCCAGGTGTGACCTTTCCCACGCAACGGAGAATTGCCTTGCGGCGTCGCGTTCCGGCAGAGTCTGGTTTCCGTCAGGCCCCGCATACGGAACACGTGTATCTCCCGTGAGGTACAGCAGCACCACAACTCCACAGTCGATTGCCGTATGCCGCCCGGAGCTACACGCGGCAGCCCCCGCAAGGGAGTTGCCCACGGGCCCGCGCCTCCAGTGACCGTAGAAGCACGGAGGCCAGTGTCGAGGGGCACTTTTGCGCCCGCGCGGTCACTGCGGACGCTGCTGGAAGGACATCATGTGAGCCGGATCTCGGTCCGGGGGTTCGCGGTGGCTTCGGCCACGGCGGTCACCACCGTCGGCGCAGTCGTGGGCGTTGCCACTGGCGACCCCTCCTCGAACGATCTCGAGACGACCGCGTCGGGGTCGACTCTCCTCACTGACATCCCGGACGGCGAGCAGGCACAGGTCGCGTCCCTGACGCAGCAGGCCGACGCCATCGTCCACGCCGCCGACGCCGACGCCAAGCGCTCGGCGGAGGAGTCCGCCCGTCTGCAGGCCGCCGAGGACGCCAAGGCCAAGAAGGCGGAAGCGGAGAAGGCGAAGGCGGAAGCCGACGCCAAGGCGAAGAAGGAGCGCGAGGAGAAGGAGCAGGCCGCCAGCCGCTCCGCGACCCGCGACGCCGGCGACTTCGAGGTCCAGGGCTCCTACACGGTCGCCCAGGTCAAGGCCATCGCCCAGCAGATGGTCCCGGCCGGCCAGTTCCAGTGCTTCTCCAACATCATCAACCAGGAATCCACCTGGAACTACAAGGCCGTCAACTCCTCCTCGGGTGCCTACGGTCTCGTCCAGGCGCTCCCGGGCTCGAAGATGGCCTCGGCCGGTGCCGACTGGCGCACCAACCCCGCCACGCAGATCAAGTGGGGCCTGAACTACATGAACGAGCGCTACGGCAGCCCGTGCAGCGCCTGGAGCTTCCACCAGGCCAACGGCTGGTACTAGCAGCGCCCGGCCGGCGGCCCGAACTCCGCCGCGGCCTGCTCAACCTCCGAGAGCCCCGCACCGTCCTACGGTGCGGGGCTCCTCGCGTGTACGGTCTTTCGAGGTGTGGCCACGGGGCGGGGGGAAGGGAACGACATGGCGAAGAGGGCAGGCTGGCTCGGCCGGCTCGGGAGCAAGCTGAACCGGATGGAGGCGCGGCTCGACGAGCGGCGCGCCGAGGTCGAGGCCGAGGCGAGAGGCGACCTGCCCCGCGAGCTCCCGCATCCCGTCGCGTCCGCCCCCGTCCCGGGCTCGGCCGCGGGCGCCGGCCCGGCGGTGACGCCGCCGCCGGCCGCCGTCGCGGTCCTCCCCGAACGGCCCGACCCGGTCAGCGTGGTCCCCTGGGGCATGCGGGTCGCCGCCGAGGTCAGCTGGCGGCTGCTGCTCCTCGCCGGGATGCTCTGGGTGCTGATGAAGGTGATCAGCGAAGTCCGGCTGGTCGTCCTCGCCTTCGCCGCCGCGCTGCTCGTGACGGCGCTGCTCCAGCCCTTCGTGGTCCGGCTGCGGCGCCTGGGCCTGCCGCGTGGGCTCGCCACCGCCGTCACGGCGGTCCTCGGCTTCGTCGTCATCGGGCTCGTCGGCTGGTTCGTGGTCTGGCAGGTCATGGAGAACCTCGACGACCTCTCCGACCGGGTCCGCGACGGCATCAACGAACTCAAACTCTGGGCACTGGACAGTCCGTTCCACGTGACCGAGAAGCAGATCAACGACATCGCGAAGAACCTCAGCGAGACCATCGGCACCAACACCGAGCAGATCACCTCCGCCGGCCTCCAGGGCGTGACGGTCCTCGTCGAAGTCCTGACCGGCATCCTGCTCGCGATGTTCTCGACCCTCTTCCTGCTCTACGACGGCAAGCGCATCTGGACCTGGACGCTCGGCCTCGTCCCCGCCGCGGCCCGTCCCGGCGTCGCGGGAGCCGGACCGCGCGCCTGGCGGACGCTGACCGCGTACGTACGGGGCACCGTGCTGGTCGCGCTCATCGACGCCATCTTCATCGGCCTCGGCATCTACTTCCTCGACGTGCCGATGGCCGTGCCGCTCGCCGTCTTCATCTTCCTGTTCGCCTTCATCCCGCTCGTCGGCGCGGTGGTCTCCGGCGCGCTCGCGGTGGTCGTCGCGCTCGTGACCCAGGGCGTGTTCAGCGCCCTGATGGTGCTGCTCGTGGTGCTGGCGGTGCAGCAGATCGAGGGGCACGTGCTCCAGCCCTTCATCCTGGGCCGGGCGGTACGGGTGCACCCGCTCGCGGTGGTCCTCTCGGTGGCCGCGGGAGGCATGATCGCGGGCATCGGCGGCGCGGTGGTCGCCGTACCGCTGGTCGCCGTCACCAACACCGTGGTGTCCTACCTGAGGGCCTACTCGCGCGAGCAGCTCCACCACGGGGCCGGGTCGGTGGGCCCCGCGCCGCACGGGGCGACCGCCGTGCGCTCGGCGGTGCGGGAGGCGGGCGCAGGTGATCACTGAGCCGGAGCTGGACGGGGAGTGGGAGTCGCAGCGGCCGGCCGAGGTGGCCGAGCCGCGCGAGCGGCCCTTAGGGCGGCAGACAGCCCGTCCGTGGCTGTGGGCGCTGGGCGGGGCGCTCGTGGCATCGGCGGTCTGGGCCGGGACCCTGGCCGCGCAGGATCGATTCACCGATGCACCGCGGATCGCCTACCGGCACTCCGAGGACCTGTGCAAGGACGCTCCGCTGAGGGCAGTCGGCGGGATGGCCGGAAGCTTCGAGGGGAGGCTGGCACGGCACGGGGAGGGCCCCGCCCTGGACTGGGCGACCTGCGACTTCAACAAGCAGTGGGACGGGAAGGGGCTCGTCTACTACGGCCAGGTGGAGGTCCAGCTGCACAAGAAGACCGATCCTGAACCGGAGTTCGGGACCGGACTCGGGCTCGATCCGTACATCGGACCGGAGATCGACGTGGTGCAGCAGGTTCCCGGGCTGGGGGACCGTGCACTGCTCCACGGATACCTGTCGGCGCGCCGGCTTCAGGTGCTTGACGGCGGCGCGGTCCTCACGCTCACCGTGCAGTGGCACGGGGAGGACGGGGACGCCAAGGCCGACGAGGACGCGGTCTCGGCGGCGGTGATCGAGGACATGCGGGCGCTGATGGCCTCGCTGAAGAGGTGATCTGAGCTCAGCCGGTCCCGTCGGCAGGGCAGCCGCCCGCCTCCAGCAGCTCGCCGGCGTCGAGGGTGACCTTGGCGCCGATGGAGTCGGGGAGCGTGAGCTGCTGAGCGGGGGCGTAGAGGGTGTGGTGGTCGTACCCGTCGCCGATGGGATCGGTCAGGAGGTGCACCCGTCCGTTCTTGCGGTCGACGATGACGTAGACGGGGATCTTGGCCTGGGCGTACGTCCGGACCTTCGTCTTGAGGTCGTTGCTGTGATTGCTGCTGGTGACCTCGACGACCAGACGGAAGCAGGCCGGTTCGTAACAGCTGCTCTCGACCTCGTGGTCCCGGTAGTCGGCGTCGACCACCGCGAGGTCGGGAATGGCGTAGTCCGCCGGTCCGGTCGGCAGCCACACGCCGGTGGCTTGGAGCACCCGCGACTCGCTGCCGTGCAGGCCGGCCGCGAGGAACGGGAGCATGAGGGTGGTCAGTGCGTCGGCGTGGGGCCCGTCCGCCGGTGGGGACACGCTGATGTTCCCTTCGAGGATCTCGACACGGTGGCCCGGCAGCTGTTCCGAGATCCGCTTGGCGGCCCTGAGCAGCTCGTTCCGCTCGCTGTCATAGGGGTGCTCGACTGCCGCGGCAGACATCGCGCCTCCTGGTGGTAGGTGTCGAGGACATCATCGTAGGACGGCGCGGCACTCGGTGTCCTGTAAGCGAGGGGCCACCCGGACGAGTGAGGGCCCCGCGGCCGGGATCGGCTGCGGGGCCCTGGGCCTCGTACGAGGCGGAACTACTCGGCGGCGAGGGCGGCCTCGGCGTCGAGGGTGACGGCGACGGCCTGGATCACCGAGGCGATCTTGAAGGCCTCCTGGACCGTCTCGCGGTCCACGCCCGCCTTGCGCAGGACCTGCTCGTGCGAGTCCAGGCACTGGCCGCAGCCGTTGATCGCGGAGACCGCGAGCGACCACAGCTCGAAGTCGACCTTCTCCACGCCCGGGTTGCCGATGACGTTCATCCGCAGGCCCGCGCGCAGGGTGCCGTACTCCGGGTCGGAGAGCAGGTGCCGCGTGCGGTAGAAGGTGTTGTTCATCGCCATGACGGCCGCGGCCGACTTGGCGGCGGTGTACGCCTCCGGGGACAGCGCCGCCTTCGCCTCCGGCTCCAGCTCGCGCAGGACGCGCGGGGAGCGGGCGGCGATCGCGCAGGACAGGACGGTGCCCCACAGCTGCTGCTGCGTGAGGGTGTCCTGGTTGCCGATGACCGAACCGAGGTTCAGCTTCAGGTCCTTGGCGAAGTCCGGTATGGCGGACTTGAGGGAGTCGAGGGACATCCGTCACTCACCGGCCAGGAGGGCGCCGGCGTCGAGGGTGCTCTCGCCCTTGTTCCAGTTGCAGGGGCACAGCTCGTCGGTCTGCAGGGCGTCGAGGACCCGCAGGACCTCCTTGGGGTTACGGCCCACGGAACCGGCGGTCACCATCGAGAACTGGATCTCGTTGTTCGGGTCCACGATGAAGACGGCGCGCTGGGCGAAGCCGTCGGCACCCTGGATGCCGCAGTCGCGCATGAGCTCGTGCTTGGAGTCGGCCAGCATCGGGAAGGGCAGGTCACGCAGGTCGGCGTGGTCCTTGCGCCAGGCGTGGTGGACGTACTCGGAGTCGCCGGAGACGCCGAGGATCTGCGCGTCGCGGTCGGTGAACTCCTCGTTCAGCTTGCCGAAGGCGGCGATCTCGGTCGGGCAGACGAAGGTGAAGTCGGCCGGCCAGAAGAACACCACGCGCCACTTGCCCTCGTAGGTCTTGTGGTCGATCTGCGCGAACTCGTTGCCCGCTTCGAGCGAGACGCAGGCGGTCAGATCGTAGGTGGGGAACGTGTCGCCGACAGTGAGCACAAGCTCTCCTTGCGGAAAGGGAAAGTGACCCTTTTGGGGGCTTTCCAAGGGGGTTGGACGGATCTCACATGCTGGCACACCTGCATTGATTACAGAAATAGCTACTCTTGAGGGAGGTGATCGGAGGTGCCTATCAGTGGCTGTCGGTAATAGGGGAGTGAAGCTGCCGAAGCAGCCCACGCTGGCCCAGCTGCGCGCCTTCGCGGCCGTGGCCGAGCACCTGCACTTCCGGGACGCCGCGGCGGCCATCGGCATGAGCCAGCCCGCGCTCTCCGGGGCCGTCTCCGCGCTGGAGGAAGCGCTCGGCGTGCAGCTCCTGGAGCGCACCACCCGCAAGGTGCTGCTGTCCCCTGCGGGTGAGCGGATCGCGGCGCGGGCGCGGGTCGTGCTGGAGGCGATGGGCGGGCTGCTGGAGGAGGCCGAGGCGGTACGGGCCCCCTTCACCGGGGCCCTGCGGCTCGGGGTGATCCCCACGGTGGCGCCGTACCTGCTGCCGACCGTGCTCGGGCTGTTCCACCGGCGCTATCCGCGGATGGACCTCCAGGTGCACGAGGAGCAGACCGCCTCCCTGCTGGAGGGGCTGGCCGGCGGGCGGCTGGACCTGCTGCTGCTCGCGGTGCCGTTGGGGGTGCCGGGTGTCACCGAACTGCCCGTCTTCGACGAGGACTTCGTACTGCTCGCCCCGCGGGAGCATCCGCTGGCCGGGCGGCGGGACATCCCGCGTGAGGAACTGCGGGGCCTGCAGCTGCTGTTGCTCGACGAGGGGCACTGCCTGCGGGACCAGGCCCTGGACATCTGCCGGGAGGCGGGGCGCACGGCGGGTGCCGATGTCACGACGACCGCGGCCGGACTGTCCACGCTCGTACAGCTGGTCGCAGGGGGGCTCGGGGTCACGCTGCTGCCGAGGAGCGCGCTGCGGCTGGAGACGGCGCGCAACGAGTACCTGGCGACGGGGTACTTCGCCGAGCCGGTGCCCTCGCGGCGGATCGCCCTGGCCATGCGGACGGGGACGGCGCGGCAGGAGGAGTTCCGCGCCGTCGCCGCCGCCCTGCGGGAGGCGGTCCGTCCGCTGCCGGTGTGGCCCACGGACTGACCGCCTCCGTACCCGGCGGGCTACTCCGTCCGCAGGCCGTCCGGGCGCATCAGGCGGAGGAGGGGCGGGAGGGTGAGGAGGGTCATCGCGGCGACCAGGGCCGCGCCGGCGGCGGTCAGCACCGCGACCGGGTACCAGTCGATCCGGAGGGTGTGCCCGGCCATCCGGATCAGGACCGTGCCGAGGCCCACGCCCACCGCCGCCGCCAGGGCCAGGCCCACGGCGATCGGCAGGGCCGTCTGCCACAGCACCGACAGGCTCAGCGTGGACCGCTTGGTGCCGAAGGCGACCAGCGCCGACAGCAGTCGCCTGCGCTCGCGCAGCTGCTCCAGCTGGGAGACCAGCAGGCTCGTACCGATCAGGATCAGCACGGCGGTCGCGCCGAAGTACAGCCCGGTGCGGATCGCGGAGAAACCGGCGTTCTCCCTGGTGGACTTGAGCGTGGACACACGGCTGAGGGGTTGCGCCTTGAACGCGGCCGTACGGACCGCCTCCGCCACGTCCGGCACGGATGCGTCGAGCTGGACGAACAACTGGGCGTTCGCGGCGGCGCCCGCTCCCTCGGGTGCGAGCGAGGAAGTCACCAGCACACCGTCCCGCACCCGGCCGGTCGGGTCCTCGCGGCTCGCGACCGTACGGGCCGCCGCCGGGAAGGTCCATGCGTAGGGCTTCGCGTCCAACGGGGCACCCAGGCCGGGGCTGACGGACAGCTTCTCGCCCGGTTTGGCGGAGGCTCCGTAGACGCCGGGGTCGTCGGAGGTGGAGCCGGTGAGTACGAAGGCGTCGCCCTCGGCGCAGGAATCGATCACGGCGACCTCGCGCAGCGCCGCGCACGAGCCGACGGTGATCTGGACACCCTGGCCCGAGTCCGCTGCCTGCCCGTAAAGGGACGTCAGCGGCACGGCCGCGGTGACGCCCCGCACCGCGGCGACCTTCGCGGCCATGCCCTCGGCGCCGCGGTCCGCGCTGCTCGGGGGCAGGCTGATCGAGAGCGCGGCCCGTGACGGGTCCTGGCCGGTGGCCTCCAGGTACTCGCTCTCGACGGCCGCGAAGAGCATCTGCAGGGCGATGGCCCCGGCGACGGCGACCGCGATGCCGTTGACCAGGCGGGTGGCCGGGCCGCTGCTCAGCTGGAGGCGCCGGACCGCCAGCTGCCAGGAGACCGGGCCGCCGGACAGCCGCGCGACGAGCCGTTCCAACAGCCAGGGCAGCAGCGCCGTGATGCCGACCAGGAGCAGGGCGACACCGCCGCTGACCTGCCACTGGTTGAAGTCCCCGCCGTCGGTGCCGCGGCCCATCAGCGGGACGAGCAGGCCCAGTCCGGCCAGCGGCAGCAGGAGCCGCCACCAGATGCGCCGCCTCCGCGGCGCGGCCGTACGGACGACGCCCAGCGGCTCGACGACCACGCCGCGCATCGCGAACAGGGTCACGGCGACGGCCGCGGCGGGCACCACGAGCGCGACGAGCGCGGCCAGCCCCCACGACGGATCGAGGTCGGCGGGGAAGACGCTGCGCTGCCGGAGGGTGAAGCTGCCGCCGAGTTCGCGGCCGACGGCGAAGAAGCCGACGCCCAGGACCAGTCCGACCAGGGACCCGGCCAGGGCCTCCCCTGCGGCGATCCGGCGGACCATCCGGGTGTCCGCGCCGACCAGGCGCAGGGCCGCCAGCCGCAGGTCGCGGCGCTCACCGCCGAACCGGATGGCGGCGGCGACGAACATGCCGACCGGCAGCAGCAGCGCGACGAAGGCCAGCACCACGAGGAGCGTCAGGACGGGGTCGAGCCGCTCGCGGTCCGGGGCGTAGGAGAAGGCGGTGATCCGCCGGACGTGGTAGTCCTCGGGGCCGGTCTTCGCGAGGAGGTCCGTGCCGGCGTAGAAGAGGAGCTCGCCGGGGCCCATCAGGCCGGCGTCGCCGATGACCTCGGAGACCGGGCCGTCGAGGCGCTCGCGCAGGCGCTTGCCGTCGGAGGAGTTCAGCAGCTGGTGCAGGGCGGGGGAGACGGCGATCTCGCCCGGGGCGGGGATCTTCCTCAGGCCGGGCGGAAGGGGCGCATCCGGTCCCTCGGCCTGGAGGAAGGAACCCTCGATGTCGGTGCCGTGGTAGGTCTGGGTGGCGCGCGAGATCAACAGGGTCTCGGGGCCCGGCTGTTCGGCCCTCGGGGAGTTCATCGTGGAGCGGGCGTCACTGCGTTCGTAGCGGGCGGTGAGCGCGCTCGGCAGGGCGGAGGTGATCAGCAGCAGCGCGACGCCGAGGCCGACGCCCACGCCGGTGAGCAGGGTGCGGGTCCAGCCCTCGCGGCCGCCCCCGAAGGCGAAGCGGACGCCCATCGCGAGGTCGCGGGACCAGTCCTTGAGCGTGCTCGGCTCGCTCATACGAAGCGCTCCATGTCGCGGGAGCGGCCGTCGCGCACGACGATCTCGCGGTCGGAGTACGCGGCCACGCGCGTCTCGTGGGTGACGAGCACGAGGGCGGCGCTGGCGGCGCGGGCGGTTTCGGTGAGCAGCTGCATCACCAGTTCCCCGTTGAGGGAGTCGAGGGCGCCGGTGGGCTCGTCGGCGAACACCACCCGGGGGCCGGTGACGAGCGCGCGGGCGACGGCCACGCGCTGGCCCTGGCCGCCGGATATCGCGCCGGGGCGCTTGGCGCGGAGGTCCTCGACCTGGAGGCGCTCCATCCAGTGCAGGGCGGTGGCCTCGGCCTCCTTGCGCTTGACGCCGGTCAGGCGCAGGGGGAGGGCGACGTTCTCCACGCAGGTCAACTCCGGTACGAGCTGCCCGAACTGGAACACGAAACCGAAGTCGGTGCGGCGCAGGGCGCTGCGCTCGGCGTCGCTCATGCCGGCCAGCTCGCGGCCGGCGTAGGTGATGGAGCCGGAGTCGGGGGTGACGATCCCGGCGAGGCAGTGCAGCAGGGTGGACTTGCCGGAGCCGGAGGGTCCCATGACGGCGACGACCTCGCCGGGGTGGATGGAGAACTGGGCGCCGTCGAGGGCGCGGGTAGTTCCGTACGTCTTACGGAGATCCGTGGCGGCGAGCAGGGAGCCGGCCGGGACGGGGGTCATCGTCGTACCTCCTCGGCGAGCCGGTCCAGGCGGGCGGCGGCGAGCTCCAGCCAGCGCAGGTCCGCCTCCAGGTGGAACAGGGCGTGGTCGCAGACGAGCTGGTCGGCGAGGTCGCCCTTGCGCTTGCGGGTGGTCAGGACGCGCATGAGGCGCAGGTGCTCGGCGCGCTGGCTGTCCAGCAGCTCGGCGGCGCTGCGGCCGGTGAGCAGGGCGAGCACGACCTTGGTGTAGAGCGTGGACTGGAGGTACGGCTCGGGCTTCTCGGGCTGCGAGAGCCAGTGCTCGACGTCGGTGATGCCGGCGTCGGTGATGGCGTACCGCTTGCGGTCGGGGCCGCCGCCGGCCTCGATGCCGTCCACTTCGACGAGGCCGTTCTTGAGGAGGCGGGACATGGTCGAGTAGACCTGGCCGTAGGCGAGGGGGCGGTCGTGGCCGAACTTCTCGTCGAAGGCGCGCTTGAGGTCGTAACCGTGGCGTGGGCCGGCCTCCAGGAGGCCGAGGAGGGTGTGACCGATGGACATGGGGGTGACTGTACACGGTGTGTATACGCGCGGTGTATAGACGGCGCGTATAGCGTCGGGGCCAGCCGTTGCCCTCGCGCGTGCGGCCCCGCCGCCGGGGGCTCCGCCCCGCGCCCCGCGCCTCAATCGCCGGCGGGGCGGAAATTGGCGCCCGCACTTGTGGGACGGCGGGGGTAAATCCAGCCTCGCCGGCGTTTGAGGCGCGGGGTGCGGGGTGGAGCCCCGGTTCTTGAGCCGCACTTGCGTACGCAGGCGGGGGTAAATCCAGCCTCGCAGGCGTTTGAGGCGCGGGGTCTGGGGCGGAGCCCCAGGAAGCCCGGCCGCGCTGTGGGTCAGGGGGTTGGTTTCGGGGGGCGGCCTCGGCGGGGGATGGGGGACGGGGAGGTGGGGAGGCGGCCCGCCTCGGAGAGGGCGCGGCGCAGCAGGAACTCGATCTGCGCGTTCGCGCTGCGCAGCTCCTCACCCGCCCAGCGGGCCAGCGCGTCGTAGACCTGCGGGTCGAGCCGCAACAGGACCTGCTTGCGAGCCTGCGCCCCCGCCCGGCCGCGCCGCCCCCCGGGGACCTCCGGCCCCGGGTCGGCGCCTGCGACATCCGAATCGGCGCCTGGCCGCGTACGCCCGCCGGGGGCGGAGTCCGGGCCTGCGGCGTCCGGGGCGGCGCCTGGCCGCGCGCGCACGCCGGGGGCGGAGTCCGGGCCTGCGGCCGAAGTTGCTCCGGGTCGCGCGGGGGTGTCGGGGGGCGGGGGCGTGCCCGGGGTGGACGGGGCGGCCCCCGGCGCCGGGTGGTCGTCGGGGGCGGGGGCCGGGCCCCGGGTGGGTCGGGGGGTGCCGCCGGAGGTCACTGGTAGAGCGTGCCCGTGTTGAGCACCGGCTGCGCGGCGCGATCCCCGCACAGGACCACCATCAGGTTCGAGACCATGGCGGCCTTGCGCTCCGAGTCCAGGTCCACGATCTCCTCCTCCGCCAGGCGGGTCAGGGCCAGTTCGACCATGCCCACCGCGCCCTCCACGATCTGCTTGCGGGCCGCCACGACCGCGCCCGCCTGCTGGCGCTGGAGCATCGCGGAGGCGATCTCCGGAGCGTACGCGAGATGCGTGAAGCGGGACTCGATGATCTGGACGCCCGCCGCCTCCACCCGCGCGTGCAGTTCGACGGCCAGCTTCTCCGTGATCTCCTCGGCGTTGCCGCGCAGCGACAGACCGCCCTCGTCGTGGGCGTCGTAGGGGTACTCGATCGCGATGTGACGGACCGCCGCCTCCGTCTGCGTCTCCACGAACTCCGTGAAGTCCTCGACCTCGAACACCGCCCGCGCCGTGTCCTCGACCCGCCACACCACGACCGCCGCCAGTTCGATCGGGTTGCCGTAGGCGTCGTTGACCTTCAGGACGGCCGTCTCGTGATTGCGCACGCGCGTCGAGATCTTCTCGCGGGAGGTCAGCGGGTTGACCCAACGCAGGCCGTCCGTACGGATCGTCCCCCGGTACCGCCCGAACAGCTGGACCACCCGCGCCTCGCCCGGCGCCACCGTGTTGAGGCCGCTCATCGCGATGATCGAGGCGAGGTCCAGCAGGACGCCGGCCGCTATCAGCGACGCCTTGGCGGCGACGGCGGTCAGGACCGCGCCGGTCGCGATCAGGCCCGCCCCGGCCGCAATGCCCAACAGCCCGAGCAGCAGCGCCAGGCCGCCGCCCACGCTGCGCGCGGTGAACTCGCGTACGCCACCCGGTGTGGCGAAGGCGTTCGTGCCCGTGTCCGTGTCCGTGTCCGTCGTCGTCATCGTTCGGCCCCCGATTCTCGTGGTCGCGACCGGTCCAGTCGCTTAGCAAAGTGATATCACTTTTTTGCCCGCGCGACACCCACGGCAACCCTTTGGCCTCCTGATGCGTCGGTTCCGTTGGCGTGGGTGCTGATTCTCACGTCCGAATTGACCGGTATTGGCCAAGGTTGGCCAGCCTTTGTCACAACCTGCGGTGTTAGCTTTCTGAGCTGACGTCGGGGGAAATCGAGCGGAGCGGGAGCGATGGGCCGAGCAGAAGCACGTAAGGCGCAGCAGCAGCGCGGTGCGCGGCGGGCGCCGAGCGGACGCGCGAAGGGCACCAAGGGCACGGCGAGCGCGGGCAAACGCACCGGCATACGCCGCTTCTTCACCTGGAAGAAGATCCTCGGGACGTTCCTCGGGCTGATCCTGCTCCTCATGGCCGCGGCGATCATCCTGTACTTCTCGGTGAACGAACCCACCGACCCGAACAAGAGCGCCACGCTCCAGAGCAACACCTACCGGTACGCCGACGGCTCGCTCATGGCCAGCACCGGCAAGATGAACCGCGAGATCGTGCCGATCGACAAGATCCCGGCCGACGTCCGCACCGCGTTCATCGCCATCGAGAACAAGTCCTTCTACAAGGACCGCGGCATCGACCTCATGGGCACGGCCCGAGGCCTGTTCAACACGGTCACCGGCAAGGGCAAGGCCGGCGGTTCGACGATCACCCAGCAGTACGTCAAGAACTACTACCTGACGCAGGACCAGTCCGCCACGCGCAAGCTGAGGGAGCTCATCATCTCCCTCAAGGTCGACCAGCGCATGGAGAAGGACGACATCCTCGCCGGGTACCTGAACACCAACTTCTACGGCCGCAACGCCTACGGCATCCAGGCCGCGGCCCAGGCCTACTACGGCGTCGACGCCGACAAGCTCACCCTGGAGCAGGGCGCCTACCTCGCCGCCGTCATCCAGGCCCCCAGCCAGTACGACTGGGCGACCGCCGGCCCGAACGGCAAGCGCCTCGTCATGATCCGCTTCAACGCCGTCCTCGACAACATGGTCGAGATGGGCGCGCTGGACGAGGCCAAGCGCAAGACCCTGCAGTTCCAGGAGCCCATCAAGCCCAAGCCCCGCCCGGGCATGGACGGCCAGAAGGGCTACCTGATCCAGGCCGCCAACGACGAGATGAACCGGCAGGACGTCACCGACGCCCAGATCGCGGCCGGCGGCTGGAACATCACGCTCAACATCGAGCCGAAGAAGCAGGCGGCGCTGGAGAAGGCGGTCGACGACGAGCTGGAGTCCCAGCTCCGCCGCGAGGACACCAAGAACCGGCCCCAGGACCAGAGCGTCCAGGCCGGCGCCACCTCCGTGGATGCCAAGACCGGTGCGATCGTCGCGATGTACGGCGGCCAGGGCCTGGAGCAGAAGTCCGCGAGCAACGCCCTGCGCACCGACTACCAGCCGGGCTCGACCTTCAAGCCGATCGTGCTCGCCTCCGCCTTGGAGAACAACGCCACGACCCAGGGTGGCAAGCCGATCACCCCGAACACCCTCTACGACGGCACCAGCAAGCGCCAGGTCGTCGGCAGCAAGATCCCCTTCAACCCGCAGAACCAGGACGACAAGGACTTCGGCAAGGAGATCACGGTCCAGGAGGCGACCAACTACTCGGTCAACTCCGTCTACGCGCAGATGATCGTGGACGTCAAGCCGCAGGCCGCGAAGAAGACGGCCCTCGCGCTCGGCATGCACGACCGCGACGGCTGGCCCGAGGACAAGCCGGCCATGTCGCTGGGCACCATGAGCGCCAACACCGTGGAAATGGCAGCCGTCTACGCGACCCTCGACAACCACGGCAAGAAGGTCACGCCGACCATCATCAAGAGCGCCGAGAACAAGGACCGCGAGTACAAGCCCGAGCCCGCCATCGGCGCCCAGGCCATCTCCCGCCAGACCGCCGACACCGTCACCAAGGTGCTCACCGGCGTCGTGAACGACGGCTCCGGCAACAAGGTCCAGAGCAGCGCCTACGAGGCAGCCGGCAAGACCGGCACCACCGAGTCCAACGTGGCGGGCTGGTTCACCGGCTACACCCCGGAGCTCGTCACCGTCGTCGCGATGTTCGGCGAGGAGCCCGGTACCCACAAGCAGGTCACCCTGACCGGTACCGCCGGCGGTGGCCGAGCGGGCGGTTCCAGCTTCCCCGCCGCGATCTGGAAGGCGTACACCCTCGCCGCCCTCAAGGGCGTGAACACCGCCGAGTTCGACCTGAAGGAAGCCGAGATGGGCGCCTCGCAGGCGCCGTCCCGCAGCGCCTCCACGTCGCCGTCGTCGAGCCAGTCTTCCAGCGCTCCGGCGACCAGCAGCGCGCCGCCGACCAGCAGCGCGCCGGCGACACAGGACCCGACGCCGACCAAGAGCGGCAGCACCAAGCCGCCGACGCCGACTGGGACCCCGACGCCGACGGCGACCAAGACCAATGGTCCGAAGCCGCCGGACCCGCCGCTGTTCCCCGAGCAGTAGACGAGCAGGAGACATACGACACCGCCCCGCGGCCTGTACGGCTCGCGGGGCGGTGTCGTGTCGGTTCGGGGCCGGTCAGCGCCGCTCGTGGGCCCCCGGCAGCGGGAGCTCGAACCAGACCACCTTGCCGCTGCTCAGCCGGGTGGCGCCCCAGCGGCGCGTCATCCGGTTGACCAGGAACAGGCCGCGGCCCCCCTCGTCGGTGTCCCGGGCCCGGCGCTGCCGCGGCAGCTGCGGGGAGTCGTCGCCGACCTCGCAGCGCAGGACGTCCGTACGCAGCAGGCGCAGGGTCACCGGCCGCTCCGCGTACCGGACGGCATTGGTGACCACCTCGCTGACCAGCAGCTCCAGCGAGTCGCTCAGCTCCTCCAGGCCCCAGCGGGTCAGCGCGCGGCGGGCGAACCGGCGGGCCCGGCCCGGAGCGGTCTCCTCCGGGTCCAGGAACCAGTACGCGACGTCACTGGGCGCGATCCCGTCGAACCGGGCCGCGAGCAGCGCGATGTCGTCGTCCCGGTCGCCCGGGCCGAGCATGTCCAGCACGTCGTCGCACAGGGCCTCCAGCGGCGGCGGGTGGTCCAGGCCGGTCAGCTGGGCGGTGGTCGCCAGGCGCTCGCGGAGCTGCTCGATGCCCGTCCACACGTCCCGCAGCCGCGACTCCACCAGCCCGTCGGTGTAGAGGAGCAGGGTGGCCCCGGCGGGCGCGTCCAGCTCCACGGCCTCGAAGTCCACGCCGCCGACGCCGATGGGGGCCCCGGGCGGTACGCGGAGCACCTCGGCGCGGCCGCCCAGGTGCAGGAGCACCGGCGGCGGGTGGCCGGCGTTGGCGATGGTGATCCGGTGCGAGACGGGGTCGTAGACGGCGTACAGGCAGGTGGCCATGCGGTCGGAGCCGAGGCGCTGCGCCTGCTCGTCCAGGTGGTGCAGCACCTCGGCCGGGGGCAGGTCCAGCTGGGCCAGGGTCTGCGCGGTGGTGCGGAGCTGGCCCATGATCGCGGCGGACGTCATGGAGTGGCCCATGACGTCGCCGACGACCAGCGCGACCCGGCTGCCGGGCAGCGGTATGGCGTCGTACCAGTCGCCGCCGACCCGGGCCGTCTCGGCGGCGGGCAGGTAGCGCGAGGCGAGCCGTACCCCGGTGGGCTGGGGCAGGCTGTCGGGCAGCATCGTGCGCTGGAGTTCGTCGGCGATGTACGCCTCGCGGCCGTACAGCACCGCCTTGTCGATGCCGAGCGCGGTGTGCGTGGCCAGCTGGGCGGCGACCAGGAGGTCGTTCTGCTCGAAGGCCGGCCGCTCGGGGCTGCGCAGGAAGACGGCCGCGCCGATCACCCGGCGGCGGCCGCGCAGCGGCGCGAGGACGGCCCGGTTGCCGCGCGGCAGCGGATGGTCCGCGCCCAGCAGCTCGGGCAGCGCGGCCTTGGCGGCGGCGGAGGAGCCGAACACGGGCCGTACGCCGCGCAGCACCTCGGCGAGCGCGCCGCCGGGCCGGATCTCGCACAGCTCGGCCGCGGGCAGGTCACCCTGCGGGCCGACCAGCGGCAGCTGGCTGAAGTCGAGCTCGCCGGTGGCCCCCGCGGCCCCGGCGAGGTCCACTCCCGCGCCGATCGTGCTGCTGCTGTCGGTGAGGTCGTCGATCGGCCGGAGCCGGTCGGTGCGCCGGAGCCTTAAAACGACCGGGCCGACGGGGCGCTCGTCCCCGACCGGGAGCGGGTCGCGCAGGTAGACGAGGATGGCGTCGGAGAAGGTGGGCACGGTGGCGCGGCACAGGCCGAGCACGATCTCGTCGAGGTCGATGCCGCGGGCGATCCGCCGGGTGGCGGCGCCGACGAACCGCAGCCGGTCGCCTTC
Source organism: Streptomyces sp. NPDC048337 (assembly GCF_043201175.1). Classification (NCBI taxonomy): domain Bacteria; kingdom Bacillati; phylum Actinomycetota; class Actinomycetes; order Kitasatosporales; family Streptomycetaceae; genus Streptomyces; species Streptomyces sp. NPDC048337. The sequence continues at coordinate 194,664 of NZ_JBICYR010000014.1, forward strand.
GCGGCGCCCCTCGCCTCCGGCGGGGTGGGCGGTGTTCTGCCCGGGGCCTCCGGCCGGGTGGGTCGCCTGGCCGGGGATGTCCTGGGCGCTGCGCGCCGGTTCGCCTCCGGCGCGGTACGCGGCTCCCTGTCCGGCGGCCTCGCCCGCACCGGGAGCGGCGCCGTCGCCGCTCCCGCCGACCGGCGAGGCGTCCCTGACCGGGTCGTTGTTCCTGTCGCGCGGGCGGGGGGCGGCGGAGCCGCCGTGCCCGGCGGTCCCGGGCGAGGTGTCCCCGGCCGGGTCGCCGGCTCCGCCGCGCGGGCGGGCGGCCCCGGGCAAGATGCCCTCAGCCGGGTCACCGGCTCCGCCGCGTGGGCGGGGAGTCCCGGGCGAGGTGTCCCCGGCCGGGTCGCCGGCTCCGCCGCGCGGGCGGGACGTGCCCTGGTCGGGGTTCGGCTGGGCCGGGATGTCGCCGGAGGTGTCCACCGCGTCGGCGTGCGGTCGGGGGAGCCCGGCGGCAGCGCCGCCGCTCGCCGCGTTGCGGGCGGCCGCGGCGTCCCGTGGGCGGGTCCCGACCTCGCCGGGCAGGCCGGCGGCAGTCGGTACATCGGTCGAGGCGGCCGAGGCCGCAGCCTTGCCGCGGGGGCGCGGGAGTCCGGCGCCCGCGCCCGCCGCGGAGCGGGCCGCACGGGTGCCGGGGGCCGCGGCGGCCGCGCCGCCGGGCTCCGCCGCAGGGCCAGCGCCAGCGCCCGCGGCATGCGTGCGTACGGCCTCGGCGGCGATGGGCGCCTTGCCGTGGCCGGCCTCGTCCGTACCTCCGCCGGAGGCGACGGGCTGCGGGCCCTCCTGAGAGGTGGGGTACTCCGTCACGCGTGCAATTCCGTCCGTTTGCGCTCGATGTGCGCTGCACTCAACTCGGTCAGTCGCGGTATACCCGCTCAGCGGCCCGGGCACCATCACCCGGGGTTTCCGCGTCCCCCTCGTTACCTCTCGCTCTGCGCTACCTCCGGTCAAGTCCCGCGTACGGCGCGACACTTGCGGAGGGACGGCCCGTAGATGCGGCCCCGCGCGCGCGACCTTGCGGAGGACGATCCTACGTTTGAACCCCGGGGGCGCATCAAGGGTCTCATGAGGTCATATGCGCCGGAGTGCGGTCCCAGTCCTTCGGCAGAACCGGAACCGCCCAGGCCGGATCGGGCCGCCAGTCCTCCCAGCCGTCGGAGAACGGCGCGCCCCACGCCTTGATCACGTTCACCGCCGCGCGCCCGGCGGCCTGCACCTGCCGCGCCTGCTCCCGGTCCATCAGCCCGGACCGCTGGGCCTGCGCGAACTCGTCCTCGTCCCGCCACTTCCAGCTGTGGTCCGGGTAGACGGAGATGTCGAGGAAGTGGTCCACCGAGTCGACCCCGCCCGACCAGCGCGACCGCGGCTCCTCGAGGTTCACGTACCAGCTCTTGAACCGCCAGCCGTGCTCCCAGAACAGCCACACCGACCAGGGATCACCGGGCCGGGCCAGCTTGAGGACCCCCGCACCGAACCAGCGCGACCGCACGGTCGTGCGCGGCGCGGTGTAGCGGGTGGCGAGGGGCTCCTCGTGGACGGGGGTGCCGTCGGCGAGGACCGGCTTGACGCACTCCGTGCCGGGAGCCATCCAGACGGCCAGCAGCTCGTCGGTGTCCCGCACCACCGTCACCGGGCGGCAGATGTGGACCGCGCCCTTCAGCCCCGGGGCATGGTCGCGGTAGCGCCAGAGGATCTGCTCCCCGGGCGCCCAGCGCGTGCTGCCCTGCGCGCCGCTCCGTGCCGCGCGGCCCCCGGGCCGGAAGGTACCTGTCATGCGCAGATCTTAGGGCGGGGGCCCGTACGCCCGCTGCGGTGCAGGTCACCGAGGTGTCAAGGGACGGGAAACGACCGAATCCGGCCCCCGCCCAGGGGTGCGCGGCGGCCCGGTCAGGGGTGTGTCATGCGCAGGACGTCCAGGGCCTCGTCCAGCTGCTCCAGGGTGAGGGCGCCGCGCTCGACGTAGCCGGACTCCAGCACCACCTCCCTGATCGTCTTCCGCTCGGCGAGGGACTTCTTGGCGACCTTGGCGGCCTCCTCGTAGCCGATGTACCGGTTGAGCGGGGTCACGACGGAGGGCGAGGACTCGGCGTACTCCCTGGCCCGGGCCGTGTTGGCGGTGATCCCGGCGATGGTGCGGTCGGCCAGCAGGCGGCTGGCGTTGCCGAGCAGCCGGATGGATTCGAGGAGGTTCCTGGCCATCACCGGGAGCATCACATTGAGCTCGAAATTGCCGGCGGCGCCCGCGACGGCGACCGTCGCGTCGTTCCCCATCACCTGGGCGGCGACCATCAGCACGGCCTCGGGCACGACCGGATTGACCTTCCCGGGCATGATCGAGGAGCCCGGCTGGAGATCCGGGAGATTGATTTCGGCCAATCCCGTGCGCGGTCCGGAGGCCATCCAGCGCAGGTCGTTGGAGATCTTGGTGAGCGAGACGGCGATCGTACGGAGCATGCCCGAGGTCTCCACCAGCGCGTCCCGCGCCCCCTGGGCCTCGAAGTGGTCGCGGGCCTCGGTCAGCGGCAGCCCGGTCGCCGCGGCCACCTCGGCGATCACGGCGGCGGAGAATCCGGGCGGGGTGTTGATCCCGGTGCCGACCGCGGTGCCGCCCAGCGGCAGTTCGGCCAGCCGGGGCAAGGCCGAGCGCAGCCGCTCGATGCCGTAGTGGACCTGGGCCGCGTACCCGCCGAACTCCTGGCCCAGCGTGACCGGGGTGGCGTCCATCAGGTGCGTCCGCCCGGCCTTGACCACGTCGGCGAACTCGCCGGACTTGTGGGTCAGTGCCGTCGCGAGGTGCCGCAGGGCGGGGATCAGCTCGTGGGTGACGGCGGCGGTGGCGGCGATGTGGATCGAGGACGGGAAGACGTCGTTCGAGCTCTGCGAGGCGTTGACGTGGTCGTTGGGGTGGACCTCCCGGCCGAGGCGTTCGGTGGCCAGGGTGGCGATCACCTCGTTGGTGTTCATGTTGGACGAGGTGCCGGAGCCGGTCTGGAACACGTCCACCGGGAAGTGCTCGTCCCAGCGGCCCTCCGCGACCTCGGCCGCGGCGGACCGGATCGCCTCCGCCACGTCCTCGTCCACCACCCCCAGCTTGGCGTTCACCACGGCCGCCGCGGCCTTGATCCGGGCGAGCGCCTCGATGTGGGCGCGCTCCAACCGCTGTCCGGAGACGGGGAAGTTCTCCACCGCGCGCTGGGTCTGGGCGCGCCACTTGGCGTGGGCGGGAACCCGTACGTCGCCCATGGAGTCGTGCTCGATCCGGAACGCCTCGGCCTGCTGATCATCGGTCATTTTTGTGGCCTCCTCTGAAAGTTGAGCAATTGTCTTGTTCGAAGTGTTCCCAACTCCCCTACCGGCCAGTAAATACCGGGGGTAACACCGACATCCGGGGAGGCGTTCATGGCACGTGCTCGTACGAAACCCAGGCTCAGATCTACCTTCGCCGCCGTCGCGGCGATCGCGGCCGCCCTCGGGGGCGTCACCGCCATCACCCCCATGGCCCAGGCCGCGACCCCCGCGGCCACCACCGCCGGGGCGGTGACGCCGCTCTCGCCGGAGCTGGAGGCGATCCGCGCCGCGGAGGCCACCAAGATCTACGGCGACTCCGCGATCCGCCCGCTGAACGAGCGCAAGACCGGCCTGATCTCGCTCGGCGACAGCGAGATATCGGGCGAGGGCGTCGGCAACTACGACCCCGCGACCAACACCTCGTCCAACCAGTGCCACCGGTCGCCCGACGCGGCGATCCACCGCACCGGCATCCCCGCCGACCTCACCTTCAACGTCTCCTGTTCCGGCGGCTACACCGGCAACATCAGGATCGGCGGCAGCAAGCAGTACGCCGACGAGCTGGTGCAGAGCGACAACCTCGCCATCAAGGCCCGCAACACCAGGATCAAGATGGTGCTGCTGGTCGCCGGGGCCAACGACGACCTGCAGTTCGGCCCGGTCATGACCGACTGCGTGACCCGCTGGGTGCTCAGCCAGGGCACCTGCGAGCCCAAGTACGGGCCCGGCTGGCAGGCGCGCGTCGACGGCCTCAAGCCGAAGGTCGAGGCGACGGTCGCGGACCTCAAGACGGTCATGCGGGACGCCGGCTACGCCGACTCCGACTACAAGCTGGTCGTGATGGGCTACCCCAGCCCCATCGGCCCCGACTTCTACGACAACCCCGGCTTCCCCGGCAAGCTGCCCGGCGGCTGCGCGGGCTACGACTCCGACGCCACCTGGGGCCGCAACTACGCGGTGCCCACCTTCGAGAAGGGCATGCGGGCCGCGGCCCTCGCCTCCGGCGCGGTCTACCTCGACAACTCCCGGCTCTTCCACGGCCACGAGGTCTGCATGGAGGACACCTGGGCCCGGGGCCTCTACCTGGACCTCGGGGACCACTTCCCGTGGGACGAGAACACCGCCCGCCAGTCCTTCCACCCCAACTACCGGGGCCACGGCGCGTTCGCGTCCTGCCTGACCCAGCTCTACAACTCGGGCCTGCGCGAGGCCTCCTGCGCCGACCCCGCGAGCACGGGCACCCCGGTCCTCCAGGCCGGAGCCTGGGATTCCCTCTACGCCCCCCTCAAGAACGAGGCGACCGGGAACTGCCTCGACGCCAAGGGCGGCTCCAGCGCCAACGAGACGGCCGTCCTGGGCTGGGACTGCCACGGCGGCCGCAACCAGGGCTGGTGGTACGACGCGGCCCGCAAGTCGGTCCACGTCGAGCTCACCCACGACCGCTGCCTCGACGCCCCCGGCGCCAACTACGGCGCGGGCACCGGCCTGATCATCTGGAACTGCCACGGCGGCGCGAACCAGCAGTTCGTCCGCGACGGCGCCACCATCCGCCCCGCGGCCGCCCCGGGCATGTGCCTGACGGTCGCCACCGCCCACGACCCGGTCCGCCTCCAGCCCTGCAACGGCTCGGCGAACCAGCGCTTCGTCTGACCACCGCCCACTGACACCCCCCACACCCGGCCGGAGTGAACCCGGCCGGGTGTTCCCATGTCCGGGCCCGGTCGCAGGTGCCAGCGGCAACTGCCCTGTTCTGTAAAGGTTTTGGCGAGGCTTTGGGGAAGTTCTGGAGAGGTTCAGCAGCATGGAAGGCGTCCAACCCCACCCACCCTCCGAAGGAGGTGCTTCGAGATGAAGAAGATCCAGATCCGCAAGGCCGGTCCGGTCCGCCTGACCTCTTCCGCGTGCCAGCAGTACCCGAACCCCGCCTGACCAGATCCCGGGCGCGTTTCGAGCAGGGGCGTCCCCAGGCACTCTGGGGACGCCCTCACCGGTCCGGGCCCGGCCCCGACGAGAGACGGAGCACCCGCCATGGCGGAGCCAGGTCACCTCAGCTCTGACGACACCCCGCTGGCGCTGCATCCGCTGGTCTTCCTGGAAGACGGCGACGAGGTCACCATCGGACGCCGCGACACCGATTCCTACGCGATCTTCCCGCCCGACGGCGCCGAACTCGTACGCCGCCTGCAAGAGGGCGCCACCCCCGCGCAGGCCGCCGACTGGTACGAAGCGATGTACGGGGAGTGTGCCGACGTCGGGGACGTGGTCGACGCCCTGAACGAGCTCGGATTCGTGCGCGCCGAGGGCGAGCCGGAGGCGGTCGCCGAGCCCGTGCGCTGGCAGCGGCTCGGCCGGGCGGCCTTCTCCCCGGCCGCTTGGACCGGCTACGGGCTGATCGTCGCCTGGGCGGTGATCTCGGTGGTGCGCACCCCCGATCTCCTCCCGACCCCCGGCGACCTCGTCTTCAGCCACTACTACGCGGTGATCAGCGTCGTCCTGCTCGTGGTGGCCGTGCCGCTCATCGCCATCCACGAGATCTTCCACGCGCTGGCCGGCCGCCGCCTGGGCATCCGCTCGCGCACGAGGATGTCTTACCGGTTCTACTTCCTCGTCGTCGAGACCTCGCTGGACGGCCTGGCCGGGGTGGAGCGCCGCAAGCGCTACCTGCCGATCCTCGCCGGGATGGTCGCCGACGTCGTCATGATCAGCCTCGCCGTCATCGTGGCCGGGCTCGCGGGCGGGCTGACCGCCCGCGTCTGCATGGCGGTGGCCTTCACCACCTTCATCCGGGTGCTCTGGCAGTTCTTCCTCTACCTGCGGACCGACATCTACGTCCTGATCACCACCGTGCTCGGCTGCGTCGACCTGCACACCACGGCCGTACGCGTGCTGGCCAACCGGGTCAACCGGCTGCTGGGGCGCACGGACCGGCTCACCGACGAGTCCCAGTGGCATCCCGTGGACCGGCGGGCGGCCCGCTGGTACTCCTGGCTGCTCCCCATCGGCTACCTCGTCAGCCTGAGCACCTTCGTGTGGGGCGTCGGCCCCGTCTTCCTGGACATGATCTCGGCCTCGCTGGACCGCTTCGGCGCCGGCCACGGCTCGACCTGGGTCCAACTGATCGACGCGGCCGTCTTCCTCGTCCTCACCTTCGGCCAGATCGCCATCGCCCTCGGGCTCGCCGCCAGGGAGCGGTTGCGCAGCCGGCGGGCCCGGCTCCACCACGTCATCGCCTGACGGGACCACCCCCGGCGGGCCTCTGCAGAAAGGCGGGCCCATGAGCGGGCACCACTGGATCTCCGCGCCCCACCGCCCCGAGCGCGCAAAGCGGCTGGCCGGCCTCACCCTGCCGCCGCTGCTGGCGTCCGTCGACGCGCACCGGCGCCTGCGCGGCCCGTACACCGCGGCCGGGACGCTGCTGCGGCTCGTGGCCCCCGCGGCGCTGGCGCGACGGCCCGAACTCGCGGGCCGCCACTACATCGAACTCCAGGAGAGCACGCCCGAGCTGGCCCCCCTGGTGCCGCCGATCACGCACCACCTCGAGGAGCAGTCGACGGTCGGCGAGGTCAGCCGGTACCCGGCCCGCCTGCACTCCCTGCGCGTCGCGCACGGCATCGTGGACTTCCTGCTCGCGGCCCTCACCGACGCGGCGCAGGGCCCGCGCACCCTCGTCGTGGACAACGTGCAGCACGCCGACGTCACCGACCAGGAGTTCCTGGCGGCCGCCCTGCGCCGGATACCGCCCGAACTGCTCACCCTCGTGCTGTGCACGGGGACCGCGGAGCTGCTCGATCCGCCCGGCTTCCCCTCCGTCTCGCTCCCGGACGCGCTCGCCGCGTACACGACCAGGACCGCCGCCGACGGCCCCGCGGCCCCGGCCGGCGGCGAGGCGGGCCCGGAGGCGGCCCGCCGGTACGTGGACGGGGACTGCTCCGACGACGACCCCGCGGTGATCGCCGCGTACGAGGCCCTGCCCGAAGCCGAGCGCACCGCACTGCACGACGCGCGGGCCGCCGAGCTCGCCGAGCGCGCCGAAGAGCGCGAGCCCTCGCTGCGGCTGGGCGCGCTCCCGTACCACCTGGTGCGCGGCAGCGACCCCGACGGCGCCGGTGTCGAGGCCCTGCGCACGGCCATGCTGCGCTGCAAGTACCTGGGCTTCTACCACCTCGCCGCCGAACTGGGCGACGAGGGACGCGGGCTGGTGGACCCGGCCGAGCGCCCCGACCTGTGGTGGATCTTCATCCGGGAGTCCTGTGTGTGCCTCGCGGCGGCGGGCCGCCCCGACGAGTCCGCCGTACTCCAGGAGGAGGCGCGGATGGCCACCCTGAGCCCCACACACCACATGAAGCTCGCCTACGAGATCGGCATGCTGCACGCGCGCCACTACCCCGAGGAGCGGCGCGACCCGCGCCGGGCCCGTGCCTGGGTCAACACGGCCATCGCCATCGCGGACCTGCTGCCCGACCCCAAGGAGCGGGCCTTCTACTCGGTCTTCAACCGCAACGGACTGGCCCTCGTGGAGGTCCGCGACGGACGCCCCGACGAGGCGCTGCGCCTGCTGGACCAGGGCATCGAGCGCCTCGACCGGGAACTCGGCCTCGGGGAGCGTACCTGGCACCGGGTCGGCCTGCGCTACAACCGGGCCCAGGTCAACAGCATGGCGGGCCGGCTGGAAGCGGCCCTGGAGGACTACGGCGGGATCATGGACGCGGACGACGACTTCGCGGACCACTACTTCAACCGGGGCAACATCCTGCGCAAACTGGGCCGCCTGGAGGAGGCCATCGCCGACTACGAGCGGGCCCTCTCCCTGGAGCCCCCCTTCCCCGAGGCGTACTACAACCGGGGCGACGCCCGGCTCGAACTCGGCGACACCGAGGGCGCCCTGGCGGACTTCACCCGCACCCTGGAGCTCGACCCGGACAACCAGGAGGCGTTGCTCGCCCGGGCCGGCCTGCTCGCCGACCTCGGCGAGCCCGAGGCGGCGCTGGCCGACGTGGCCGCCGGGCTGGTCCTCGCCCCCGACCACGCCCACCTGCTCTGCCTGCGGGGGCGTCTGCTCGCGGAGGCGGGCCGGGCGAAGGAGGCGGCCGAGTCCCTCGCATCGGCACTGGCCAGTGATCCCGGGCTGGCCGAGGCCTGGGCCGTCAAGGGTGAACTGGCCTACGTGGAGGGCGATCCGGAGACCGCCGTGGCCGATTTCGACCGGGCGATCGAGCTGGCCGACCGGGCCGAGTTCCGGTTCAACCGGGCCGTGGTCCACGAGGCGGCCGGCCGGTTCGCCGAGGCCGCCGCGGACTTCGACGCCGTGTACGCCGCCACCGGCGATCCCGAGGCGAGCGAGCGCCGGGACACCTGTCGCAGCGCGGCCCGGCGCAGCCACGTCTGAGGCGGAGCGCGGCGGATGGGCGTGCGGCAGCGGGAGTCGGGCAGGGAGAGCCGGGGGCCGGGGCCGGGTGCGGCCGACCCGGCGGTGCGGTTCACCGAGGCGATGGCCCGCCTGGTGTCCGGGGTGGCGGTGGTCTGCGCGCGGAGGGCCGACGGAAGCCCGTGCGGACTGCTGGTGTCCTCCTTCAGCTCGTACAGCGTGGCTCCGCCGTCCGTCATGCTGGCCCTCGCACGCGGTTCGCGTACGTACCGGGCCATGGGCGCGCGGGTGGGCACGCCGTTCGGAGTGCACCTGCTGGGCTCCGCGGACGAGGCCCTGGCGAAGGTGTTCGCGGGGCGGGCGGAGGACAAGTTCGCGGACCTGGTGTGGGACTGGGACGACGGCACGCCCAGGATTGCGGGAGTCCCGGTGTACCTCAAGTGCCGGGCCGCCGCGGTGCTCCCGCACGGGGACCACGTGGTGCTGGTGGGCGAGGTCGACGGCTGCACCGTGGCCGACGGCGAACCGCTGGTCTACTACCGGCGCCGCCTTGACTGGCGCCTGGGCTGAGGGGCGGCCGGGGGCTCAGCATCCGGCCGGCTGGAGGAGCAGTGTCCGGCGACATCGGCCGTGCTCCTGGCCGGTCGGGCGCAACCCGCCCAGCAGGGCCTTCTGTACGGCCTGCAGACCGGGCCCGGGCTCGATCCCGACGTCCTCGACGACGACGCGCCGGACGCGGGCGTACGCGTCGAGGGCCTCGGCCCGCCGCCCGGTGGCGGCCAGGGCCAGCATCAGCTGCTCGTGGAACGCCTCCCTGAGCGGATGGCGGGCGCACAGCTCGGCCAGCTCGCCGATCACCTCCTGGGACCGGCCCGCGCAGATGTCGGCGCCGATCCGGTCGTGGACCAGCGCGAGGCGTTCCTCCTCCAGCCTGACCGCGTAGTACGCCGGCAGGCGCGCGGGCCCCAGGTCGGCCAGCGGCCGGCCGCGCCACATCGCGAGTGCCGCGGAGAAGGCCTCGCTCGCCGCGCCGCAGTCGCCCGCGGCCAGCCGGCTGCGGCCGAGCGCGGCCCCGGCGCGGGAGCGGTCCAGGTCCAACTCGCCCGGTGCCACGTGCAGTACGTAGCCGGAGCCGTCCGTGCGCAGGACCGGGTGGCGGCGCGGGTCGCCACCCGCGCTGCCGTGTCCCGGGTCCAGCGTCCGGCGCAGCCCGGACACGTACATCTGCAGGGTCGCCTGGGCGGATCTGGGCGGATGCCCGTCCCACAACTCCTCGATCAGCATGTCCGCGGAGGCCAGCCGGTTGGCCTGCAGCAGCAGGATCGCGAGCAGGGCGCGGCGCTTGGGCTGGCTCGGGGTGCACACCGCGCCCGCGCGGCGCACCTCCAGAGGCCCGAGGACGAGGTAGCCCCGCCCGCCCTCGTCGCCGCCGGCCGGACGTCCTCCCTCGTGCTGTGTATCCGTGCCTGTAGCCATGCCCCGGTCACCCTCGCCCGCGCCACGGCGCCGGTGAGCGCCTGTTCCGTCGTCGGCCAACGGCATGCCCGTGGGCGAATCCCCCCGCTCTGCACGCCACGGCATACGTTCGGGCTTCACGGGCCCTGTGTCACGGGCGCGAATCAGTCAATGACGTACGGTGACCCGAGGTACTTCCCGGGGCCCGGGTGTCACATGTCGTCCAGCAGCTTGCGCACGTCCCGCGGCCGGTTGGTGATGAGCGTGTCCACGCCGAGCCGCACGCACAGCTCCACGTCCTCTGGCTCGTCCACGGTCCACACCCGCACGGCCAGCCCCTTGGCCTTGAGCCGGCCCACCAGCCCCGGATCCCTCCGTACGAGCTCGATCCCCGGCCCCGCATGCGTCGCGAACGGCGGCCGCACCGGCCGGAGCCAGCGCTCGATCAGGAACACGGTCGGCAGCCCCGGCGCGAGGCGGTGCATCCGCGTCAGCGCGTTGCGCGAAAAACTCATCACCTCGACGAGCCCGCTCGCCCCGTCGGCCAGCCCGTACCGGCGCAGCATCCGCGCCAGCTCGACCTCCAGCCGCCCGCCCGCCCGCGTCGGGTGCTTGGTCTCCACAGCGAGCCCGACCGGCCGGGGCGCGGCCAGCGCCTCCTTGAGCAGGTCCTCGAACAGCAGCACCCGCGCCCCGCGGTGCTCCTCGCCCTTCCACCGCCCGAAGTCGAGCGCGGCGAGCTCCGCGTACGTCATCTCGGAGACGACCCCGCGCCCGTCGGAGGTCCGCTCCACCCGCCGGTCGTGCACGCACACCAGCTTCCGGTCGGCGGTGAGCCGCACGTCGCACTCGAGCGCGTCGGCACCGTCGGCGATGGCCTGGCGGTATGCGGCCATGGTGTGCTCGGGGTGCTCGTGGGAGGCCCCACGGTGGGCGACCACGCGGATGTCGCGGGCGGAGGGGAACGGCGTGTGGGTCATGCCCAGACGTTATCCGGAGGCGGTGTCCAGGCGGTTACCGCATCATTCACGGATGGTCGAACTCGGGACGACACACTGCGGGCCCTGTCCGTCCTGCCGCTACGAGGCAGGGCAGCGCGTCGTGAACGGCCGGCTGCGCTGGGACGAGAACGAGTACTGCGCCGCGACCGGCATCGAGGCCTGTGGCGGGGGCTGGGGCCCGCCGCCGCCCTGGGTCCGCGAGCGGATCGTCGCGGAGGAAGGCACCGTCCGCCTCCCCGTGGGCGGCCCGGGCGGCCTGCGGTTGAAGGCCGTCCGGGAGCTGTACGGCCTCACGCTCCCGGAGCTGATCGAGGCGCGGGAGCACGGCATCGAGGCCACCCCGGTCGAGGCGCGGCTGCTGAGGAACCTCTCCCAGTGAGGAATGGATACGTTGACCGGGGCGCCCCTTGGAAGACACCGTGACCACTCAGCCGGACCACGGCGCGGAGCTGATCCCGCGCCCCGAGCGCACGCCCGAGGCGGTACGTGTCGCCGTCGCCCGCATGGCCCCGCACCGCCTCGCGGAGCTGGAGCAGCACAAGGAGAACGCGCTGGCCGCCGCCATCCGCAGCGGGAAGGTCGGGCACCTCACACACTGGCTCGACTGGTGGATGCGAGAGGTGGAGATCGAACGGCGTCCGGACCTCTTCACACGTCGCAATGACGCCCTGACCGCTCTTCACCGCACCACCGACAAGGATGATCCGGCCTTCCGCCCCGCCATGGACGAACTGGCCGCGATCGAGGCCGAGGCCGAGCGAGCGGTGGGCGTGTGACCTGGCGGTGGGAGTACGACCCCGACGAGGAGTACGTGACCGGAGGTGCCCCGCCGGCATTCGTAGCTGGAGTGGAGAAAGCCGCAGACGAGCTCGGTCGAGCAGCGGCCGCGCTCTACCTCGACGGCACCGCTTACCGCGAGATGGGTCCGAAGGGTGCCGTCATGAACCTTGACGACGGCATGTTCGTCTACCTGATCATCCCCGGGAGCGAGTGCGTGTACATCCGGCAGGTCACCTACCTGTAGCGGTCCCTCGCACGCGGACCGGCAAGGGCCCTCCGGTGGGCGGAGGGCCCCATGGGCAGGCGCTACAGGCCCGGGCCGCGTACCGGGATGTGGGTGAACGTCGGCTCCGGGGCCGGGTTCTGGAAGAAGTCGTTCGGCTTGTTCTGCTCACGGGAACTCCCGTAGCATCCGTCCGTGATCACGCATCCGAGGGTCCTCGGGAACATTCGCCTGTCCATCCTGAAGGACGACACCACCAGCCCCGAGAAGCAGCGGCACGCCGTCGAGCACTGGGCGGCCGGGCCTGCCGTAGGCGGCCGGATAGTCGGTTGGGCTGAAGACCTGGACGTCTCTGGGGCCATGCACCCGTTCAAGCGCCCGAGCCTCGGCCCCTGGTTCGCAGAGCGGGCCGACGAGTGGGACGTCTTGGCTGTGTGGAAGCTGGACCGGCTCAGCCGGAAGGCTGGCCACTTCGCGGAAATCTTCGAGTGGTGCCAGCAGCACGGTAAATCCATCGTTTCCGTGACCGAGGGCATCGACATGAGCACCCCTATGGGGAAGATGTTCGCTCAAATCATCGCAGCCTTCGCCGAGGGCGAGCTGGACACCATTCGCGCCCGTGCCCTCTCCGGTTCGGCTGCTCGAAAAGCCAAGGGTGTTTGGATTGGCGGCGTTGAGCCGTACGGTTACCACTTTGAGCGGCAGGAAGGTGGAGGAAAGAAGCTCGTCCAAGATCCCGGTTATGCGGAGCTGTTTCGCGAAATAGTGGAACGCTTGAAGGGTGACTGGTCCTCCTACAAAATTGCCGTTGATCTCAATAAGCGTGGCGTCCCTACCTGGCGGGATCACCTCCGAATCGTGAAGAGCGAGGAACCGAGGGGTGTTGCGTGGACGGCGAACGCCATTCGCGCCATCGTCATGAATCCTACGGTGGCAGGGATCTATACGCACAAGGGTGAGAACGTTGTAGACGAGAACGGCGAGAGCGTTCGGATCACCGATAGTCCCTTGATGGATTTCGCCGATTGGTCAGAGTTTGTGGCCGCCCTGAAGAGTGACCGCCCTGTTCGGCGGGCTACTCCTTCGCGTTCGATGCTCGGCGGTGTGGCTGCTTGCCAGAGCTGTGGTTCTCGGATGTCTTCCAATAAGAAGGTGAAGGCGAACGGAACTGTCCACCACTACTACGGTTGCAACAACGTCAACACCGGTACCTGCCCCAGCCCCAACCGCATCCGCCGAGACGACCTCGATACTGCTGTCGGGTCGTTCATAAACGTGACGCTCGGGCCGCTACCCGTTATGGAGAGGGCCGGAAATTCGATCAGTCAGGCCAAGGTGGAGCTTGCCGAGGCCGAGGCGATTCTCGATCGACTGGAAGCTGACTACCTTGCTGGACGCCTGAAGTCGGATGTCCAGGTTGAGCGGTACTGGGGCCAGCACGGATTCCAGTCGTCCAAGGTCGAGCGGCTGAGGGAAGAAATCAAGGCTGCCGAGGATGCTCCGGCCTGGAAGGCGACGGGGCGCACGTACTCGGAGGAGTGGGCCGCCAAGGACGACGAGCAGAAGCGCGTATTCCTGCAACGGCACAGGATCGCCGTGACTGTTGGAAGTACGGAGGACGGCTCTCGCCGTGTGCTCGTCCGGGTGCCTGAAGTGGCTGAGATCGCCGAGGAAACCGGCCTTCATATCCCCGACGGATACGAATGGGTCGCTCCCGAAGCTGAGTTCATCCTTCCGGCGCGGAAGGCGTACAAGCGAAGCTAGCAAGCGCTAACCCCCGGCCCCCGTTGCGTGCAAACGCAGCGGGGGCCTCTTCATGCCCACTCCTGGAAACCGCCACCCCGCCCGGGGTACAACTCAGCTATTGCTGAACCCGCTAGGACGCCAACGCGTCCAGAGACCCAAGGACCCTGATTGATTGGCTTTGGACCCGGCGCCCCGTGGGGGGCGGTCTCTCAGCTCGACTGCCGGGCGAAAGCCCGAGACCCCCGGATACGTCCGCTGGCGTTCCGTGTGTACTTCGCTGCCCTCGGCTGGGGAAACCGTCTGGGACACGCTGAGTTCGCCGAGGGCGCCCTAGCGTCCGTCCTGGGTGCCGAGGGCGCCCCACTGACCAAGCAGGCCGTACAGAAGGGCGTGACGGCCGCGAAGGGCCTCGGCCTGCTGGCCCCGGACTCGGGGGCGCGCTGCCTGGTGCTGCCTGGGTACCACTTCCAGAAGAGCGGCCTTGGTGCGGCATCCTGCCGAGTGCACTCGCTGCGTACCGCTGCATAACCTGCCGAGGGTTACCCGGTCACCCGCACAGGGTTACCGATTCTTCTCTGACCTGCGAGAACGTTCACGCCCTCTCTATCTCTTTAGTCACTCCCCTGGCCGAACAACGGGAGGCCAGGACACCAGCAACAAACAACGCCCTGGCGGTCGAGCCAGGGCTGTTCAACGAGTAGCCAATAGCGGGGGCACCCTCGGCGGGGTGCCCTTTCTGTTTCTAGTAGCAAGTGGCGCCCCTCGAAAGGGCGCCTTCTGCCGAGCCATCAGCCTCGGCCGGCCAGGGCCGAGGGATTGGGTTCGCTCGCTCACCCATCTCTGTGCGGCAGCCGCCAAGGCTGCCTCCACCAATACAGAAAGGGGGTGCCCATGCCTTACAGCATGTGCGCCCGTCACAAGAAATTGCACCCGCTCGGGGAGCGGTGTCCTCTCTGCCCGGCCAGCGGGCAGAGAAGGTATCCGAGTAAGAACACCCGCGTAGCGGGCAGGTATGACTATCAGTGGGTGAAGGCCAGGGCCGAAGCCATTCGCCTTCAGCCGTGGTGTTCCTTCTGTTGCAGCAGCAGCGATCTCACGGGAGATCACATACAGCCGTTGGCCGAGGGCGGTACGAATACGCCCGAGAACATCCGTGTTCTCTGCCGTTCCTGCAACACGCGACGGGAGAACGACCGGCGCAAAGGTAGGCACTACTGATGCTTTCCAAAAGGGTGCACCCCCTTGGCGGGGGAGCTCAGCCGACCGAGGAATGGCCTAGGCGGCCCGCAGAGGCTGCAAGGGCTCGGCTTCCAATCAACTCCTCTCTACCACTCTCCCAAGTCCTCTAGCGGCCGTGTAAGGCCGCACGGATGCCTTCATCAGCCCCCGGGGGTCTTCCAAAGTCTGAGGCTGACTCCTTCTGCACCCGCCGCCTTCCCTCGGCTGGAGTGCGCGGGGGTTGGCCTGAGTTCGTGGGAATTCTGACTCGAAAGGCCGCTACGGGTTGAAATACACCACGGCTTTCGGGGCACTCTTAGGCAAACTACCCGCTACGCGGCGGGGACCTCCTGGAATCGGTAGATACTCATGCTTGCCGCCTTTTAGGATTTCGAGATCGGCGGTCCACTCGTAAACCGTGCCCGGTGAGCCCTCGACCGAAACTTGCAAGTCGAACTCGGCTGCTTCCCCTTTCGTTAGATTCACACTCGGGCTCTTTAGCTCTTTCCCGTCTTCTTGGAAGATCTTCGTCTTGGACGATTGGGGGCCGAGTGTGACGTCCAGGGTGCGCCGCTCATACTCGCCCAGTCCCCCCGGTGGGCAGCTAGATACCGCTGTACTCATCTGTGGTGCCGTACTGACTTTACGCATGTGAGTGCGGACACTAATCACAGCAACAGAATCTGTCCGTTCGGTTGTGAGCACAAACCCTAAGTAGTTCGTAGTCGGGACGCTTTGCTTCGACGTCAGCCATGCAGATAGTTCAGCTGAGCAGCTATGTTCTTTGATGTTGGCCGGAACAGCCTCGATCGAACTGACTGTGTAGGGAGAAACCCAGTTGTCCGGCTCCCTTTGAGACTGCGGCACGAAGACGTGAGGCTGTACGTTGCGAGGCCATTTGTCCTGTGGCCAAAGAGAGGCCGCAGTGAGAGCACCTACAAGGGCTCCCAACCCTGTCATGAATAGCGACCAGAGGACCATCCCTACGGGCAGCAGACGCTTTAGTCTTCCCAGCAGCGTATGAGTAGTCACGCGTCCAGACTGGACCAGGTCGAGGATCCTGTCTTCCGCTATTCGTCCGTTCGGGTGCACTACTGCCTGCCCGACTGCTCGGATTGTTGATTAGCGTCGGGTTACGTGTGTGATTCCGGGGCGCGTAACGGGGTCTATAGCTAGTGCAAGAAAGAGCTTCGATGCCCTTCGGGATCGAGGGCGGGTAAGGCACGCGCGGGGCGGTGTCGAGCAGTGGCGGCCCGGTTTCCGGGTTCCTTCAATGCGCGTGGAACCGGACCGTTTCGCATGCCGAAATATGCGCCCCGTCATTCCTCGAAGGAGACACAAGATGACTAGCACTGTCACTTTGCGATGTTGGACATGCGAGCGTGAGTTCACCACAGCCTTTGGCCCTGGTCGACCTCCTCGGCGCTGCTCAGATGACTGCCGCGCACTCGCGCGCAAGGTTCGACGTCGAATCCAGTACACGAAAACGGCCGAAGTTCAACGCATGGCGCATATGTCGCTGTCCTGAGAGCCACTTCTATTCCGCCCTAATTCTAAGCCGCCTAAGAGGGCGGGAATGGCCTCTCTTAGCGCCGTCTTCCATTCCTGCGCTTCCCTCGCTGCCACGATGCGGGCGAATCCCGCCCGCAGCGCTTCCTGTTGGGCCGGGTCGAAGATGCAGCAGGAACGGGGTTCTTCGCTTGCCCTCACATCGCTCACGCCTCGGTCACCACTTCGACTCGATGAACAAGGGCGATGTCCCAGAACCCCCGCAGAAAACGACCGTGACCGGCGTTCAGGCCCGTGTGCGTCATGCACTGCCTGTCGACCTCGGCCACATCGGGGCCGGGCGTGGCAGCCCAACCGCATCCCGGATGCAGGCAACTTGCAGCCACATTGGGGGCCGTTTCGGGGTCTCTGATGATCCGGTGTTCTGTGTGCCGGATGACTGAGCGCGTCATCGGCGCGTCCCGTCCGCGTTCACGCACCGGGTGTGCCAGTAGGCGACTTTCGGCGGGCCGTCCTTCTGGCCGAGCATTCCCCGCCGGGCGAGCTGGTCAAGGGGGATAGGCGTGCTGCACGACGGACACGTCTCGCGCTTCTCCGTGTACGTCGCGTACTCGAACGTGTCCGCCCTGGTTACCATTGCGCACCCCTCGCCACTCCGGGAATCGACAACCAATGATCCCGTGGGCAGCGCAGCGAGCCGAGACTTATTCGCGTTGTCGGGTAAAGAGCGTTGACCAGTCGGACAGCAGTCGCCGCAGGTCGTCCCCGAACACGGCGTATGCCGCGTACCTTTCGAAGTCCTCTCGATACGCTTCCACGTCTCGATGGTCGCGCAGAATGAGTGCGCCAGTGCCGGTTTCCACTGTGGCTAGCCGTCGGTCATAGACCGTGAAGGTATTCAAGGGCCGCTCGGGAATGTGCCCATCCAACGGAATCACGCCTAGTCGTACGTTCGGAATGCGCGAGATGGAAGCTAGCCAGTCTAGTTGCATTGCCATGCCGAGGGGTGGGAGGAGTGGCCACTTAACGGCCTGTTCCGTGAGTAGGAACGTAAAGGACTTTGACGAGTCCCGCAGGATGCTTTGGCGTTCGAGCTTCTTCGCCACAATCTTGGATTGATCGCCGGAGACATCGGCGATGCTTGCGCGTACGTACTCGGGCGTGGCTAGCAAGCCGGTAATCATGGAGAGCAGAAAGAATCGGAACTCCGTCGACGCTGCTTCGAGTCGCGCCAACTCGTTCTGTTTTTTGTCGAGCCCTCGGCGACGCGAAGACCAGTGGTCTTGCCACTCGGTGTTTGCCGTGCGGGCCAGCGACAGCAGTTGTTCTGCTATCGGTCCGCCGGCTTCGAGTGCTTCTAGGATCAGCTCCACATCGACAATTGCAGGTGTGAGCTTTCCACTCTCGATGTTGCTGATCTTTGTTTGCGACATGTTGCAGTGGCGGGCGAGCCAGGTCTGTGTCTTCCCGGCTCGCTTCCGCAGCATACGCATAGCTTCGGCTAGGTCTGACCTGGACTGGCCTAGCCGGTCAGGCTCAAGCGTCAAGGCCCTTCACGTACTCCTCGAAGGGCACCGACTCGCTGACCGCGATTCGCTGGTACTCGACGAACGGGGACACGTCCCCTTCGAATACCTCGCGGCTGATCTGTCGCCCATCTGCGTAGTAGTTCATCAACACGACCTCGGCGCGGTCGAACAACCAGAAGTCCTGAAGCCCTCGAAGGGGATTCTCTCGGTCGGTTACGTCGAGAATTCGGATCTGCTCACCTGCCAGGGCGTGCGGGGCGTAGTACTGAGAGAACTCGAATCGCAGGTAATCCGAGAGTGGGCGGGTCACGATGTGCACACGCCCCTGTGAGCGCCCTTCGGCCACCTGTCGCGCTAGGCGGTCGGTGTACTCGTTTGAGACGCTCCCGGGGTCGACACGGGCCCCGGCTTTGAATGCCGCGAACTCTTCTGCTTCTTGCGGCATGAGGTACTGGGGGAGCGTCTCAAGCCTCCAGGCTTCCTGCTGGAAGTCTCGGAATTTTGCCTGCCAGGCTTCACCATCCAAGAGCACGAACGGCCTCCCGCAGCACGCTTTCCGGGATCTCCACAAGCCCTTCCCCCTGCGGCGGCTGGAAGAAGTTGGACACGTCGCCCTGGACTACGAACGAGCCGCTGGCCGTGCGGTAGACGTTCGGGCAGTCGTCCTTGCCACAAGTGCCGTTGCCGTTGCCGGTGAGCCGGGTCAGTTCCTCGCGTGCCATGCTGAAACCCCCTTGTCCTGGCCCCGGTTGGGGCCGCCGGAACGACGCTACGAGGGTTGCTCGCGGGCGTCTATGCGGCATCGCCAATATTCGCGTTGTCGGGTAGACGATCTACGTTGGCGCTCGCGCGGCCCAAGGCGGCCCCTGGGGGCGGGGAGAGGTGGCACGGCAAGAGCCCCCGGCGGTTGGTCGCCAGGGGCTCTCTGGGGGCGGGGGAGTGCCGCGTTATGCCAGGCCGGGACCGCGCACCGGGATGCTGGTGAACGTCGGCTGCTCGGGTTCACGCGAGGTGAAGAAGTCGTTGCCCTTGTCGTCGACCACGATGAAGGCCGGGAAGTCCTCGACCTCGATCTTCCAGACCGCCTCCATGCCGAGCTCCTCGTACTCCAGGACCTCGACCTTCTTGATGCAGTCCTGGGCCAGCCGCGCCGCCGGGCCGCCGATCGAGCCCAGGTAGAAGCCGCCGTGCGTGCCGCACGCGTCGGTGACCTGCTGCGAGCGGTTGCCCTTGGCCAGCATGACCTTGGAGCCGCCCGCCGCCTGGAACTGCTCCACGTACGAGTCCATGCGGCCGGCCGTGGTCGGGCCGAAGGAGCCGGAGGCGTAGCCCTCGGGGGTCTTCGCGGGGCCGGCGTAGTAGACCGGGTGGTCCTTCAGGTACTGGGGCATCTCCGCGCCCGAGTCCAGCAGTTCCTTGATCTTGGCGTGCGCGATGTCGCGCGCCACGACCAGCGGGCCGGTCAGGGACAGGCGGGTCTTCACCGGGTGCCGGGTGAGGGTGGCGAGGATGTCGTCCATCGGCTGGGTCAGGTCGATCTTGACCACGTCCGCCGACTCGTCCAGGTGCGCGTCCGTCGTGTCCGGCAGGAAGCGTGCCGGGTCCGTCTCCAGCTGCTCCAGGAAGACGCCCTCGGCGGTGATCTTCGCGACCGCCTGGCGGTCCGCCGAGCAGGACACGGCGATCGCGACCGGGAGGGAGGCGCCGTGGCGGGGGAGGCGGACCACGCGGACGTCGTGGCAGAAGTACTTGCCGCCGAACTGCGCGCCGATGCCGATCTTCTGGGTCAGCTCGAAGACCTGCTGCTCCAGGTCGAGGTCGCGGAAGCCGTGGCCCAGGGCGGAGCCCTCGGTGGGGAGCTCGTCCAGGTAGTGCGCCGAGGCGTACTTGGCGGTCTTCAGCGCGTGCTCGGCCGAGGTGCCGCCGACCACGATCGCCAGGTGGTAGGGCGGGCAGGCCGCCGTACCGAGCGAGCGGATCTTCTCCTCCAGGAACTTCATCATGGAGGCCTCGTTGAGGACCGCCTTGGTCTCCTGGTAGAGGAAGGACTTGTTGGCGGAGCCGCCGCCCTTGGCCATGAAGAGGAACTTGTACGCGCCGCCGTCGGTCGCGTACAGCTCGATCTGCGCGGGCAGGTTCGAGCCGGTGTTCTTCTCCTCCCACATGGTGATCGGGGCCATCTGGGAGTAGCGCAGGTTCAGGCGCGTGTACGCGTCGTAGATGCCGCGCGAGAGGGCCGCCTCGTCGGCGCCCTCCGTCAGGACGTTCTGGCCACGCTTGCCCATAACGATCGCCGTGCCCGTGTCCTGGCACATCGGCAGGACGCCGGCCGCCGCGATGTTCGCGTTCTTCAGGAGGTCGAGGGCGACGAACTTGTCGTTCGAGGAGGCCTCGGGGTCGTCGATGATGCGGCGCAGCTGCGCGAGGTGCGCGGGGCGCAGGAAGTGCTGGATGTCGTGGATGGCCTCTTCGGCCAGCTTGCGCAGCGCCTCGGGCTCGACCTTGAGGAACGTACGGCCGTCCGCCTCGAAGGTGGACACGCCCTCGGCGGTCACCAGCCGGTAGGGGGTGGTGTCCTCGCCCAGGGGCAGCAGGTCGGTGTACGCAAACTCTGGCATGACGGCAGTCATTCCTCACTCGGCAGACAGCACTGGCGACCAATTGGCAGCGCGGTCATCCAGCGTAGAACCTCTCGACGCGGCCGTGGTTGTGAGGTAAGGCTCACTCGGGGCGCGCTCCGCTCCACTCAGGAGTATCGCGATCTATCGTGTCTCGCTATGCTGGGTCCCGTGGACCTGGAAAAGCACCCCGCCGCCCCTGCCGCCGCCGCGCAGCTGCGCGCCTCCGACGCCGACCGGGACCGGATCGCGCAGATCCTGGCCGACGCCCTCGCGGAGGGCCGGCTGACCGCCGAGGAGCACTCCGAGCGCCTGGACTCGCTCTACGCCCTCAAGACGGTGGGCGAGCTGGAAGTCCTCGTACGGGACCTGCCCGCGCCCGGCGGCGTCCATGCCTCACCCGCGTACGCGACTCCCGGCCCCGGCGGGCCCGTCGAGAACGTCGTCGCCGTGTGCAGCAGCTCCGCCCGCAAGGGCCGCTGGCGCCCCGGCGCGCACACCCGCGCGGTCTCGGTCATGGGCGACATCACCATCGACCTCACCGAGGCGGTCTTCGAGCAGCAGGTCACCGAGATCAACGTGACCTGCGTCCTCGGGAACGTCGAGGTCCTGGTCCCGGAGAACGTCACCCTGCGGGGCTACGGCAGCGGCGTCCTCGGCAACTTCGAGGTGCGCGGCGAGGGCCGGGGCGAGACCGATCCGCAGGCCCCGGTGGTGATCGTCCGCGGCTTCGCCCTGCTCGGCAACATCGAGGCCCGGCCCAGGTTCGGCGCCCGCCTGGTCGACCTGGCGCTCAAGCTGCGCAAGCGCCTGGACGGCTGACGCCCGCGCCAATCGGCCCTGCTCCGACGGTATTTGGCCGAAGTACTTCTAGGATCCGGCCCATGACCGCATCCAAGTGGGACCTGCTCGACCACGCACACGAAGCCCTGCGCATCGCCGTCATCGGCGTACCCGCGGATGCCTGGGACCGCCCGACGCCGTGCGAGCAGTGGAACGTCACCCAGGTGTTCCAGCACGCGGCCGGCGACCAGCTCGCCTACGCCGCCCGCCTCACCGACGGCCCCGGTCCTTCCGAGGACCCCTTCGCGCCCTCCGGCACGCTGGTGGGGCCCCCGGCGCAGCTGCTGGAGCCGGCGCTCGCGGCCGCGGTCGAGGCCTTCGCCGGGGTCGCGCCCGGGACCGCGGAGGTCGCCGTCCCGCTGCCCCCGTTCGCCGTGTCCGCCGAGACGGCGGTCGGCGCGGCCGCGCTCGACGCGGCGGTGCACGCCTGGGACCTCGCCCTGGCCACCGGCCAGCCGTCCCCGCTGACGGACGCCCTGGCCGCGGCCCTGCGCCCGGCCGCAGACGCCCTCGTCGAACCCCTGCGCGGCTTCGCGTACGGCCCCGCGCTCGCGCCGGCGGCCGGCGCGGCGAGCGGCGACGCGGACGCCCTGCTGGCCTTCCTGGGCCGGGACCCCCGGTGGGCGCCGCCCGGGGCGTGACCGGAGGGGCACGTTTCGGACGAACCCTTGCGGGTCGGTGGCACACAGTGCATAGGGGCGCGCACAGCGGGTAGGGACAGGTGCATCGTCTCTCGCTCGCGTATCCGTCGTCAGGAGTAGACCGTGCCGCATCCGCCGCATCAGTCCCTGCAGGTTGCCGCCATACAGACTCTTCAGGGGCGTCCGGCCGCCGTGCCGAAGCCGCGGGTGCCGGCGCGGGAAGAGGACGGCCCGTGGCACGCGGAGGCGGTCTGCCGCCGCGACGAGGCGGGGCTCTTCTTCGCCCCCTCCAAGGAGCCGACCGCTGCGCGGCTCTCCCGGGAGGAGGCCGCCAAGCGGGTCTGCGCCCGCTGCCCGGTGATGGTCGCCTGCCGGGAGCACGCGCTGCTCCAGCCCGAGCCGTACGGGGTCTGGGGCGGGCTCACCGCCGCCGAGCGGCGGGTGGTCCTGGCCCGCATGCGCCGCCGCTCCGCGGAACGCCCCACCCCGGGCCCCATCGCCGCCGCAGGCTAGACCCGGTGCTCCGCCCCGTACCCCGCGCCTCAATCGCCGGAGGGGCTGGGGCTCTGCCCCGTACCCCGCGCCTCAATCGACGGCGAGGCTGAAGTTGCCGGCCGGGGCTGGGTAGGTGCCGGGTGGGCTGGACGGTGCTGCCGGGGTCAGGCGGTACGGCCGGGGTCAGGCGGTACGGCCGGGGTCGGGGACGGGGTGGGGTGTCGGCCGGGACTAAAACGAGATGAATTCGGCGCGATGGCAGGTCCGACAGAGCCGACCCGGAAAGGGCGCCGAACATC
>NZ_JBICYR010000015.1:0-53584 GCF_043201175.1 Streptomyces sp. NPDC048337
CCGGCACACCCCCTACTCCCCCCCGGGGCGGGCCGCCACCGCGGCCCCCCCCATCCCCCCCCCCCCCGCCCCCCCCACCCCCCCCCCCCCCACCCCCCCCCCCCGCCCCCCCGGGGGGGGGCGGCCGCCACCCCATCCAGCCTCGCGGCGTTTGAGGCGCGGCACTTGCACACGCGGGCCCCGGCCATATTCGGCCCCGCCGGCGTTCGAGGTGCGGGGTCCGGGGCGGAGCCCCGGCAGGGGCGCGGCACCCGCACAAGTCGGCCCCACCCCCGGAGGGAACCGGCAGGTAGGCGATCCGGACAAACCCCGGCGGTTACCCCATTCGGGTCTGATCGTTGTACCGGCCGGGTGCCCGCCCCGCATCGGCGCAGCCGCAGCCGTAGCCGCCCAGCCTCCGGAGGACCCCGCATGACAGTGCCGCCCGGTACCCCGCCCCCCCTCGCCGGCGGCCGCGACGGCGCCGACGCCCTGCGGCCCCTCCTCGACACCGTCCTCGACGCCCTGCACACCGGAGCCAAGGAACGCGGCGGGCCCATTCCGGCCGGCGGCCCCGACGCCGTCGCGGCCCGCGTCCAGGCCGCACTGGGCGACGTACTCCCGGAACACGGCACCGGAGACCACGAAGCGCTCCGCACCCTCGTCCACACCCTCGCCGCCGGCGCCGCCGACCCCGCCGATCCCCTCTGCGCCGCCCACCTGCACGGCCCGCCGCTCGCCGCCGCGGCCGCCGCCGACCTCGCCGCCTGCGCCCTCAACCCCTCGCTCGACTCCTGGGACCAGGCCCCCGCCGCCTCCACCATCGAGGCCCTCCTCACCCGCACCCTCGCCGCCGAGTTCTACCCGACCGCCCCCCACCCCGACGCCCTCGTCACCACCGGCGGCACCGAAGCCAACCAGCTCGCCCTCCTCCTCGCCCGCGAACGCCACGGACCCGGCCTCACCGTCCTGCACGGCGCCAACGCCCACCACTCCATCCCGCGCTCCGCCTGGCTCCTCGGCCTCCCGCCCGCCCGCGCCCTGCCCACCCCCACCGGCACCCTCGACCCCGCCACCCTCGCCGAGGCCCTCGCCGCCACCCCAGGCCCCGTCCTCGTCACCGCCACCGCCGGCACCACCGACGCCGGACTCATCGACCCCCTCCACCGCATCGCCGACCTCTGCGACCGCTACGGATCCGACCTCCACATCGACGCCGCATACGGCGGCCTCCTCACCCTCAGCCCCCGCCACCGCGCCCAGGTCGACGGACTCGCCCGCGCCCACTCCCTCACCATCGACCTGCACAAACTCGGCTGGCAGCCCGTAGCCGCCGGAATCCTCGCCGTCCCCGACACCGCCCTGCTCAGCCCCCTCGCCCACCAGGCCGACTACCTCAACGCCCCCGACGACACCGAAGCCGGCCTGCCCGACCTCCTCGGCCGCTCCCTGCGCACCACCCGCCGCCCCGACGCCCTCAAGATCGCCACCACCTTGCGCGCACTGGGCCGCGACGGCATCGCCCGCCTCATCGACCGCACCTGCGAACTCGCCCACCACCTCGCCCGACTCCTGGACGCCCACCCCGCCTTCACACTCCACTCCGCACCCACCCTCACCACCGTGCTCTTCCGGCCCACCCACGCCGACGACACCCAGGTCGCCACCCTGCGCCGCACCCTGCTCCACGAAGGCCGCGCCGTCCTCGGCCGCACCCACGCCGACGGCCGCCTCTGGCTCAAAGCCACCCTGCTCAACCCCCACGCCACCGCGCGGGACCTGGACACCCTCGTCACCCTCCTGGAAGGCAGCACCCACCGATGACCGCCCAGCTCGATGCACCCCACGACCTCGTCGGAATCGGCATCGGCCCCTTCAACCTCTCCCTCGCGGCCCTCGCCCACGGCCTGCCCCACCGCGGAGCGGGAGAACTCGCCACCGCCTTCTACGACCAGCGCCGCGACTTCCGCTGGCACCCCGGGCTGCTCATCCACGGAGCCACCCTCCAAGTCCCCTTCCTTGCCGACCTGGTCACCCTCGCCGACCCGGCCAGCCCCTGGAGCTTCCTCAGCTACCTCAAGCACAAGGAACGGCTCTTCCCCTTCTACTTCGCCGAGCGGTTCCACATCCAGCGCGCCGAATACGACGCCTACTGCCGCTGGGTCGCCGGACGCCTGCCCGGACTCCACTTCGGCCACCAGGTCGACGCCGTCCGCTGGAACCCCGAACGCGACCTCTTCGAAGTCGACTTCACCCAGCTCGACCCCGACGGCGAAGCCGAAGCTCTCGGCCGCACCTACACCCGCCACCTCGCCCTCGGCGTCGGCACCGCCCCCTTCATCCCCGAACCCCTGCGCCCCCTCGCCGAAGCCCCCACCGTCCCCGTCATCCACTCCGCCGACTACCTCGACCACCGAGCCCGCATCGTCGGCGCCGAACACGTCACCGTCATCGGATCCGGCCAGTCCGGAGCCGAGGTCTTCCTCGACCTGCTCCGCGCCCGCCCCGCCGGCCGCGAACGCCTCACCTGGCTCGCCCGCACCCCCTCCTTCGCCCCCATGGAGTACTCCAAGCTCGGCCTGGAACACTTCACCCCCGACTACACCCGGTACTTCCACTCCCTCCCCGAACCCGTCCGCGACAAGCTCGTCCCCGCCCAATGGCAGCTCCACAAGGGCATCGACGCCGACACCATCGCCGCCATCCACGAGGAGCTCTACCGCCGCACCCTCCACGGCGGCTGGCCGGACGCCGTCCTCACCCCCGGAGTCAGCGTCCGCACCGCCGGCCGCGTCGCCACCACCAAGGTCGAACTCCACCTCGAACACGGCGAACAGGGCAGCCGCTCCCGCCTCACCACCGACGCAGTCGTCCTCGCCACCGGCTACCGCGAACGCCCCCTGGGCCGCCTCCTCGCAGGCCTCGACCCCTACCTCCGCAAGGACTCCTCCGGCCGCCCCCGCATCGACGACCACTACCGGATGATCACCGACCCCGCCGTCACCGGCAGCATCTTCGTCCAGAACGGCGAACGCCACACCCACGGCGTCGGAGCCCCCGACCTCGGCCTCGCCGCCTGGCGCAGCGCCGCCATCCTGAACACCCTCACGGGCAAAGACCCCTACCCCCAGCCCGACCGCACCGCCTTCACCACCTTCGGCCTCGAACAACGCGAACACACCCGCCCCCAACCCACCGTCGAGCTGCTCCCCCTGGTCGAACACCCCTAGACGAAGCCCGCCCCACCCCCGGCACCAGGGTGGCCACCATGCAGCGAACCAGCGCCGACGGGACCACCGCCCCGGCCCCTGGAACCGGACGGGGCCGGGTCCCGCCGCCGCGGACCCGGCCCCGGACAGGGACGACCGGCGCCTAGAAGACCGGCGTACCCGCCCGCGTCAGCCGCCAGTCCACCGACGCGAAGGCCGCCGGGTCCACCGTCCCCTTCGCCTTCACCCACTGGATGATCGTGTTGCGTATCTCATCCGAATTCGCCCACAGCTGCTTCGCCTGCGGAACGTGCGGGAAGTTCCCGCCCCCCGACGCCCGGTAGTTGTTCACCGCGAGCACGAACTGCCCCGCCGGATCCACCGGCTTCCCCTGGAACGACAGCCCGATGATCCGCGAACCGACCGGCTGCGCGATGTCGATGTCGTACGTGAACCCGTACACCGCGTCGTAGTTGTAGTCCGGGGTGCTCTCGGAGTTCGTCAGCTTCGCCGGATCCACCACGTCACCCGGGGCCGTCCGCACGTAGTACTTCGCCGAGTACTCCAGATAGTCCTTCAGCTGCGCGCCGGTCAGCAGCCGCGCCTCCAGCGTGTTCTCGAACGGGTACAGGCCGGCCGCGTCCTTGATCGTCACCTGCCCGGCCGGGATCGCCGCCGTCCGCGAGAAGCAGGAAGCCTGCGACAGCACCGGCAGCGCCGCCCACTCCGTGCCGGAGATGGCCGCCTTCACCGTCTCCGCCTGGACGTGGTTGATCAGATCGATGATCGGCACGTCCTTGACCGGACCCTCCGCCGAGGACATCGCCTGCGTCGAGGTCCCGATCACCTGGTTCACATACGCCACGACCTTGCGGTGCTCCTCCGACAGCAGCCCCGTGATCTCCGGGTCCTCCGCCGCCGTGTTGGAGTTCAGCACCTTCGCCGACACCTGCGCCACCGACCAGCGGCCCTTCGCCCACACCAGCTCGAAGTCGAACAGCGTCAGGCGCTGCCCCCACTTGAGCGGCTCCGACAGCACCACGTCCTTGCCGGTCGCCTTGTTCTTCACCCGGTACTCGGGAATCTCCGTGTGCGCGTGCCCCACCAGGATCGCGTCGATCCCCGGCACCTGCTCCGCCACCAGCCCCGCCGCGTTCTCGATGTACGGCAGCTGGTCCCCGTACGAAGAGGTCCCGCTCGACCCGGAGTGCGCCGACACGATCACCACGTCCGCACCCAGCGAACGCAGCCGCGGCACGTACTTCGCCGCCTGCTCCTCCAGCCCCGGGAAGGTCATCTTCCCCTGCACGTTCGCCTTGTCCCAGATCGCGATCCCCGGGTTCGTCAGCCCCAGCACCGCCACCTTCACGTCCGGCCCGTGCGGGGTCCGCAGCCGGTGCATGCTGTACGGCGGGAACGCCGGCCGCAGCGTCTTCGCGTCCAGCGCGTTCGCCCCCAGCAGCGGGAAGTCGCACTGCTCCTCGAACTTGCGCAGCACCGGAATGCCGTAGTTGAACTCGTGGTTCCCCAGCGCCGCCGCGTCGTACCCGATCGCGTTCATCGCCTGGGCCATCGGATGCACCGGACCCCGCCGCGCGGTGATCGGATCCACCTTGGCGTAGTAGTACGAAAGCTGCGTGCCCTGGATCGTGTCACCCGCGTCGATCAGCAGCGTGTTGCGGCGCCCCTTCTCCGCCCGCACCTGCTTCACCAGGGTGGAGATCTTCGCCAGACCCACGTCGTTGTGCGCCTTGTCGTCGAACTCCTTGTCCGTGAAATAGTCCCAGTTGAAGACATTCCCGTGGAGATCGGTCGTCCCCATCACCGTGAACGAGTACGTCCGCGGCGGCCTCCCCGACTCCGGCTGTGCGGCGGCCGGGGTGCTCGTGGCCCCCGCCAACGCAACGGCCGCACCTGTCGCGGCCGTGGTTCCCAGAAACGTCCTTCGGTCGAACGCCATGCCATCTCCCCTTGTGAGGCGTATTCAGCAGTACAGGCAACGCGCGTAGATTCTGACCCAGCGGTAACAAGCAGCAACACCCCTCCCAGGTTTCGATCCGATGACCGGACCCGTACGGACGACGGTGCGAGAGTGAAACCATGACCCAGGACGCATCGCACCAGCCCTACGGAACCCCCGAAGTACCCCGCGTCGCCGTCCGCGGCGAAGCCCGCATCGAAGTCGACCCCGAGATCGCCCGCATCGGCATCACCGTCAGCGCCCGCGGCACCGACCGGCGCAGCGCACTCGACGACCTCACCCGCCGCAACAACACCGTCCTCGACCTCATCAAGGGCTACGGCGACCCCGTCGAGAAACTCGAAACCGGATCCTTCTCCATCACCCCCGAACTCACCCGCCACGGCCGCGGCGAACGCATCCGCGCCTATCACGGCCGCGTCCACATCACCGCCGAGCTCAACGACTTCACCACCCTCGGCGAACTCACCACACGCCTCGCCGACCTCGAACTCACCCAGGTCGACGGCCCCTGGTGGGCCCTGCGCCCCACCTCACCCGCCCACGGCGAAGCCCGCCGCCAAGCCGTACTCGAAGCCGTCCAGCGTGCCCGCGAATACGCCGAAGCCCTCGGCGCCCGCCTGGCCGCCCTCGTCGAACTCGCCGACCTCGGAGCCGAGAACGCCGTCCCCTTCCCGGCCGCCGCCGGCACAGGCATGCGCACCATGGCCTTCAGCGCCGCCGAGGACGCGGGCCCCCCGCCCCTCGATCTCGAACCGCAGCTCCAGACCGTCTACGCCCAGGTGAACGCCCGCTTCACCATGACCCCTCCCCAGCTCTGAAACCCACCCCCATTCGGCGCCTTCGGGGGTGCTCATCAGAGCACCCCCATGCACATTCAACAATTGTCAACAAGCTTTTGCCCAAAGGTTGTTGAGTGGACACCCGGAACCAATTTCCTACTGCCTGGTAGGGGAATACGCTCGCCTCATGCGCCGAGCGAAAATCGTATGTACCCTGGGCCCCGCCACCGACTCATACGACCAGATCAAAGCCCTGGTCGAGGCCGGAATGGACATCGCCCGCTTCAATCTCAGCCACGGCACCTACGCCGAACACGAGGAGCGCTACCAGCGCGTACGCAAGGCCGCCGACGAAACCGGCCGCAGCGTCGGTATCCTCGCCGACCTTCAAGGCCCGAAGATCCGACTCGGCCGCTTCCGCGAAGGACCCGTACTCCTTGAACGCGGCGACGAGTTCACCATCACCGTCGAAGACCTCGAAGGCGACCGCCACACCTGCGGCACCACCTACAAGGGCCTCGCCGCCGACGTCACCACCGGCGAACGCATCCTCGTCGACGACGGCCGCGTCACCCTCGAAGTCACCGGAGTCGACGGCCCCCGCGTCCACACCCTCGTCGTCGAAGGCGGCATGGTCTCCGACCACAAGGGCCTCAACCTCCCCGGCGTGGCCGTCTCCGTCCCCGCCCTGTCCGAAAAGGACATCGACGACCTCCGCTGGGCCCTGCGCATCGGCGCCGACGTCATCGCCCTCTCCTTCGTCCGCAGCGGCCGCGACATCGACGACGTCCACCGCATCATGAACGAGGAAGGCCGCCGCCTCCCCGTCATCGCCAAGATCGAAAAGCCCCAGGCCGTCGAGAACATCGACGACATCGTCGCCGCCTTCGACGGCATCATGGTCGCCCGCGGCGACCTCGGCGTCGAAATGCCCCTGGAACAGGTCCCGATCGTCCAGAAACGAGCCATCAAGCTCGCCAAGCGCAACGCCAAGCCCGTCATCGTCGCGACCCAGATGCTCGACTCGATGATCGACAACTCCCGCCCCACCCGCGCCGAAGCCTCCGACGTCGCCAACGCCGTCATCGACGGCACCGACGCCGTAATGCTTTCGGGTGAAACCAGCGTCGGCAAATACCCGGTGGAAACCGTCCGCACCATGTCCCGCATCGTGGAAGCCGCCGAAGAGGACATCCTCGCCAAGGGCCTCCCGCCCCTCACCGACCGCAACAAGCCCCGGACCCAGGGTGGAGCCGTAGCCCGAGCCGC
Source organism: Streptomyces sp. NPDC048337 (assembly GCF_043201175.1). Lineage (NCBI taxonomy): Bacteria > Bacillati > Actinomycetota > Actinomycetes > Kitasatosporales > Streptomycetaceae > Streptomyces > Streptomyces sp. NPDC048337. Next base: position 7,221 of record NZ_JBICYR010000015.1, read on the forward strand.
CGCCGAAATGGGCGACTTCCTCGACGCCAAATTCCTCGTCGCCTTCACCCAGAGCGGAGACACCGTCCGCCGGCTCTCCCGCTACCGCTCACCCATCCCCCTCCTCGCCTTCACCCCCGACCCGGCCACCCGCTCCCAGCTCAACCTCACCTGGGGCGTGGAAACCTTCCTCGGCCCCCACGTCGACTCCACCGACGCCATGGTCGCCCAGGTCGAGGAAGAGCTCCTGCGCATCGGCCGCTGCGTCCGCGGCGACGTCGTCGTGATCACCGCCGGCTCACCCCCCGGCGTCAGCGGATCCACCAACCTGGTCCGCATCCACCACATCGGCGACGCCGTCCGCTAAGCCCCGCAACAGCACCCCACCGCTACAACACCTCACGTATGAGACGCACCGCGTCGGGCAGCTCCAGCAGGCTCTCACCCGTACTCGGGAAGTGCCCGCCCGACGCGGTCACCCGTGCCGCCGCCCCCAACTCCGTCACGAACCGCATGACATGCTCCGCGGTCCTCTCCCCGGTCACCGGGTCATCCGCCGCATGCAGCACCCGGAACTCCCGCGCCGCACCCCGGATCCGCGCCCAGTCGAACTCCGGCGAGAAGAACGGCGCCAGCGCGTCGTAACCCACCTCGGCATTCATCGACGCCACGAACACCACACCCGCGAAAGCCCCCTCGGCCCCGGTGTCGTGCTCCTGCAGAAGCCGCAGCACATTCACCCCGCCCAGACTGTGCCCCACCAGCACCGTCTCACCGGCCCGCGCACCCTCGGTCTCCGCCCGCAGCCCCTTCAGCCACGCACCCGCCTCCGGCGCGAACGGCTCCGGGAAGTCCGGCACCCGCACCTCATGCCCCTCCGCGCCGAGCTCCGCGGCCACCGACGGGTACCAGTTCTCCCCGCCGCTCATGCCGTACCCGTGCGCGATCACGATCCTGCTCATGACTCATCCCCCTGACCCATCCAGCGACTGATCCAACCGATCAATCGAAACGCTACGCAGCGTGTCGATTTAAAGGTAGGGCTATCGTGATGGCGTGTCAACCACTCCCCAGAACCCCTCACCCCGCACAGGCGGCCGCCTGCGCAACGAGGACGCCCACCACTCCGTCCTCGAAGCAACAGCCGCCCTGCTCGTGGAACACGGCTACGGCGCCCTCACCATCGAAGGCGTCGCCAAACGCGCCAACGTCGCCAAAAGCACCGTCTACCGCTGGTGGAAATCCAAACCCGCCCTCGTCATGGACGCCTACGCCCACGAAACCGCCACCCGCGTCCCCGAACCCGACACCGGCACCCTCCCCGGCGACCTCACCACCTTCGTCACCGACCTCTACCGCATCGGCGGCGACCCCGTCCGCGCCAAAGCCCTCACCGGCCTCATGGCAGAAGCCCAACTCGACCCCGCCTTCGCCGAAGCCTTCCGCGCCTGGGTCCACACCCGCCGCGAACTCGTCACCACCCTCCTCACCCGCGCCATCACCCGCGAAGAAATCCCCGCCGACACCGACCTCGACCACGCCACCGACCTGATCTTCGGCCCCTTCTGGTACCGCCTCCTCATCGCCCACGCCCCCCTCGACCCCGCCGACGCCCAAGCCCACGTCACCACCATCCTGGGCGGCCTCACCCGGCACACACGATGAGCACTACCAGCCGAACCGCCGATCCACGACCGCCGCGAACTCCTCGAACGTCAACACCTCGTCGCCATTCGCATCCGCCGCATCGAACAACGCCGACGAAGCGTCCACATCCCCCACACCCCAAAACGGCAGCACACCCTGCGCAGCGAGCGTCGGCCCCTTCGACCGCAGCGCCGTGATCACCTCCACGCGCGTCAGCTCACCATCCGCATTCAAATCCAACGCCTCGAACAACTTCCGAGCGTTCTCACTCATCACACAAACCCCTTCATCGCACACACGCCTTGACCTCAACCTGACTCTAGGTCCTACGGTCACAACATGACGATCAAGGAATACCCCCAGGACCAACTCGCCGCACAACCCATCGGCTACTGGAGCGGCGAAGCCGCCAAGCTCGCCATAGGCGCCCTCCGGACCGCCCTCGCCGAAGAAGACCTCACCCAGCCCCACTGGTGGACCCTCAACCACCTCGCCGGCGCCCCCGGCCACTGGACCCGCACCACCCTCACCACGAAGCTCGCCCCCTACGACGACCAGGACACCGACTTCGAAGCGGTCTACGCCGACCTCACAGCCCGCGGCTGGCTCACCGAAACCGACAACGCCCTGACCCTCACGGACCAGGGCGAAGCAGGCCGCCTCCGCGCCCGCGACCGCAACGCCAAGGTCCACGCCCGCATGCGAGAAGGCATCGACGACGCCACCTACGCAGCCACCATCGCCACCCTCCGCCGCCTCGTCGCCAACCTCGGCGGCAACGGCGACCTCCCCTAAACCCTTGTCCCAGCCGGCACCCGGCACCTGACCGCCCGCATGCGGAATCGACGTCCGAGGAGCACTCAGGTCTCCTGCTGCGATGCCCGATCTTCGCTTCCACCGACCCGACGGCGATACCACCCTCAAAGACTGGCAGTACGTCCACAACGCGGTCATCCCCACCCATGTCCTGCCGCTGGAAGAGGTACGGGAACGCTCCCAGCGCCACCACCTGGAGATCGCGTATCTCGGCGACACCCTCGTCGGCTGCAGCACGGTGCGCCCGCCGGCAAACGACACGATGACGGCAACAGTCATCGCCCGCGTACTCGCCACCCACCGCGGACAGGGATTCGGCGAGGCACTCTACGCGCGTGGGCTCCACCGGGCGCGGGAGCTGGGTGCCAAGGTGATCGAAACCGTCGTCCTGTCATCGAACGAAGACGGCCTGCGCTTCGCCCAGAAGCACGCGTTCACCGAAACCGAGCGATACCTACTGCCGGGGGACACCATCCCCTGGATCGACATGCGGCTCTCCTGACCACAACAGAGCGCGCGATCGACTCAACCAAAGCCGTACGCGCGCCTCCGCCAACGCACCCGCACACGGAGCCGCGCACCAGGCCGACCACAGCTAGCCCACCGAACGCCCCCGCAACACCTCCGCCAACCGCGCATACACCGGCACCAACCCCGGCACCACCTCCCAGCCGTTCACCACCCACACCAACCGCCAGTACCGCTCCACCCGAGCATCACCCGCCGCCTCGAACTCCCCGGCCAGCCAATCCCGGAACCCGGCATCCGGCACCCGCCCCAACACCCCCGCGAACCTCCCCACCAAATCGCCGACGACCCCCTCGTCCACCGCCCCCTCCCCGGCCTCCTCCAGCACCCGCCGCGCGAACCCCATCACCTCGGCACCCGCACGCTCCTCCACCTCCGCCACACCCGGCCGCCACGCCCGCAGACCGCACGGAACCCCTCGTCACCCACCAGCCCCGCCAGCTCCACCCACGCCGCCAACTGCTCCGCCGACGGATCCTCCGGCAACTCGGGAGCAGCCGCAGCCACCGCCCCCACCACCGCGGGATCGGCCCCCTCCAGGAACCCCCCGACCAACCGCCGGAACTCCTCACCCGACAACCGTGCAAGCCCGAACATCAACTTCATCTCCTCAGCACTGGACCCCTGCCCGGCCACCGCCCGCAGCACGGCCCGACGCAACCGCAACACCCTGATCTGCACGTCCAGCGCATCGGCATGCGCCGCGGCAACCTCCGCCAGCGACGCCTCACGCCCCAGCACCCGCCGAACCGTCCCCAGATCCAGACCCAGCTCACGCAACGCACGCACCAGCTCCAGGCGAAACAGCACATCGAGGTCGTACAGCCGGTACCCGGCACGACTCCGATCCGTCGGCGCCACCACCCCCGAATCGGAGTAGAACCGGATCGTCCGAACCGACAACCCGGTCCGCCGTGCCAGCTCCCCGATCGAGAACAGATCCACACCGTCTTCCATGCGCCCACCCTGCGGTCTCCAGCCACTGGAGACTCAACCCTAGGCGCGCAGCGCCGCTCAGTACTTCGGCCCGATGTGGGCGTCCATGAGCGCCACGGATGCCTTTCGGGCGATGGACACGTTGAAGGGGTCGCTGCCCCGGGCGAGGATCGTCCACTGGACGCCGACCTTGGTGAGCGTGTCGGTGCAGAGCTTCCGGATGTCGTCCGACTTGTTGGTGAAGAAGTACCGCGGATACTCGTAGCGCTTCCGCTCCCCGCCGACCGTCCGGGTGGTCCAGTTGGTGATCCGGCACCCGTCGGAGTGGATCAGCCCCCGGATGAAGTCCCACGGGTGGGCGTCAACGATCCCCTGCTGCCAGTCCTCCAGGACGATGGGCCGCTCGTGCTTCTTGCCGGGTCCGTGCTGAGGGAACAGGCAGGTCCAGTGCCGACCGTAGCTGGTGACGGCGACGCAGCCTTGGCGCTGCAGGACGTACACCTTGTCGGATGGGCGAACCGCAAGGATCGCTGCGCGGCACTGCTCGATGAGGCCGGGCCACGCGTCTGCGCAGGCGATGCGGAGGTGGTGTCCACCTCGGGGGTGGGGACTGATGCAGCCGTCGCCGAGATAGAGACCGAGGAGGTAGGCGTACGCGGCCGGGTCGGGCGGGCCCTCGCACGGCGTCTGGTTCATGCGGGGGAGGGGTTCGATGCGAACCTGCCAGGCGCGGATGGCGGCCCGGGATATCCCCGTTTCCTTGCTGACGGAATTCAGGCTCCGCCCGTGACCGAGAAGAGTGAGCGCGTGCTGCCGAGTTGCCAGATCGTACATATGGGCGACACTGCGGAAAATCCTCCGGATGCGCGCCCTCTTTTCGGCGGATTCGCTCGAAAGGGGGAGGCTTGCCGCCGAGGCGTGACCTTGGAATTCAAGGAAAGGTGCCCCAGGTGGGATTCGAACCCACACTGTCCGCTGTTTGAGAGCGGCCTCTCTAACCGTTGGAGTACTGGGGCCTTCAAAACGAAGGTTCGGGGGAACCCTGCGTGGCACCACCTTACAGGAGCTCGGTAGGCTCGGGGGAGCTGTTATGCCCCGCAAAGAGGAGCCCCCGTGACCGCCGAGCACGAGTCGACGCCCACGCCCGACGCCGACCAGTCGCACGTTCCGCCGCTGACGACCCGGGTCGTCATCGCCGAGGACGAGGCGCTCATCCGTCTCGATCTGAAAGAGATGCTCGAGGAGGAGGGGTACGCCGTCGTCGGTGAGGCCGGGGACGGGCAGACGGCCGTGGAGCTGGCGCGGGAGCACCGGCCCGACCTCGTCATCCTCGACGTGAAGATGCCCGTGCTCGACGGCATCTCCGCGGCCGAGAAGATCGCGGAGGAGTCCATCGCGCCGGTGCTGATGCTGACCGCGTTCTCGCAGCGCGACCTGGTCGAGCGGGCCCGTGACGCCGGGGCCATGGCGTACCTCGTGAAGCCGTTCAGCAAGAGCGACGTCGTGCCCGCCATCGAGATGGCGGTCTCCCGTTTCGCGGAGCTGAAGGCGCTGGAGAAGGAGGTCGCCGACCTCTCGCTCCGGCTGGAGACCCGCAAGCTCGTGGACCGGGCCAAGAGCATCCTGCAGACGCAGTACGGGCTCAGTGAGCCGGCTGCGTTCCGGTGGATCCAGAAGACCTCCATGGACCGCCGCATGTCCATGCAGCAGGTCGCCGAGGCGGTCATCGAGGACGCCGAGGAGAAGAAGCAGCAGAAGGACGCCGCCAAGGGGCAGTAAGACCCCGGACAGACACGCGTGAGGCCCGTCTCCCCCCGAGGGGAGACGGGCCTCACGGCTTGGAGGGGGCGGGGTCAGTCCTCGCCGAGGTAGGCCTTGCGGACGTCCTCGTTGTGGAGGAGGTCCTGGCCGGTGCCGGAGAGCACGATCTTGCCGATCTCCATCACGTGCGCCTGGTCGGCCAGGGAGAGCGCGGCCTGGGCGTTCTGCTCGACGAGCAGGATGGTGGTGCCGGTGGCCTTGAGCTCGGCGATGGTCGCCATGATCTTCTGCATCATCAGCGGGGAGAGGCCCATGGAGGGCTCGTCCAGCATGAGGAGCTTGGGCTGGCACATGAGGGCGCGGCCCATGGCGAGCATCTGCTGTTCGCCGCCCGAGAGGGTGCCGGCGGCCTGCTTGCGGCGCTCTCCCAGGATGGGGAAGAGGTCGTAGGCGCGCTGGATGTCCTTCTCGATGCCTTCCTTGTCGGAGCGGAGGAAGGCGCCGAGCTGGAGGTTCTCGGCGATCGTCAGCCGGGGGAAGATGTGGCGTCCCTCGGGGGAGTGGGCCAGCTTCATGGAGACGATCTTGTGGGCGGGGACGCCGACGAGGGGCTTGCCGTCGAAGGTGATGCTGCCCGCGGTGGGCTTGAGGAGCCCGGAGAGGGTGCGCAGGGTGGTCGTCTTGCCGGCGCCGTTGGTGCCGACGAGGCAGACGATTTCGCCTTCGTTGACCTCGAAGGAGATGCCCTTGACGGCTTCGATCTTGCCGTAGGCGACTTTGAGGTCTTCGACCTTGAGCAGTGCGGTCACTTGGCCTCTCCTTCCGTGCTGGTGGTGCTGGTGGTGCTGTCGTCCTCGGCGGTGTCCGCCTCGGCTTCCGCCTCGGCCTCGGCCTCGGCTTCAGCGTGGGCCTCGGCCGCTTCGACCTCGGCGACTTCCTCTTCGCCCGGGGCGCCCTCGAAGGGCGTGCCGAGGTAGGCGGCGATGACGCGTTCGTCGCCCTGGACTTCGGCGGCGGTGCCTTCGATGAGCTTTTCGCCCTGGACGAGGCAGGCGACTCGGTCGCAGAGGTTGAAGATGAAGCGCATGTCGTGCTCGATGACGAGGACGGCGATGCCCTTGTCGCGGATGGCGAAGATGAGTTCTTCGGCCGCCCGGGTCTCCTGCGGGTTCATGCCGGCGGTGGGCTCGTCCAGGAGGATGAGGCCGGGGTCGCTGGCGAGGGCGCGGGCGATTTCGAGCTTGCGCTGCTCGCCGTAGGGGAGGTTCTTGGCGAGGTGGCCGGCCTTGTGCTGGAGGCCGATGAACTCGAGGAGTTCCATGGCGCGCTCTTCGCTGGCGGCTTCGGCCTTCTTGAAGCCGGGGCCGCGCAGGAGGGCGGACCAGAGGCCTTCCTTGGTGCGGGTGTGGCGTCCGACGAGGACGTTTTCCAGCACGGTCATGTTGTGGAAGAGCCGGATGTTCTGGAAGGTGCGGGCGACGCCTGCCGCGGTGACCTTGTGGGGCGTGGGCGGCAGGACGGTGCCTTTGTAGCTGACGGTTCCCTCGGTGGGGACGTACAGCCCGGTGAGGCAGTTGAAGAAGGTGGTCTTGCCGGCGCCGTTGGGGCCGATGAGGCCGACGATCTCGCCGGCGTTGACCGTGAGGTCGACGCCCTTGACGGCGGTGAGGCCGCCGAAGCGCATGGTGACGCCGCTGGCTTCGAGGACGGTGGTCGTGGTGGTGGTGTCTGTGGTGGTCATGGTGTTCACGCCCCCGCCTTGGCGGTGGCCAGGTCCGTGGGGGCCTGGTCAGCGGTGTCGTCGTGGTACTCGAGCTGCGCGCGCTTGTTGGCGATGAGGCCTTCGGGGCGGAAGCGCATGAGGAGGATGAGGGCGATGCCGAAGGCGAGGAGCTGGTAGTCCTGGAGGAAGGCCAGCTTCGCCGGGATCAGGAAGAGGAGTGCGGCGCCGAGGATGGGGCCGCGGATGGTGCCCATGCCGCCGAGGATGACGGCGGCGAGGAGGAACGCGGAGTTCGGCGGGACGGGCCCGGCGAAGACGTAGTTCTCGGGGACGACGGTGCTGTTGACGTGTGCCTGGACGGTGCCGGCGAGGCCGGCGAGGGTGGCGCCGAGGGCGAAGGCGATGAGCTTGACCTTGAAGCCGTTGATGCCCATGGCTTCGGCGGCGGTCTCGTCTTCGCGGATGGCGACCCAGGCGCGGCCGATGCGGCTGTTGCCGGCTCGGGCGAAGACCAGGACGACGATGGCCATGACGAGCAGCATCAGGAAGTAGTAGTTGGCGTAGGCGCCGAGGGTGATGCCGCCGATGTCGTGGGATTCCCCGAAGTTCCACCCGAAGATTTCGAGGTGGGGGATGTTGGGGATGCCGTTGGGGCCGTTGGTGATGTCGGGGCCGGAGTCGCCGTCGAGGTTGCCCATGGCGATGCGGAAGATTTCTCCGAAGCCGAGGGTGACGATGGCGAGGTAGTCGCCGCGCAGGCGCAGGGTGGGTGCGCCGATGACCACGCCGAAGATGAGGGAGGCGAGGGCGCCGACGATCATCGCTGCCCAGAAGGGGAGGCGGATGTCGAAGGCGGAGGCGGTGCTTCCGGAGACGAGGGCGGCGGTGTAGGCGCCGACGCCGAGGAAGGCGACGTAGCCGAGGTCGAGGAGGCCGGCGAGGCCGACGACGACGTTGAGGCCGAGGGCGACGGTCGCGAAGATCAGGATGTTGACCGCGATGAGCGTGTAGGTGTCGCCGCTCTGCTGGATGAAGGGGAAGGCGATCGCGGCGGCCGCGGTCCCGATGAGGGTGACCTGGCGGTGCCGCGCGATGATCGCGGAGACGTGCTTTCCGACTCCGGAGCTGCCGATTGCTGCGGCGGCGAGCGCGACGGTGATCAGGTAGGCGGTGAAGAGCTGCGGTTCCTTGTCATCGGTGTCGATGCCGAAGGTGATGACGAACAGGCCGGTCGCGAAGACTGCCGCGATGATCAGGATTTCGGCCCAGGAGGGGAGCTTGCGGGCGGCCGGGAGGCTGCCTTCGGCCCGTCCGAGGCGGATGTGCCGGTAGAGGGCGTAGATCGCGACACCGAGGATGATCGCGATGAACCAGTTCCACTTCGGCAGGTCTTCTACGGGCTTCCTGCGGAGGGGGAGGCCGAGGGAGCCGACGAAGGCGAGGAGGACGCCTGCGGCGGCGACGTAGGCGCCGGGCTCCAGGTGGGCCAGTCCGCCGAGTTCGACGGCGATGGCGCCGACCGTGAACAGGGTGGTGGCGAGGGCGCCGAAGGCGGCGATGACGGCGGGGTTGTTGCTCTTCGACGGGTTGAGCCAGCCGAGGCCGCGGATTCCGTAGCCGGAGGCTGCGAAGAGCAGGGTGAGGGCTCCGCCGACGATGGTGAGCATCTGGAGGTCGGCGGGGTAACCGTAGACCGTGAGGTTGCCGGGGAAGTCGGGGGTCCAGGTCCATGCCATGAAGGCGGACACGATGGTGACGACTGCGCCGGCGATGGTGAGCGCGCGGGCGGCGGCTGCGGGGATCGGGATGACCGGGGACGTCTCGATGGTGTTGGTGGTCATGGTTCTCACGCCCGATCCGCGACGCGCTCGCCGAGCAGGCCTTGTGGCCGCACGAGGAGGACGACGATGAGGAGTACGAACGCCCAGACGTTGGACCAGGCTCCACCGCCGAGCTGCTGCATGCCGGGGATCTCTTCGATGTACGCGATCGAGAGGGCCTCGGCGAGGCCGAGGACGACGCCGCCGACCATGGCGCCGTAGATGTTGCCGATGCCGCCGAGGACGGCCGCGGTGAAGGCCTTGAGTCCGAGGATGAAGCCCATCTCGAAGTTGATCTGGCCCTTGTCGAGGCCGTAGGCGACGGCGGCGACGGCGGCGAACGCGGCACCGATGGCGAAGGCCATGACGATGATGCGGTCGGTGTTGATGCCCATGAGCTTGGCGGTGTCCGGGTCCTGGGCGGTGGCCTGCATGGCGCGGCCGCTGCGGCTCTTGGAGACGAAGATGCCGAGGGCGAGCATGCAGAGCGGGGCCAGGATGAGGACGAAGGCGTCAGCGCGCTGGATCGCGAGGCTGTCGGTGATCTTGAAGGCCGCTCCCTTGAACTCGGGGAAGCTGACCGCCTTCTTGGCGTCCGGGTAGAACTGCCAGACGAGCTGCTGGAGCGCGATCGAGAGGCCGATTGCGGTGATGAGCGGGGCGAGCCGCGGGGCGCTGCGCAGTGGGCGGTACGCGAAGCGTTCCGCTGCGGTGGCCACGGCGACGGAGGTGAGAGCACCTCCGACGATCATGACGGGTATCGCGATCAGCAGGGAGGTGCCGGTCGGGAGGGCGGTGTAGGCGGTGAGCGCGCCGAAGCCGCCGATCATGAAGATCTCGCCGTGGGCGAAGTTGATGAGCTGGACGATGCCGTAGACCATGGTGTACCCGATGGCGATGAGGCCGTAAAGGGCACCGAGGGCAAGGCCGTTGGCCAGCTGTTGCGGCAGTTCGTGCACCGCAGGGCCTCCGATGAGCGTGTCGGATAAGACTCCGCGCGAGGGCGCTGTTTGCGCCCTCGCGCGGTTGGTTCGTTTGATGCGGGTCAGGCCGTTGGGACGGACTGGCCCGGTGCTAGCGGGCTAGCGGTGGGATTACTGGTTGAAGGTGTCGCTCTTGACGTCGATCCACTTGCCGCCCTCGACCTTGTAGACCGTGAGCTGCTTGTTGGTGGTGTCGCCGTACTGGTCGAAGGCGACCTTGCCGGTCACGCCTTCGAAGGAGACCTTGCCGAGGGCCTCGACGACCTTGGCGCGGGCGTCGGTGGGCAGCTTGCCGTCGTTGGCGGCGACGACGGCCTTGACGGCCTGGATGACGGCCCAGCCGGCGTCGTAGGAGTAGCCACCGTAGGCGGCGTACGGGTCCTTGTAGCCGGCGGCCTGGTAGTCCGCGATGAAGGTCTTGGCGGTGGGGAGCTTCTCGACCGGGTAGCCGATGGAGGTGGAGAGGTCGCCCTCGTTGGCCTCACCGGAGGCGCTGATGAAGGCGGGGTCCTGGATGCCGTCGCCGCCCATGAGCGGGATGTTGGCGCCGGTCTTCTTGATCTGGTCGGCGAGGAGGCCGCCCTCGGGGTACTGGCCGCCGAAGTAGACGGAGTCGGCGCCGGAAGCCTTGACCTTGTCGGCGGTGGAGGAGAAGTCGGTCTCCTTCACGGTGACGTGGTCGGTGCCGACGACCTCGCCGCCGAGCTTCTTGAACTCGTCGGAGAAGATCGCGGCGAGGCCGGCGCCGTAGGTCTGCTTGTCGTCGACGACGAAGACCTTCTTCTTGCCGGCGTCCTTGAAGAGGTACTGGGCGGCGAACTTGCCCTGGACCACGTCGGTGGCGGCGGTGCGGAAGTAGGTGTCGAAGGGGCGCTTGAACTCGCCCTTGCCCCAGTTGTCGCCCTGGCTGAGCGAGGGGTTGGTGTTGGCGGGGGAGACCTGCGCCAGCTTGGCGGAGGCGAAGACGCCCTGCATCTGCTGGGAGACGCCGGAGTTCAGCGGGCCGACGACGCCGATGACGTCCTTGTTGCCGACGAGCTTGGTGGCGTTGGCCTGACCGGAGGCGGGGACCGCCTGGTCGTCGAGGCCTTCGACCTTGAATTCGATCCCGGGGACCTCGTTGTTCTTGTTGGCCGTCTTGGCCGCGAGGTCCACGGAGTTCTTGATGCCCTGGCCGAGCGCGGAGAGCGAGCCGGTGAGGGGGGCGTCGACGCCGATGACGACGACGGTCTTCTTGCCGCCGCCGTTGTCCTTCGAGCCTCCGTCGCGCGATCCGCAAGCGGTGAGGGTCAGTGCTCCCGTGGTGATCACGGTGGTGAGGACGAGCAAAGAACGGTGTCGCACGATTCTTCCTTTCCCTGGCGCGGCGCCCTCTAGTCGAGGTGCCGGTAGGTCGCCGGGCCGCACTGGGAGGTCCACGGCCGTGCTGGGTCGCGCCCATCGGCGCGGTGACTGGCCGTGACTCTAGGCCCGAGGTGGCGAGCGCGGGGAGCGGGGAAAGGATGATGTGACGCTCTTGTTATGCCAAGGGCAAGAATGCGTGGTGGGAGTGCGGACAGATCGGACATTTTGTGACGCTGGGGAATGTCCGCATCCTGAGAAAACCCTGTTCCCCTAAGGGGCTTGAGGCCTCCATGCTCCTGTCTTTGATCAAATTCAGCCGAATGTGGCAGCGCGTGGCCGAAAGAATCCGTCGGGTGGCCATTCCCGAGGGAAAAGGGGGATTCGGTATGGCATTTCCGTTACGTAGAGTAACGAAAGAGGAAGATCCACTTCACTCGGATGGATCTTGTTCCGGCAGCCAAAGGGCCTGCGACCTGCGGTTCGGTCGTACGGGGGTACGTGCCCGGAAGCCGGACAGCGCGCCCGGGAATCCGGTGACCCGCGTCACGTCGGCGGGCGCCAGTTCTCGGAGCTCCAGGTCGCCCCGTTCTGCTCCGCGCAACGCTGGGCCACGAACCGGTCGATGAGCTCAAGTGCCTTGTCCCGTCCGGCAGTTCGCTCCTCGGCGCGGCCCGCGGCGACCGCGTCCTCGTGGATCGCGTACTGCTCGTTGGAGAGCCCCTTCTGCTCCCAGTCCAGACCGGACCATTTGGTGCCCATGAGGGTCTCCTTGGCCCAGTAGGACACCAGGCTGGTGCAGACCTGCGCGGGCGAGGAGGGGCTCGGGGCAGGGCTCCCGGAAGCGGCCTCGTGTGGCGGGGTGGAAGCTGAGCATCCGGTCAGGGCGAGCGCCGTGAGGAGGGTGGAGGCGACGTACCGGACCGTGGAACGTGGCTGGTTCCCCATGAGGGGAAGGTAGGCGGTCACCATCGGTGACACAACACATGGGGGCGAGAAGGGTGCGGACTGGCGGATTCCGGGCGGGTGCGTCCCGGTGCGCCCGGGGGTGGAACGGGCGCAGGCCCGGACGCGCCCGCCGGATGGGGCGGGGTCCGGGCCCGCGGGTGCTCGGCGGCCGGGGTCAGACTCCGGCGGGGGTCTCCGCGACCGGGCCGGCGTCGCGCAGCAGGCAGGTCAGGCGGGCGGTGCAGACGCGCCGCTCCTGCTCGTCGCTGATGACGACCTCGTAGGTGGCGGTGGAGCGGCCCCGGTGCACGGGGGTGGCGACGCCGGTGACCTGGCCGGAGCGCACGCCCCGGTGGTGGGTGCAGTTCAGGTCCACGCCGACGGCGACCTTGGTGATGCCGCCGTGCATCATCGCGCCGACCGAGCCGAGGGTCTCGGCCAGTACGGCGGAGGCCCCGCCGTGCAGCAGCCCGTACGGCTGGGTGTTGCCCTCGACGGGCATCGTGGCCACGACCCGCTCGGCCGAGGCCTCCAGGATCCGTATGTCCATGCGCTGTCCCAGGGCGCCCGCCGAGAAGAGGGCGGGCAGGTCGATGCCCAGGGCCGCGTACTCGTCGAGTACCTCCTGCGGGAACTTCACTGCGTGCTGCTCGCCCATGGGCCGGCTCCGTTCGTCAACGCTCGTTAACCATTGTGTCCTGGGTCGTTCTATCAGGCCGGTTCGAAGCGGATGACGACGGACTTGCTCGCGGGGGTGTTGCTGGTGTCGGCGGTGGAGTCCAGCGGGACCAGCACGTTGGTCTCGGGATAGTAGGCGGCGGCGCAGCCGCGGGCGGTCGGGTAGTGCACGACGCGGAAGCCGGGCGCGCGCCGCTCCACGCCGTCCTTCCACTCGCTCACCAGGTCGGTGTAGGAGCCGTCGGCCAGGCCCAGCTCGGCGGCGTCCTCGGGGTTGACCATGACGACGCGGCGGCCGCCGGTGATCCCGCGGTAGCGGTCGTCGAGGCCGTAGATCGTGGTGTTGTACTGGTCGTGGCTGCGCAGGGTCTGCAGGAGCAGCCGTCCCGCCGGGACCTTCGGGTATTCCACGGGCGCGGCGGTGAAGTTGGCCTTGCCGGTCTTCGTGGGGAAGCGGCGCTCGTCGCGCGGGGCGTGCGGGAGCCGGAAGCCGCCGGGGTGGGCCGCGCGGGCGTTGAAGTCCTCGAAGCCGGGGACCACGCGGGAGATGCGGTCGCGGATGGTGCCGTAGTCGCGCTCGAACTCCTCCCACGGGGTTCTCGAGGTGTCACCGAGGACGGCGCGGGCCATGCGGGCCACGATGGCGGGCTCGGAGAGCAGGTGGGGGCCGGCGGGGGCGAGGTTGCCGCGGGAGGAGTGGACCATGCCCATGGAGTCCTCGACGGTCACGAACTGCTTGCCCGAGGCCTGGACGTCCTTGTCGGTGCGGCCGAGGGTGGGCAGGATCAGGGCGCGCCGGCCGGTGACCGCGTGGGAGCGGTTGAGTTTGGTGGAGACGTGCACGGTCAGGGAGGCGCGGCGGATCGCGGCCTCGGTGACCTCGGTGTCGGGGGTGGCGCCGACGAAGTTGCCGCCCATGGCGAAGAGGACCTTGGCCCGGCCGTCGCGCAGGGCCTGGATGGAGCGGACCACGTCGAAGCCGTGCTCGCGCGGCGAGGTGATGCCGAATTCCTTGTCGAGGGCGTCGAGGAAGGCCGGGGCCGGGCGTTCAAAGATGCCCATCGTGCGGTCGCCCTGGACGTTGGAGTGGCCGCGGACGGGGCAGACACCGGCGCCGGGGCGGCCGATGTCGCCGCGCAGCAGGAGGAGGTTGACGACCTCGCGGATGGTGGCGACGGCGTGCTTGTGCTGGGTCAGACCCATGGCCCAGCAGACGATGGTGCGCTTCGAGGCGAGGATCATGGCGAGGGCGCGCTCGATCTCGGGCCGGGTGAGCCCGGTGGCGGTGAGGGTCTCGTCCCAGTTCGCTTCCTTGGCGGTGGCGGCGAACTCCTCGTAGCCGTGGGTGTGTTCACGGATGAACTCCTCGTCGGTGGCGCCGCCCGCCTCGATCACCAGCTTGTTCAGGAGGCGGAAGAGGGCCTGGTCGCCGCCGATGCGGATCTGGAGGAAGAGGTCGTTGAGGGGGGTGCCCTTGAGCATGCCGAGGGGGGTCTGAGGGTTCTTGAACCGCTCCATGCCGGCTTCGGGCAGCGGATTCACCGAGATGATCTTCGCGCCGGCTTCCTTGGCCTTCTCCAGGGCGGAGAGCATGCGCGGGTGGTTCGTCCCCGGGTTCTGGCCGGCGACGATGATCAGGTCGGCCTGGTGGAGGTCTTCGAGGGAGACGCTGCCCTTGCCGATGCCGATGGTCTCGTTCAGTGCGGAGCCCGAGGACTCGTGGCACATGTTGGAGCAGTCGGGCAGGTTGTTGGTGCCGAATTCGCGGGCGAAGAGCTGGAAGAGGAACGCGGCCTCGTTGCTGGTGCGGCCCGAGGTGTAGAAGAGGGCCTCGTCGGGGGAGGCGAGGGCGTGCAGCTCCTCGGCGATGATCGCGAAGGCCCGCTCCCAGCTCACGGCCTCGTACCGGTCGCCGCCGTCCGGCATGGCCCCTCTTTCGAGAAGCATGGGTTCGGTGATGCGGCCCTGCTGGCCCAGCCAGTACCCGGAGCGCGTGGCCAGGTCGGTCAGGGGGTGCGCGGCGAAGAACTCCGGGGTGACCCGGCGCAGGGTGGCCTCCTCCGCGACGGCCTTGGCGCCGTTCTCGCAGAATTCGGCGGTGTGCCGCTTGTCGCCCTCGGGCCAGGCGCAGCCGGGGCAGTCGAAGCCGTCCTTCTGGTTGACCTTGAGCAGGGTGCGGGCGGTGCGGGCCAGGCCCATCTGCTGCTGCGCGATCTTCAGGGTGTGCCCGATCGCGGGCAGTCCGGCAGCCGCGTGCTTCGGCGGCGCGACCTGCGGCGCGTCCTGTACCGGATCACCTACGGGCGGCTTGGAGGCCATGTCGCTCCCCTTTGAGCAGTCTTCGCGTACTCATCTCGTACACATCCGATCCTGTCACGCTCCGCCGACATCGCCGACGCCGGAATTGTCAGCGGGGGCGCCTAGGATCGGGGGCGTGGCAGATTCAGCATCGAAGAAGACCGACCAGACGACCGCAGCGGACCGCCCCCGCCTGATGCTCATGGACGGGCACTCCCTGGCGTACCGGGCGTTCTTCGCGCTGCCCGCGGAGAACTTCACGACCGCGACGGGCCAGCCGACCAACGCCATCTACGGCTTTGCGTCGATGCTGGCGAACACGCTGCGCGACGAGGCGCCCACGCATTTCGCGGTGGCGTTCGACGTGTCCCGCAAGACGTGGCGCTCGACGGAGTTCCCCGAGTACAAGGCGAACCGTTCCAAGACCCCCGACGAGTTCAAGGGGCAGGTCGAGCTGATCGGCGAGCTCCTCGACGCGATGGCCGTGCCGCGCTTCGCGGTGGAGGGCTTCGAGGCCGATGACGTGATCGCGACGCTCGCGACGCAGGCGGAGGCCCTCGGCTTCGAGGTGCTGATCGTCACCGGCGACCGCGACTCCTTCCAGCTCGTCTCCGAGCACACCACCGTGCTCTACCCGACCAAGGGCGTCTCCGAGCTGACCCGCTTCACGCCGGAGAAAGTCGAGGAGAAGTACGGCCTCACCCCCCAGCAGTACCCGGACTTCGCGGCGCTGCGCGGCGACCCGTCCGACAACCTGCCCGGCATCCCGGGCGTCGGCGAGAAGACGGCCGCCAAGTGGATCACCCAGTTCGGGTCGTTCGCGGAGCTCGTGGAGCGCGCCGATGAGGTCAAGGGCAAGGCCGGGCAGAATTTCCGGGACCACCTGGAGGCCGTCAAGCTCAACCGCGTCCTGACCGAGATGGTCAAGGACGTGGAGCTGTCCAAGACCCCCGCCGACCTGGCCCGCCTGCCGTACGACCGGTCCGCCGTGACCGGGGTGCTGGACGTGCTGGAGATCCGCAACGCCTCGCTGCGCGAGCGGCTGCTGGCCGTGGACCCGGGCGCGGCCGAGGAGCAGGCACCGGCTCCGGCGGCGGCGGGTGTGGAGCTGGACGCCTCCGTGCTGGGCACGGGCGAGCTCGCGCCGTGGCTGGAGTCCCACGCGGGCGGCCCGCTGGGCGTGGCCACCGTCGACAGCTGGGCGCTGGGTGCGGGCAAGGTCGCCGAGATCGCGCTCGCCGCGGCCGGGGGCGCGGCGGCCTGGTTCGAGCCGCACGCGCTGGACGAGGCCGACGAGCGGGCCTTCGCCGCCTGGGCCGCCGATGCGGCGCGCCCGAAGGTGGTGCACAACGCCAAGGGCCTGATGCGGGTCTTCCCCGAGCACGGCTGGACGCTGGCCGGAGCGGTCATGGACACGGCCCTCGCCGCGTACCTGGTCAAGCCGGGCCGCCGGTTCTTCGCGCTGGACGTGCTGTCCAACGAGTACCTGCACCGGGAGCTCGCGCCCGCCGCGGCCGACGGCCAGCTGGCCTTCGGCGCCGATGACACGGCCGAGGCGGAGGCGCTGATGGCGCAGGCCCGCGCGGTCCTGGACCTCGGGGACGCCTTCACCGAGAAGCTCGCCGAGGTGGGCGCCGCCGAGCTGCTCCACGACATGGAGCTGCCGACCTCCGAGCTGCTCGCCCGGATGGAGCGGGCCGGCATCGCCGCCGACCGCGACCACCTGGAGGCCATGGAGCAGCAGTTCGCCGGAGCGGTCCAGCAGGCGGTGAAGGAGGCGCACGCGGCGGTCGGCCACGAGTTCAACCTCGGCTCGCCCAAGCAGCTCCAGGAGGTGTTCTTCGGCGAGCTGGACCTGCCGAAGACGAAGAAGACCAAGACCGGCTACACCACGGACGCCGACGCGCTGGCCTGGCTGGCCACGCAGACCGACCACGAGCTGCCGGTGATCATGCTCCGCCACCGGGAGCAGGCCAAGCTGCGCGTCACCGTCGAGGGTCTGGTCAAGACCATCGCCGCCGACGGTCGGGTGCACACCAGCTTCAGCCAGACCGTCGCCGCGACCGGACGCCTGTCCTCCACCGACCCCAACCTGCAGAACGTGCCGGTGCGCACCGACGAGGGCCGCGCGATCCGCCGCGGCTTCGTCGTCGGCGAGGGCTTCGAGTCCCTCATGACCGCCGACTACAGCCAGATCGAGCTGCGCGTCATGGCCCACCTCTCCGAGGACGAGGGCCTGATCGAGGCGTTCCTGTCCGGCGAGGACCTGCACACCACCGTCGCCTCCCAGGTGTTCGCAGTGGAGCGGTCCGCCGTCGACGCCGAGATGCGCCGCAAGATCAAGGCCATGTCCTACGGTCTCGCGTACGGGCTGTCGGCCTTCGGTCTCGCCCAGCAGCTGAACATCGAGCCCGCCGAGGCGCGCGGCCTGATGGAGACCTTCTTCGAGCGGTTCGGCGGGGTCCGCGAGTACCTCCAGCGCGTCGTCGACGAGGCCCGGGCCACCGGGTACACGGCCACGATCTTCGGCCGTCGCCGGTACCTGCCCGACCTGAACAGCGACAACCGCCAGCGCCGCGAGGCCGCCGAGCGGATGGCGCTCAACGCCCCGATCCAGGGCACCGCGGCCGACATCGTCAAGGTCGCCATGCTGCGCGTGGACAAGGCGATCACCGAGGCCGGACTGCGGTCGCGGATGCTGCTCCAGGTCCACGACGAAATCGTGCTGGAGATCGCCCCGGGCGAGCGGAAGCAGGTCGAGGAGCTGGTGCGCCGGGAGATGGGCGCCGCCGTCGAGCTCCGCGCCCCGCTGGACGTGTCCGTGGGCGTCGGCCCCGACTGGGAGTCCGCCGCGCACTGATCCCCGTACGACGGCTCGGCCGAGCGCCCGTCCCCGCTACGCGGTGGGGACGGGCGTTCGCGTGTCCTCGTCCTCGTCCGTACGGTCCCGGCCGCGGCCGCGGTCGGCGCGGTGCCGGAGCCGGAAAAGGACCCCGTACAGCAGCAGGCCGACGCACAGGCCGCCGCCCGCGCCGAAGCAGACCGTCGGGATGATGTCGAGCGGCGTACGGATCCGGTCGAAGAAGGTGAAGAAGCGCATCACGCGCATCGTGATCCCGACCGCGACGCACACCACGAGCAGGGCGAGCGAGCACCGGACCTCCGCGCGGCCGAGCAACGGCACGGACGCGGGGGCCGGTGCGGACGGCAGCCGGCGCAGGCTCGTCACCGCGAACCAGAGCAGGGCGCAGGCGGCGAGCACCGAAGTGCCGTACTGCAGGTACAGGTAGGGCGGCAGGCCGAAGGCGAGCGGCTCGCCCAGCTCCGGCCACGTGTGCGTCCCGAAGCGGTCGATGTGCGTGAAGCTGTCCCACACCACGTGCGTGAGGGAGCCGGTGACCGCCGAGAGGTAGAACCAGAGGGCGAGCGCGGGGCGTTGCCGCCCGCGCCAGTCCTCGCCGCGCACGAAGGCGTGCACCCGGCCCTGGCGGCCGCGCGGCAGGAGCGCGATCAGCGGTTCGCGCAGCAGCAGCCAGCACGCCGCGAGGAGCGCGGTCAGTACGGCGTCCACGGTCAGTACCCCCGGCAGCGAGTGCGTGAAGGTGCCGTACGGCTTGATGCCCGGGACCACCGTGGCCGCGAAGTAGAAGGTGTCCGGCGCGAACGACCCCAGGACGAGCGCGGAGGCCACCAGCGGCCCCCGGGCACGCCCGGTCCTGCGGATGGCCGGAAGCACGGCGGCCGCGTGGCTGAGAGTGAACGGCATCGTGCGTCTCCTCGATCCCAGTGGTTCCGCCAGTATGCGTGACCTGCACGGGACGTGGGGATGTGGTGAATTCCCGACCGTGATGCGTGCCGTGTGAAGGGAGTTGACGTAGGGTCACGCGCACGTCGAGGGGGAGGGGTCCGGCTCATGTCGGCTCGAATATTCGGACGCAGGCTGCGCAGGGGCGGGGCGGCCGCCCTCGTCTCCGCGCTGGTGGTCGCCGCGGTGACCGCCTCCCAGGGGCCGGCCGCCGGTCGCACCGACCCGATCGCGGCGGCCGGAGGGGTGGTACGCAGTCCCTTCCGGGGACCGGAGGCGGCGGCGACTCCTCCTACTTCACCGAACTGCCGCCCCTGGTGAGCCCCGCGCCGCAGGCCGTACCCCTCGCCACCGAGGACGGAGCGGCCGCGCCGAACGCGCCCGCCGAGCAGACGGCGGCCGTGACCGGGGAGCCCGCCGCCACGGGGACGGCGGCGCAGGGGATTCCGGCGAGCGTGCTCGCGGCGTACCTGCGCGCGGAGAAGACGGTGGGGGAGAGCGACCCCGGATGCGGGCTGCGCTGGCAGCTCCTCGCCGCGATCGGCAAGGTCGAGTCCGGGCAGGCGCGCGGCGGCCGGGTGGACACGGCCGGGACCACGCTGCGGCCGATCCTGGGTCCGGTGCTCGACGGCAACGGCTTCGCGAACATCCCGGACACCGACGGTGGGGCGTTCGACGGCGACGCCCGCTCCGACCGGGCGGTGGGGCCGATGCAGTTCATCCCCTCCACGTGGGCGGCGTGGGGCCAGGACGCGGACGGCGACGGCCGGCGCAACCCGCACAACGTGTACGACGCGGCCCTCGCGGCGGGGCGCTACCTGTGCGCGGGCACGAGGGACCTGCGGGTGGCGGCGGATCTGGACCGGGCCGTGCTGTCGTACAACCACTCCACGGAGTACCTGCGGACGGTGCGGTCCTGGTTCACGTACTACCTCCAGGGGGCGCACGGGGTCCCGGACACGGGCGGCCCGGGCGGGGGCGCGCCGCCGGCACCCCAGCCGGAGCCGACCCCGGAGCCCACCCCGGAGCCGACCCCGGAGCCGACCCCGGAGCCGAGCCCGGAGCCGAGCCCGGAGCCGAGCCCGACGCCGGACCCGAAGCCGAGCCCCAGCCCGACACCAACGCCGAGCCCGACACCAACGCCGAGCCCGACGCCGACCCCCAGCCCGACGCCGACCCCGACACCGAGCCCCACCCCGACGCCGGATCCGAAGCCGACCCCGGAGCCGACCCCGGACCCGACGTCAACCCCGACGCCGACGCCGACGCCGGAGCCGAGCCCCACACCGACGCCCCACCCGACACCGACTCCCAGTCCGTCGCCCACCCCTACTCCGTCGCCCACCCCCATGCCGAAACCGGATTCGAGTCCCACGCCCAGCCCGACCCCGACTCCGGCTCCCAGTTCGACGCCGAGCCCCAAGCCGACGCCCACGCGGGCTCCCGCGCCCACGGCCACGCCCAGCGCGAGCGCCCCCGCAGAGCCCGGGCTGTCCCCGTCGCCCACGCCGTAGCCCGCTGCGGCGGCGGCCGCGTCACCACGCCGCCGCCTCCAGCACCCGCTCCGCGATCCACGGCACCGCCCGCCCGTCCGTCGCGACCCGCACCGTGCCCGGCGGAGCCCCCGCTCCAGCACCGCCGCCGCCCTCAGGCTCCGCTCGATGTGCGCGGCGAGCTGCGAGCCGATCTCCCGCCGGGCCAGCCGCTCCCGCACGGTCGCCTCCCGCGCCGTGAGCAGCACGCATGTCGTCCGGATCGGGACCCCGCCGCCCGCGCCGTCGCCGCCCATGGCCCGGTGGATCAGCGGCAGGTCGAGGATGCTCACGGTGTTGGTGTAGACGAGTCGGCGCTGCCCCAGCGCGGTGTAGTTCGCCCAGACCGAGGCGAGGTTGCGTTCGGTGATCGCCGCACGGTCCGGGTCGCCTTCGGGGGCCGGATGGATCTGGTCCAGGAAGTCGCCCTCGATGTAGCAGTGCGCCGTCCCGCGGCGGCGCAGCCGCTCCGAGACCTCCCAGCCGACCGTGGACTTCCCGACGCCCGACCCACCGCCGATCAGCAGCACTTCGTATGCGGTCATGCCCGGCAGGATGGCAGGGCCCGTACCGCTCCACCAGGCAGCCGACCTGCGCCTGACGGGTTCTCATCTCGCCTCCGCGTTGCTACGGTGCCTCCGCCCTGACGCCCTATCAGATTCCGGAGGCCCGGCATGCGCGCATTCATCGCCGCCGCCAGCGGGCTCGTCCTCGCGGTGCTCCTCGTCCTCGCCATCACGGCGTTCGGGGCGCCCGAAGGCAAGACCTCACCCAAGCCCCTGCTCACCACCGCGCCCGCCGCGCCCGGAAAGTAGAGGAGGGCCCGGCGATGCGACGCAGAGCGAGCCTTGTCCTGCTGGCACTGGCCGTCTTCTTCGCGGCCCTCGCGCCGCTGCTGCGCTGGTACGCGTACCCGCGGCTCGCCAAGATCCCGGCGAACCAGTACCAGGAGGTGGTCCTGGAGGCGAAGGACGCCACCCTCCTCGACTACTTCAACGGGATGCAGCCCAAGAAGGTCGACAAGGTCACGATCGTCCAGACCCTCAAGGGCAACGTGGAGGCGTCCAAGGAGATCGAGACCAGCGCGGGCAAGGACGTCGTCGTCTGGGACACGCTGACCCACATCATCGACCCCGAGGGGAAGATGGTCTCCCAGATCCCCGAGCGCTACATCTTCGACGCGCACACCCAAGACCCGGTGCACGCCACGGGCGAGATGGTCGACGGGGACGCCGTCAAGCGCGAGGGCATCGAGTTCAAGTGGCCGTTCTTCACCGAGCCGCGCGACTACCTGTACTTCGACGCGCAGACCCGTACCTCCTCGCCGATCCACTACGTCGGACCGCGCACGTTCAAGGGCATGGACGTCTACTACTTCGAGCAGACCGTGCCCTGGACCAAGGTGCCCATGCCCAAGAAGATGCCGATCGAGGGCATCGACCCGGCGACGATCGAGGCGACCACCGGCACCACCCTCTGGTACACGACCAAGGCGATGTTCTGGGTCGACCCGGTGACCGGGGCGCCCGTCAACGCCGAGCAGGAGATCCAGCAGGAGATGCGCGGCGGGATCGCGGCGGGCGGCCCCGACGGCAAGCTCACCGCCTTCGCCGGGCACGTGAAGATGCGCGAGGACTACAGCGACTACACCGTCGACCTGGTCAAGTCGAACCGTACGAAGGTCCTCGCGCTGCACACCTACGCGCCGATCGGTCTCGCGGCCGGCGGGCTGGCGCTCCTGGCGCTGGCGCTGTGGCTGGAGGCGCGCGGCCGCCGCCGGCCGGGGGCGGGGCCGCAGGAGCTCAGCGCCTGAGCCGGGCGTTGGTGTGGCGGGTGGGCTCGGCGGTGGCCGGGTCCTCAGGCCAGGGGTGCTTGGGGTAGCGGCCGCGCAGCTCGGCGCGGACGGCCCGGTAGCCGCCCTGCCAGAAGGAGGCGAGGTCGGCGGTGACGGCGGCCGGCCGGCCGGCGGGCGAGAGGAGATGGACGAGTACGGGTACCCCCGCCACCCGGGGGGTCTCGGCCAGCCCGAACAGCTCCTGGAGCTTCACGGCGAGCACCGGCTGCCCGTGCTCGGCGGAGTAGTCCACCCGGATCCGGGATCCGCTGGGCACCTCCAGCCGCTCCGGAGCCAGCTCGTCCAGGCGGGCCGCCTCGCCGGTGGCCCAGGGCAGCAGCCGGCTCAGGGCCTGCCCGGCGTCGATGCGGCCGAGGTCCGCGCGGCGGCGGGCCCGGGACAGCTCGGGCTCCAGCCAGTCGTCGGCGCGGTCCAGCAGGGCGCCGTCGTCCGCCACGTCGGGCCAGGCGCCGCCGAGCGTCCGGTGCAGGAAGCCGAGCCGGGCCCGGAGGGCCTGCGCGTCGGGGGACCAGCGCAGCAGGCCGAGGCCCTCGGCGCGGAGCCCGTCGAGCAGGGCGGCCCGTACGAGGGCGGGGTCGGGGTTCTTGAGGGGGCGCACGGCGAGTTCGACGGCCCCGAGCCGGTCCGCCGCGCGGGCGACGACGTCCCCGTCCTCCCAGTGCACCTCTTCACCCCGGCTGCGCAGATGGGCGGCTGCCGCCAGGGCCGTGTCCTCGTCGATGACGGCGGCGAGCCGGATCCGGGCGGAGGCGGAGTGCGGGGCCCGGTCGGCGACGGCGACGGCCAGCCAGGGCGCGCGGCGCAGCGGTGACCCGTCGGGGAGCTCGGCCCCGGTCCCGGAGGCCATGAGGAAGGCGCCCTCGCCCTTGCTCTTCGCGACGCGCTCGGGGAACGCCAGGGCCGCCACGAGCCCGGCGGCGGCATCGTCGGAGAGTTCCCCCACCCCGCCCCTTCCCGGCTGTGCCGCAGTTGCGGCTGCGCCGCGCGGGGGCTCCGCCCCCAGCCCCCCGCCGGGCTCCGCCCGGCCCCGCGCCTCAAACGCCGGCGGGGCTGAAATGGCGCTCCGCGCCATCCAGCCCGCCGAGCGGGCATATCCAGCCTCGCCGGCGTTTGAGGCGCGGGGGTCCGGGGGCGGAGCCCCCGCCGGGTCCGGGACGGAGCCCCGGGACGGGGGGCTGGGGGCGGAGCCCCCAGTTTCGGGAAGGGGCGGGGTGGGGGAAGGCCCCGCAGGGTTCCCGGCGGCGCGCTCCAGGCGGCGGGACTCCGCGCGCCAGCGGGACGCGTAGGCGTCGGCGCCCCGGCGGGCCTGACGCCAGGCCGCGGCCAGGTCGTCCCCGTACTCGCGCGGCGGCTCCTCGCTCAGCAGCGCCACCACCTCCGCCGCCCGGCGGGAGCCGAGGGCCGCGGAGCCGTCCAGCAGTGCCCGGGCAAGGCGCGGGTGCAGGCCCAGCCGGGCCATGCGCAGCCCCCGCGGGGTGGGCTGCCCCGCCCGGGACACCGCGCCCACCGCGAGCAGGACCTCCCGCGCCGCGGCCATCGCCCCGGCCGGCGGCGGGTCCAGCAGCGCCAGCCCCGACGCGTCCGGGTCGCCCCAGCAGGCGGCCTGCAGGGCGAACTGCGCCAGGTCGGCGATGCGGATCTCGGGGGAGGGGAAAGCGGGCAGGCGGGCGTCCTCCGCCTCGGCCCAGCAGCGGTACACCGCGCCCGGTGCCTCACGCCCGGCCCGCCCCGCCCGCTGGCGCCCGGCCGCGCGGGAGGCCCGTACGGTCGCCAGCGCGCCAAGCCCCCGCGCATGGTCCATGCGGGGCTCGCGGGCCAGCCCGGAGTCCACGACCACCCGCACGCCCGGCACGGTCAGGCTGGACTCCGCCACGGCGGTGGCGAGGATGACGCGACGGTGCACGGCGGGTGCGAGCGCCGCGTCCTGCACCGCCGCCGGGGCCCGGCCGTGCACCTGGAGCACCTCGGCGTCGACCCCGCCCAGCTGCCCGGCCACCCGGGCGATCTCCCCGACGCCGGGCAGGAAGCACAGGACATCGCCGGAACGTTCCGCCAGCGCCCGCCGCACCACCGCGGCCACATGCGTGAGCTGCGCGGGATCCACCCGCATCCCGTGCGGCGGCCGCACCGGCCGGGCCGGCGGGGCCCAGACGGTCTCCACCGGGTACGACACCCCGGCGGCCTCCACCACCGGCGCCCCGCCCAGCACCCTGGACCAGCCGGCCGCGTCGGTCGTCGCCGAAGCCGCCACCAGCCGCAGCTCCGGGCGCAGGGTTTCCCGTACGTCCATGAGGAAGGCGGCGACCGTATCGGCGTCGAGGTGCCGCTCGTGGCACTCGTCCAGGATCACCAGGTCCACGCCGGACAGCTCCTGGTCCCGCTGGAGCCGCTGCAGGAGGACACCGGTGGTGACCACCTCGACCACCGTCCCGGGCCCCGCGACCCGCTCCCCGCGCACCGTGAAGCCCACCGAACCGCCGATGGCCTCGCCCAGCAGCCAGGCCATGCGCCGCGCCGCCGCCCGGGCCGCGATCCGCCGCGGCTCGGCCACCACGACCCGGCGCCGCGGCCCGCCGCCCACCAGCCCGGCCAGGACCAGCGGCACCAGCGTGGTCTTGCCGGTGCCCGGCGGGGCGCAGAGCACGGCGGTGCCGTGGGCGTCCAGCGCCGAGACGAGCGCGGGCACGGCCTCCCGTACGGGGAGGGAGCCGAGGGCGGCGGTACGGATCAAGGGGGCGTCAGCCCCTCTCGCACACGAAGATCGCGGTGCCCGGGATCAGGTTGCCGCGCAGCGGGGACCAGCCGCCCCACTCCTGGCTGTTCCACTCGGGCCATTCCGGCTCGACCAGGTCGACCAGGCGGAAGCCGCCCGCCACCACGTCGCGGACCCGGTCGCCGATCGTGCGGTGGTGCTCCACGTACACGGCGCGGCCCCGCTCGTCCTGTTCGACGTACGGGGTCCGGTCGAAGTAGGAGGCGGAGACGGACAGCCCCTCGGGGCCGGGCTCGTCGGGGAAGGCCCAGCGGATGGGGTGGGTCACGGAGAAGACCCAGCGGCCGCCGGGGCGCAGTACGCGGTGCACCTCGCGCATCACGTTCACCGGGTCGGCGACGAAGGGGACGGCGCCGTAGGCGGAGCAGGCGAGGTCGAAGGAGGCGTCGCGGAAGGGCAGCTTCCCGGCGTCGGCCTCGACGAGCGGAACGTCGTCGCCGATGCGCAGGGCGTGCTGGAGCTGGCGGTGGGAGAGGTCGAGGGCGACGGGGCGGGCGCCCTGGGCGGCCAGCCAGCGCGAGCACTGCGCGGCGCCGGCGCCGATCTCCAGGACGTCCTTGCCCTTCAGGGAGGCGGCGGGCCCGAGCAGGGCCGCCTCCGCCTCGTCCAGGCCCTCCGGCCCCCACACGAAGCGGTCGTCGCCGAGGAAGGCGCCGTGCTCGCTCTGGTACTCGTCGGCGTTGCGGTCCCACCAGCCGCGGCTCGCGCGGCTGCTCTCCGCTTCGCCGGCGTCACGCCGGGTGGCCTCGGCATCGTCCCCGGAGGCGGAATCGACCTCGTACGCGTCTTCGGGGGCGTAGTCCTCTTGGTTCATGGGGCCCGTCGTCGTAGTCTGCGGATGTCTGCGGAGCGGGCAGGGAAGTGCCATCACGGCCTCCCCGCCCACGAATTGTGCCGGTTATACGGCGATCCGCC
Organism: Streptomyces sp. NPDC048337; assembly: GCF_043201175.1. Taxonomy (NCBI): domain Bacteria; kingdom Bacillati; phylum Actinomycetota; class Actinomycetes; order Kitasatosporales; family Streptomycetaceae; genus Streptomyces; species Streptomyces sp. NPDC048337. The sequence continues at coordinate 33,559 of NZ_JBICYR010000015.1, forward strand.
GGGGGTGTCCGCCTTCGCGCATTGACCCTGTCCGGCCGCCCCCGTATGCTACAAGTTGCGCTGCGAGCCTGTGCTCCTCAGACCTAGCAGGCTGCGCTTGCATCTGTTGATGTCCCCTCGGTTTTCGGGGCCCCGCCGCTCTTCGCGGAATGGGGGTCTCCTGGCTGTCCGGCTTCTTCGGCAGATGCCGATAAGGGCTCCCGGCGTAGCAGTACCTACGACTTTCTGTCCGTAACCGGAGCCCTTTCCCACATGACGAGCAGCACCGAGACCACCTCTACCACTCCGCAGGTAGCGGTCAACGACATCGGTAACGAGGAAGCCTTCCTCGCCGCGATCGACGAGACGATCAAGTACTTCAACGACGGCGACATCGTCGACGGCGTCATCGTGAAGGTCGACCGGGACGAGGTCCTGCTCGACATCGGTTACAAGACCGAAGGCGTGATCCCGAGCCGCGAGCTCTCGATCAAGCACGACGTCGACCCGAACGAGGTCGTCAAGGTCGGCGACGAGATCGAGGCCCTGGTTCTCCAGAAGGAGGACAAGGAAGGCCGTCTGATCCTGTCCAAGAAGCGCGCCCAGTACGAGCGCGCCTGGGGCACGATCGAGAAGATCAAGGAAGAGGACGGCATCGTCACCGGTACCGTCATCGAGGTCGTCAAGGGTGGTCTCATCCTCGACATCGGCCTCCGCGGCTTCCTGCCGGCCTCCCTCGTCGAGATGCGTCGCGTCCGCGACCTCCAGCCCTACGTGGGCAAGGAGCTCGAGGCGAAGATCATCGAGCTGGACAAGAACCGCAACAACGTGGTCCTGTCCCGCCGCGCCTGGCTGGAGCAGACCCAGTCCGAGGTCCGCCAGACGTTCCTCACCACCCTGCAGAAGGGTCAGGTCCGCTCCGGCGTCGTTTCCTCGATCGTCAACTTCGGTGCCTTCGTGGACCTGGGTGGCGTCGACGGTCTCGTCCACGTCTCCGAGCTGTCCTGGAAGCACATCGACCACCCGTCCGAGGTTGTCGAGGTCGGCCAGGAAGTCACCGTCGAGGTCCTCGACGTCGACATGGACCGCGAGCGTGTCTCCCTGTCGCTGAAGGCGACGCAGGAGGACCCGTGGCAGCAGTTCGCCCGGACCCACCAGATCGGTCAGGTCGTCCCGGGTAAGGTCACCAAGCTGGTTCCGTTCGGTGCGTTCGTCCGCGTGGACGAGGGCATCGAGGGTCTGGTCCACATCTCCGAGCTGGCCGAGCGCCACGTGGAGATCCCGGAGCAGGTCGTCCAGGTCAACGACGAGATCTTCGTCAAGGTCATCGACATCGACCTCGAGCGTCGCCGGATCTCGCTGTCCCTGAAGCAGGCCAACGAGTCCTTCGGTGCCGACCCGGCGTCGGTCGAGTTCGACCCGACCCTGTACGGCATGGCCGCGTCCTACGACGACCAGGGCAACTACATCTACCCCGAGGGCTTCGACCCCGAGACCAACGACTGGCTCGAGGGCTTCGACAAGCAGCGCGAGGCCTGGGAGACCCAGTACGCCGAGGCGCAGCAGCGCTTCGAGCAGCACCAGGCTCAGGTCATCAAGAGCCGCGAGGCCGACGAGGCCGCCGCTGCCGAGGGTGCTGCCGCCCCGGCCGCCGGTGCCGGCGCCGGTGCGGGCATCTCGGGTGGTTCGTACTCCTCGGAGTCGGACGAGACCTCCGGCGCCCTGGCGTCGGACGAGGCCCTGGCCGCGCTCCGCGAGAAGCTGGCCGGCGGCCAGAGCTGATCGCAGCGCGCACCACGCCTCCGGGCGTGAGCCGGGCTGGTTGAGTTGAACGGTGAGGCCCGTCCCCTTCGGGGGGCGGGCCTCATCGCGTTTTCCCCGTGATCCGTTGCGTTCTCGTGAATGCGTCCAACTGGGGAATGGTGGGGCCGCCTTGGACGTTCTTGGCAGAGAACGCGGCGAGGAGGAGTGGTGACGGTGCTTGATCCACAGGGTTTGTACGAATGGGACGCCAAGGGCCTGGCGGTGGCCGACCTGGCGCTCGCCCAGGACTCGGCCGGGCTGGTCATGCTGTACCACTTCGAGGGGTACATCGACGCGGGCGAGGCCGGGGAGCAGATCGTCGAGCGGCTCCTGGACACCCTGCCCCACCAGGTCGTGGCCCGCTTCGACGCGGACCGGCTCGTGGACTACCGGGCCCGTCGCCCGCTGCTGACCTTCCAGCGCGACCACTGGACGGAGTTCGAGGAACCCCGGCTGGAGGTCCGCCTCGTCCAGGACGCCACCGGAGCGCCCTTCCTGCTGTTCTCCGGCCCCGAGCCGGACGTGGAGTGGGAGCGGTTCGCGGTCGCCGTCCGGCAGATCGTCGAGCGCCTCGGCGTCCGTCTCTCGGTCAACTTCCACGGCATCCCCATGGGCGTCCCGCACACGCGGCCCGTCGGCATCACCCCGCACGGCAACCGGACCGACCTCATGCCGGGGCACCGCAGCCCCTTCGACGAGGCGCAGGTGCCGGGCAGCGCGGAGTCGCTGGTGGAGTTCCGCCTGGCCCAGGCCGGGCACGACGTGCTGGGTGTCGCCGCGCACGTACCGCACTACGTCGCCCGCTCCCCGTATCCGGACGCCGCGCTGACGGTGCTGGAGGCGATCACGGCGGCGACCGGGCTGGTACTGCCGGCCGTGGCGCACGCGCTGCGGACCGAGGCGCACCGTACGCAGACGGAGATCGACCGGCAGATCCGGGAGGGCGACGAGGAACTGGTCGCCCTGGTGCAGGGGCTGGAGCACCAGTACGACGCGGCCGCCGGCGCCGAGACCCGGGGGAACATGATGGCCGAGCCCGCGGAGATCCCGTCGGCGGATGAGATCGGCCGCGAGTTCGAGCGGTTCCTCGCGGAGCGCGAGGGCGAGAACTGAGCCGAGGGGGCTGTGGGGGCGCCGGGAGCTCGGTCTAGGCTGCGGGCATGCTGAAAGTGGGCCTGACGGGCGGAATCGGTGCCGGCAAGAGCGAGGTCTCGCGGCTGCTGGCGGGGTACGGGGCGGTCATCGTGGATGCCGACCGGATCGCGCGGGAGGTCGTCGAGCCCGGTACGCCGGGGCTCGCGGCCGTCGTGGCGGCCTTCGGGGAGGCGGTGCTGACCGCGGAGGGGGCGCTGGACCGGCCGAAGCTGGGGTCGATCGTGTTCGCCGATGCCGCGAAGCTCCAGACCCTCAACGCGATCGTCCACCCGCTGGTCGGGGCCCGGTCGGCCGAGCTGGAGGCCGCCGCGGGGGCCGACGCGATCGTGGTGCACGACGTACCGCTGCTCGCGGAGAACGGCCTGGCACCCCTGTACGACCTGGTGGTCGTGGTGGACGCGGCGCCCGGGACGCAGCTGGCGCGGCTGACCGAGCTGCGGGGGATGGCCGAGGAGGAGGCGCGGGCCAGGATGGCCGCGCAGGCCACCCGGGAGCAGCGGCTGGCCGTGGCGACCCTCGTGATCGACAACGACGGGCCGCTGGAGGCGCTGGAACCGCAGGTGCGCGCGGTGTGGGAGGAGCTCACGGCGCGGGCTGCGAAGCAGGCCGTGGAGCAGGCGGCGGAGTAGCCGTGGAGCGGGGCGGGGCGCGGGGCGGGCGGCCGGGCGGACGGATCGTCAGGTCTGACGTGCCGTGGAATAGCGGGCGCGGCGTGGGGCGTTGAACGCGGCCGTAGAGGGAAGGAACAGACCGTGTCCGACACCACGCCGCACTCCTCGCCGTCCTCGTCGTCCGGTGCGGCGAGCCCCGAGACGCACGTCATCGACTACCGGGCCGCCGAGCGGCTGCTCGCCGCACGCGACCCGCGCGGTGCGGTCAGGCTGCTCGACTCCGTCATAGCCGCCCACCCGGAGAACACGGCGGCCCGACTGCTGCGCGCCCGGGCCTTCTTCGCCGCCGCCCAACTGCGTCCGGCGGAGCTGGAGTTCGAGCTGGTGCTGGAGCGCGAGCCGGACAACGCCTTCGCCCACTTCGCGCTGGCCCGTACCCACGAGCGCTCCGGCCGGCCCGCGCAGGCCCGCAAGCACTTCCGGCTGGCCGCGGCGCTGGACCCGCAGCCCGAGTACCTCCAGGCCGCCCGTTTCGAGGACTGAGTCCTACCGGCGGCGGGGCGGCTCGTACGGAGGGATGTCCGGCCCGGGCTGGTAGTGCGGGCCCTGGTGGATGTGGTGCAGGATCACGGCCAGGTCCACCGTCACGATGACGGCCAGGACCCCGCAGGCGGCCGCCCAGCCGGGGCGGCCCGCCAGGGAGAAGGCGGCCGTCCCGGCGACAGCCCACATCAGCCCCCACATGCCCAGCCAGAACCGCAGCCGCAGCGGACTGCGCGCGGTCACGGGCTCGTTTCCGGAACGCATGGCCATCGCCTCGCCTCATGTCCATGGTCCCACCGATGCGGGCGGTCGGGGGCGGCCGCGCGCTAGGGGTTGAGCTTGTCGACGGCGGTGGTGGTCGTCTTCTTGAAGGCCGGGACGGGGGCGTCGGAGAGGTCGCCCATCTGCCCCCACTTCACGACCGTCACGGTGGAGCCGTCGCGTCCGATCCCGTACAGGTGCACGCCGGGCTCGGAGTCGGGGACCGAGGTGTGCACCCCGTAGACGTGTGCGCCCTCCTCGACGGGGAGCTTGCCGTAGTCCTGCCAGGAGGCCGTGCCGCCCGGGGTGGTGCGCAGCCAGTCGGAGGCGCAGGCCGCGACCTTGCGCTCGATGGCTGCGGCCAGCTTGGCGGCCGCGGAGGGCGAGGAGGACCGTACGGAGATCTGCACGGCGCCGGTGTCGAACTCGGTGCCGAACGTGCGGTGCCGGCTGCCCGTCGCCGGAAGGACGCCCTCCAGGCAGAACGGCGCGAACTCGGGCAGCCCCTTGGTGATCTCGCCGGTGTACCAGACGGAGCCGGGGTGCGGCGGCAGATCGGTGCCGGTGATGAACCCGGGCGCGGTGGCGGCCGTGGCAGTGGTCGATCCCGTCAGGGCGAGGGCGGTGGCCGCCGCGAGGGCGGCGAGGGCGGTGGTGGCGGTGGCGGTGCGTCGGAACATGGTCGGTTCTCCCCGTTTCCGTCGGTGCGTGTCCGTACGCCGAGAGCCTTGCCCCGAAGCGGGGTGTCGGGCGACGGATCGGGGCGGATTCGGGACACTGGAATGGCCGTACGTGCTGTCATCTGGGGGAACACCCCCTGCATGGAACGGAGTCGTGGGACGGGGGAACGCCGTGGGCGTGGGCGCGGGCGAGGGTGCGGGTGAGGCGGAGCGGTTCGCGCTGCTGATGCGGGAGCTGAAGGAGCGCGCCGGGCTGAGTTACGGGGTGCTGGCGCGCAGGCTGCACACGAGTACCTCGACCCTGCACCGCTACTGCAGCGGGGAGGCGGTGCCGGCGGAGTTCGCGGTGGTGGACCGCTTCGCGCGGGCCTGCGGGGCCTCGGTGGGGGAGGCGGTGGACCTGCACCGGGCGTGGCTGCTGGCGGACGCGCGGAGGCGGGCGGCGGCGCGGGGCGCGCAGCCGGATCCCGAACCGGCGCCGTCTCCGGTCGGGGGGCCGGGGTCGGGGGCTGAGGATGTCGTGGGGGTCCGGCCGGCCTGGTACCGGAGGCGGCGCCTGGCCGTGGTCGCCGCGGCCGGGGTGGCGGCGGGGGCGGTGGCCGTGGCGGTGCTGGCGGCGGCCGGGCCGGAGCGCGGTACGCCGTCGGGCGCCGCGGGGGCCGTGACCGGCTCGTCGGCGTCCGCCGCGGCGACGGCGACGGCGACTGCGGCGGGGCCCGGGAGCCCCGCCACGTCGGCGTCGCCCGGACCGGCCGTCACCCCCGCGCCGTCGGCGGTACCGGTGCCGGGCCCGGGGTCCGCCCCGCCTTCGGCGCGGCAGCCGGAGCCGTCCGCCCCGGCGGTGCCGCTGAGGGCGGCGGTACGGTCGCACGTGTGGGCCGCCGGCTGCGATCACGCCTACCTGGCCGATCGGGCCCCCGGCGCGGTGCCCCCGCCGCCGGTGGAGGCGGACGCGCCCGCCTGGGCCGCGGCCCAGGGGGCCGTGCACGCCGGAACGCAGATCGTGGAGGTCACGCTGCACGGCACGGGACCGGGCAGCGTCGTCCTGGAGGGCCTGGAGGTACGGGTGGCCGCGCGGCGGACCCCGCCGGCCTGGAACCTCTTCCAGATGTCGCAGGGCTGCGGCGGCTCGCTCACCCCGGCGGCCTTCGCGGTGAACCTGGACGCGTCGCGCCCCCTGGCCCGGCCGGTCGCCGGGAACGACGCGGGCGGCACGATCCCGGCCCCCGCCTTCCCCCTGCGCGTCTCGGCGTCCGAGCCCGTCGTCCTGCGCGTGGAGGCCACCACCGCGGGCTGCGACTGCGACTGGTCCCTGGACCTGCGCTGGAGCGGGCCGGCCGGTTCCGGCACCCTGCGCATCGACGACGGCGGCCGCCCGCTGCGCACGAGCGCCGCCACCGGCCGGCCCGTGTACGGCTACGCGACGGAACCGGGCCGCTGGGGCCGCTGACCCGAAGCCTGGGCATATGTGCAGGTCAGTGGCTTTGTCAGTGGGCCCGCCTAGACTCGGCGACAGAAGGGGATCCGTATCGGGGATCCCTATCGGCCGGGCAGCAGGGAGGGGGACGCCGTGGCGACATCACCGCAGTCGGAGCAGACCCGCGCCCTGCTGCGCCACGCCGCCGTCTTCCTGCCCGCCGCCGTCCCCCGGGAGGGGCGCGTCGCCTTCTGGGCGCCCGACGGGGACGCCCTGCCCGAGGCGGGTACGCCCGCGCCGCTGACCGTGGTCCGCCCGCACGGAGACGGGGTCCGCAGCCGGACCGTGCCCTCCGTGAGCTTCTCCGTCGCCACTGCCCTGCCCCTGCTCTTCCGGGCTCCCCGCAGCCCCGCCGCGCACCCCGCCACCCGTGCCTGGGGCACCGCCGCCACGCAGGCGCTCACTCTGGTCGCCCGAGGCAGGCTGCTGCCCGGGCTCACCCCCGCGGGGGTCGACGCCTGGCGGGCCGGGCCGCTCGACGCCGCCGATGTGGACCACCTTCGGGCGGTCGCCGCCGCGCTGCCGTACGAGGGGTACGCGACCCCCCTGGCCGGCCGCCGCCCCCTGCACCTGCCCGAACCGGAGGCGCTGGTCCGCGCCTTCCTCGACGCCGTCGCCGACAGCCTGCCCCGCACCCCGGCCGCCGCCGTGGCCGCCGGCCGGCCCTTCGCCGCCCGGGAACCCCAGCGGGTCCCCGGGATACGGGACTGGGCCGCGCAGGTCGCCGCCGGATCCGATACGGGCGTCGGGATCTCGCTGCGGCTCGACCTGTCCTCCTTCCGCCTCTTCGACGAGGCCGAGGAGGCAACGGATTCGGTTCAGGACGTGCGCCGCGCCGGGGCCGCCGTCGTCCAGGTGCACAGCCTCGCCGACCCCACCCTGGTCACCGACGCCGGACAGCTGTGGGCGGGCACGGCGGCCGCCGGGTTCGGCCCCCGGGCGCGGATCGATGCCGTGCTCGCGCTGCGCCGGGCCGCGCGGGTCTGGCCGCCGCTGCTGCGCCTGCTCGACCAGCCCGTCCCCGACGCGCTCGCCCTGTCCGATCCGGAGCTCGAAGACCTGCTGGGCACGGCCGCGAGCCGGCTGGCGGCCGCCGGGGTCCTGGTCCACTGGCCGCGCGAGCTGGCCCGGTCGCTCTCCGCGACCGCTGTCGTACGCTCCACCGCGCCCGGTTCCGCCATCGACGGCACCGCCTTCTTCGACGCCGAGCACCTCTTCGCCTTCTCCTGGGAACTGGCGCTCGGCGGCGACCGGCTCACCCCGGGGGAGATGGACGCCCTCGCGCAGGCCCACCGGCCCGTGGTGCGGCTGCGCGACCAGTGGGTGCGCGTCGATCCGGAACTGGTGCGCAAGGCGCGCAAGCGGGACCTGGGTCTGCTGGACCCGGTGGACGCGCTGGCCGCCGTACTGTCGGGGACGGCCGAGGTCGAGGGGGAGCCGGTCGAGGCGGTTCCGGTGGGGGCGCTGGCCGCCCTGCGGGAGCGGCTGACCGGTGAGTTGGCCCCGCTGCCGCAGCCCGCCGCCCTCAAGGCCACCCTGCGCGACTACCAGGCGCGCGGCCTGGCCTGGCTGGACCTGATGACCTCCCTCGGGCTCGGCGGCTGCCTCGCCGACGACATGGGCCTGGGCAAGACCGTCACCCTGATCGCGCTGCACCTGCACCGGGAGCGCCCCGAGCCGACGCTCGTGGTGTGCCCGGCCTCGCTGCTGGGCAACTGGCAGCGGGAGATCGAGAAGTTCGCCCCCGGCACGCCGGTGCGCCGCTTCCACGGCGGGGGCCGCGGCCCCGACGACCTGACGTCCTGCGCGGGCGGGTTCGTGCTCACCACGTACGGGACGATGCGCGCCAGCGCCCCGCTGCTCGCAGAGCAGAGCTGGGGCATGGTCGTCGCCGATGAGGCCCAGCACGTCAAGAACCCGCATTCGGCGACGGCGAAGGCGCTGCGCACCATCCCGGCGCCGGCCAGGGTGGCGCTCACGGGCACGCCCGTCGAGAACAACCTCTCCGAGCTGTGGGCGCTGCTCGACTGGACCACGCCCGGGCTGCTGGGCCCGCTCACCACGTTCCGGGCCCGCCACGCCCGCCCGGTGGAGCACCAGCAGGAGGAGGACGGCGGCAACGAGGCGGCGGTGGCCCGGCTGTCCGCGCTCGTGCGGCCGTTCCTGCTGCGCCGCAAGAAGTCCGATCCGGGGATCGCGCCCGAACTCCCGCCGAAGACGGAGACCGACCATCCCGTCTCCCTGACGCGTGAGCAGGCCTCGCTCTACCAGGCGGCGGTGGACGAGGCGATGGCCGTCATCGAGTCGAGCGAGGGCATGGAGCGGCGCGGCATGATCATGAAGCTGCTGGCCTCGCTCAAGCAGATCTGCAACCACCCCGCTCAGTACCTGAAGGAGGAGGCGCCGCGGATCCCGCACCGCTCGGGCAAGCTGGCGCTGCTCGACGAGCTGCTGGACACGATCCTGTCCGAGGGCGGCTCCGTGCTGGTCTTCACGCAGTACGTGACGATGGCCCGCCTCATCGAGCGCCATCTCGCGGCCCGCGGCATCTCCCGTCAACTCCTGCACGGCGGGACGCCGGTGGCGCGCCGCGAGGAGCTGGTGGACCGCTTCCAGGCGGGCGAGGTCCCCGTGTTCCTCCTCTCCCTGAAGGCGGCGGGCACCGGCCTGAACCTCACCCGCGCCGGCCATGTCATCCACTTCGACCGCTGGTGGAACCCGGCCGTCGAGGAGCAGGCCACCGACCGTGCCTACCGGATCGGCCAGACCCAGCCCGTGCAGGTGCACCGGATCATCGCCGAGGGCACCGTGGAGGACCGGATCGCCGAGATGCTGGAGGCGAAGCGGGCCCTGGCCGATGCGGTGCTCGGCTCCGGGGAGGCGGCGCTGACCGAGCTGACCGACCGCGAGCTGGCCGACCTCGTCTCCCTGCGGAGGCCCGCATGATCACCGCGCGGGACGACCGCCGACGCACCTTCGAGTCCGTGCCCGCCGGGGTGGAGGCGGTCAGCTGGTGGGGCCGGGCCTGGGTGTCGGCGCTGGAGGAGGTCTCCCGCGACACGGCCCGCCTGGCCCGGGGCCGTACGTACGCCGCCGAGGGGCACGTCGACGCGGTCACCGTCACTCCCGGCCGGATCGTGGCGTACGTACGGGGCAGCAGAGTCCGCCCGTACCGCACCGAGCTGACCCTGCCCGCATTCGCGGACGCCGAGTGGAGCGAACTCCTGGAGGCGGTCGCGGCCGACCCCGGGGCCCTCGCCGCGCTGCTGGAGCGGGAGGTTCCGCAGTCGCTCGCGGAGACGGTCCTGCCCGGCGCGGGCGAGCTCCACCCGCACTGCTCCTGCCCGGACTTCGGACGTCCGCCGTGCAAGCACGCGGCCGCCCTCTGCTACCGGGCGGCCCGCCTCCTCGACGAGGACCCCTTCGTGCTGCTGCTCCTGCGCGGCCGCGGCGAGCGGGAGCTCCTCGACGAGCTCGCCCGGCGCAACGCCGCCCACGCCGCGCGTGAACAGCCCGACGCCGCACCCGACTTCCCCGGCGTCCCGGCCCGCGCCGCGCTCGCCCGGACCAGCCTGCAGTTGCTGCCCGCGCCGCTCGCCGCGCCCGCCGCCGTGGGCCTCCCGCCGGCCTACCCGGCCGACCCCGCGGCCCCGGACCCGCTCGCCCTGGACCAGCTCGCCTCCGACGCCGCGGCCCGCGCCCTCGCCGTCCTGACCACCGCCGAGGACCCGATCGCCGGGCTCGACCTCTGGCAGGACGCCGTCCGGCTGGCCTCCGCGCACCCCACGGCAGGCCTCACCGGCGCGGCCCGCGCCCTCTACCGAGACCTGGCCCGCGCCACGGGCCGTACCACCACCGACCTGGCCCGGGCGGCGGCGGCCTGGCGCCAGGGCGGCCGCCCCGCCCTCGCCGCCCTCGAAGAGCCCTGGGACCCGCCGGCCGGCCCCTTCGACCGTGCCCGCCCGGCCCTCCTCGCCGCCGCCCAGGGCTCCTTCCGCCCCGACCGCAACCGCCTCACGACGGCCACCCGCCAGCTACGCCTCGGCCGTGACGCCCTCTGGTACGCCTACGAGTCCCGCCCGGACGATGAGGACTGGTGGCCCACGGGACACCCCTCCCCGGACCCGGTCACGGCTCTGCTGGGCTGATCCCGGCCGCCCAGCGCGTCAATGTGCCGAAGTCGCGGTCGCGGAGGCCGTGGCGGGGGCGGATGCGCAGGAGGAGGGCCGGGGTCGGGTGGTGGGCGGCGACCCAGGCGCGGTCGGCGGGGGTGATCATGTCGTCGACCCAGGCGAATGGGCGGCCGGCCGCCCAGTCGAGGAGGTGGCGGGTCTTCCAGGAGAGGCCGTCCGGGTCCCGGGCGAAAAGTTCCGGCCATTCGACTACAGGAAGATCACCGGGTAGTCCGATGTGCGGGGCGATCATCGTGTTGGCCTGGTGCGTCCAGGCGGTGGCCCAGGCGAGTTCGAAGGGCAGGGCCAGCAGCCGGGCGCCGTGGGAGGGGTGGAGGCGGACCCGCGCGCCGCGGCGGGCGCTGCGGGACTCCGGGTCGCGGTAGGAGAGCCAGACGTCCGGTTTCATCCGGTGGCTCGTGTACCCGCGCAGGCGGGCGAAGGGGGACCGGAAGGGGTTGAGCGGGCCGTCCACGTCGAGGAGGAGCAGCGGTCGTTCAGTCATGAAGTACGCACTACCCAGTACACGATGGAGTGAAATGCCTACCGGCTCTATAACCCGAATGGGTTGAGCGCGTTGTTTCCGGTGCGGGCGCGACGCCCGCGAAACCCTCCGGAAGGCAGGAAAACTGATGCGTCACAGTCGTCGGAATGGCTTGATCGCGGCGCTGGTTGCGGGAGGTGGGCTGGCGGTCGCGGGTGCGGGCGGATTCGCCCACGCCGATGCGGACGCGGGCGGGCAGGCCGAGCGGTCGCCGGGGCTGCTGTCCGGGAATCTGGTGCAACTGCCGGTGCACGTCCCGGTGAACGTGTGCGGGAACACCGTGAGCGTGGTCGGCGTACTCAACTCGGCCGCCGGGAACCGCTGTACGAACGGGAATCCGGAGCCAGGGCCCTCGCATCCTTCGTCCCATCCCTCGCACCAGGCGAAACCGGGGACCGGCAACGGTGGCGGAGCCGTCGCAGAGGGGCGGGGAAAGGATTCGCCGGGGCTGCTGTCCGGCAACGGCCTCCAGCTCCCGGTCGACGTGCCGGTGAACATCAGCGGCAACTCGGTGAGCGTCGTCGGGGTCGGCAACGGCTCCCACGGGAACACCTCCGTCAACGGGGAGACCCCCTCCGGCGCCAAGCCGCCCCAGCCGCCCGTCACCGAGCGACCGGTGACCCCGCCGCCCGCCCCGGCGCGGCCCGGCGAATCCCTCGCGCACACCGGAGCCGACGGCGTCGGCTACCTCATCCCCGGCGGGGGAGCCCTGCTCCTGGGCGGCGCGTTCCTCTACCGCCGCTTCCGGCTCACCTAGGGCAGTACGCGCCAGCCGTCCAGGATGGCGTCGATCTGCGCCGCCAGCCGGGCCCGGGCGGCGAAGCGCGGCACGCCGGCCATCAGCAGGGCGTCGTACTCGGTGTCGGTGTGCCGTACGGCGGCCCGTACCGCCACCGAGACGGCCAGTTCGTCGAGGGCCCGGCCGGCCGCCGTGCGACCCACCCGCCCGCTGCCGCGCACCGAGGCGTGGGTGGCTATCGCCACGGCCCGATCGGCCGGGCACCCGGGGAACAGCCGCACGATCTCGGCGGCGAAGGCCGCCGTGAACCGGGTGTCCTCGGCCGCGCGGCGCAGCCGGTCGCGCTCCCGGCGCCGCGCCCGCGCCTCGGCGTCCGCGAGGCAGGCCCGCTCCGCCCGGGCCAGGGCGGCATCCTCGACGAGGAGGCCCAGGCGCTCGTAGCGGCGCCGACGCCGGTTGAAGCGCAGGACGACGGCGCACAGCGAACTCGCCTCGCGCGAGCGGCGGGTCAACGCCGCGTCCCCGCGCGGAAGGTAGACCAGATGCCCGAGGTCGGCGCAGTCCAGGCAGCGCGGCACGCCCGCTTCGCGCACCAGGTGCCGGAGCGGGCCCTGCCGGCACCCCGCGCAGTGGATCTGCTTCTGAGACTCGAACACCACCAGGCTCATACCCATGTGATACCGCCGCCCGGGCCGCCTATCACCTGGAGCCGGGCGGAGGCTGGGGTTTGCCCAACTTCCCCTGGATCTGGGGATGTCCACCTAGCGTGGCGCCAGCGGGCGGCCCGGTCGGCCCGTGGAGGAGGGGGACATGGGTGGACGGCAGGCGACGGCACGGCCTCCGGAGGCGGCGGCTTCGGGTGACCTCGTGGGCAGGGAGATCGTCATAGAACCCGGTGGATGCACCGGCTGGCATTACCACAGGGTCCCGCTGATCGTCTTGGTCAAATCGGGGACGCTGACGCGGATCCTGCACGACCGCACGGTCGTGGTGCACGCTGCCGGGTCCAGCTTCATCGAGCCGGCCGGCATCCGGCACCTCCACCTCGGGCGCAACCTGGGCACCGAGCCGGTCGTGCTCTACGTGACCTGCGCCCTGGCCGAGGAGGACCCCCTGTCCATACCCGCCCCCGCCAGGCGGTGCCGGTGCCGCTCACACCAGTCGGCGTATCTCCCCGCGCACCCGGTAGAAGCCTCCTGAGGCCGCGTGCAGCCCGTCGACCACATACCGGGCGCCCACCTCCCGTATCCCGCGCGGGAACTGCACGTTCCATCCGGGCTCGAAGCCTCCCGACACCACCTGCACCCGCATCCGGCCGCCCCGCTGGACGCACTCCACCACCACGCCGCCCGTCGGCGCCGAAGCCACCGAGACCGTGGCCACCGCGGCGGGTGAGGCAGCCGGGGTGTACACGGGCAGGGCGGCCGCCGACTTCACATCCACCGCGGTCGGCACCGATCCCTGCTGGGCGGCGGCTATCGCCTGCTCGCTCGCGTCCACGCAGACCAGCGATCCGTCCGTGGTGACCAGGTAGAGCCGCCCGTCGAGGTACTGCATGGACAGCGCCGCCCCGCTGCCCGTGCCCAGCTTCCACAGCCGGTGCCCCTCCGCGTCGAAGCAGTACACCGACGAGGCGAGGTCGCCCGCGAAGACGTGCCTGCCGTCCGGCGAGGTGGCGCACGAGTACACCGCCGCGTCGCACCGGTACGTGGCCTCCACCGCACCGGTGGCCTTCGACAGCCGCTGTACGGTCTTGCGCCCGGTGCCCGCATACACCGCGTGCTCCTCCTGCCAGCCGAACAGGACATTGCCGCCGGTCTCGGTGTGCCACAACTCCCGCCCGCCGTCAGGGGCGTACGCGGTGACCCCCTTGCTGTGCCCGTGGTACACGGCCCGCTCGTCCGCCCGGACCATCCAGGCGTTGGTGCCGGCCGAGCGGCGCGACCACTGGAACTCGTCCTCGTGGTCGATGACCGTCAGACCGCCGCTGCGGTCGGACACGTTCAGCACGCCCTCGCGGATGTCGAGCCAGAAGATGTCCACATCCGCCGCTATGTCGTACGCCCCGAACGGCACCTTCGACGACAGGTCGTACACCGTGCCGTCGTCACAGCCCGCGTATATCCAGAACTCGTCCGCCACCAGGCACTTCACCCCGTCCGGCAGGGAGTAACGGGCCAGCACCTCACCGCCGTGGCTCAGCGTGTACACATCGCCCGCCTGGTTGCCGACCCAGCAGCGGTCCTCGTCCACATGGATGCCGAACGCCGACGAACCCGTCCGGAAGCGCCACAGCACCGGGGCCACGGCCCGCGCCGTCGACGGCGCCGACGTGACCTGGCGGCGGGTCACCGACCGCGCGGCGCGCTGCCCGGGCACCGCCGGGGCGTACCCCTTGCGGACCTTCTCCCCGATCTTCTTCGCGGCGGCCGCCCGGGCCTTGTCGGCGGTCGGGAACGAGGAGCTCTGCAGCTGGCCGGTCGCGCCGATGCGCCCGTACCGCACCGAGACGGCCGTGCCGTCGACCGTCACCTCGTAGAACTTGTGCGCCGCACCGTCGTCCTGCGACAGCTCCAGATACGTCGTCTCCCGAGCCATGACAGACCCCTCCCCAAAGGCCGGGCCACCGGCTTCCTTTCCGCCGGTGATCCCTCGTGAAAAACGCTACGGGCCACCACTGACAATGGGCTGGTGCAGCTGGAAGCGATCACATGGCAGCGGATGGCCGAGCGGCTCGCCGGTCACCTCGACGACCCCGATGCCCGCCCCGAGCAGGGCAGTTGGCAGAGGGTGGGGATCGACGGAGCGCCGGCCGCCGGGACCGGCGTCCTCGCCGGGCAGCTCGCCGACGCGCTGCGGGCGCGCGGGCGGTCGGTCCTGGTGGTGCCGGCCGAGGGCTTTCTGCGGCCGGCCTCCCTCCGCTTCGAGTTCGGCCGCGAGGACGTGGACTCGTACCTCGGCGGCTGGTACGACACGGCCGCGCTCTGGCGGGAGGTGTTCGGCCCCACGGACCCCGGCGGCACCGGGCGGGTGCTGCCCGACCTGTGGGACCCGGTGACCGACCGGGCGACCCGCAGCCCGTACACCGAACTCCCGCCCGGCGGGGTGGTGATCGTGCACGGCCCGCTCCTGCTGGGCCACTGGTTCCCCTTCGACCTCAGCGTCCACATCCGGCTCTCGCCGGGCGCGCTCGCCCGCCGCACCGAGGAGACCGCGCGCTGGACCCTGCCCGCCTTCGCACGCTACGAGGCGGACACCGACCCGGCGGCCGCCGCCGATGTACTGGTCCGGGCCGACGACCCCCGCCACCCCGCCTGGACGGGCCTTCGCGGGGGACGGTGAACGGACCGGGGGCCACCCCTACCCGGTCACGGCCTGCCACCCAGCCGGGTGACGGCCAGCGCCGCCGTGTGGCAGCCGGCGCGGGCGGCCTCCGCCGGGTCCGCCCCCGCCAGTCGGGCCGCGAGGAAACCGCCGGTGAAGGCGTCCCCGGCGCCCGTGGAGTCCACCGCTTCGGCCGCCTCCGCGGCGACCTCGGCGGTGATCCGTCCCCGCTCGGCGACCAGCGCCCCCGCCGCGCCCCGCGTCACCACCACCAGCGGCACCCGGCGGCTCAGCTCCGCCGCCGCCCGGGCCACTCCGGCGGGCTCCGGCAGCCCGGCGAGCAGCCGCGCCTCGTCCTCGTTGGGCAGCAGTACGTCGGCCCCCGTCACGGCGTCGAGGAACCGCCGCGGGCCCAGCGTGATCAGGAAACCGGCCGACGCGGGGTCCACGCTCACCGGCACCCCCCGGCTCCGGGCCGACCGCAGCGCGATCAGGGCCAGCTCCCGGCTGCTGTCGGCGAAGAACAGGTAGCCGGACAGGTGCAGATGGGCCACCCCGTCCAGCAGGGACGGACTCCAGTCGGCGGGGCACAGCCGCAGCGCTGCCCCGCTGTCGGTCAGGAAGGTCCGCTCCGCGTCCTTGCCGACCAGTGCGACCACCGTCCCGGTCGGCTCCTCCCGGTCGATCACCAGCCGCGGCCGCACCCCAGCGTCCAGCAGCGCCCGCTCGTGCCAGCGCGCGGACTCGGAGCCCACCCGGGCGAGGAGCCGTACCTCCGCGGCCCCCGTCTGCGCCGCCCAGCAGGCCGCGTTGGCCCCGGCGCCGCCCGGCAGGGTCCGGATCCGGGCGGCCGTGTCCGTGGCCGGAGCCAGCGGTTCCGGATGCACCGCCACCACGTCGGTCACCACGTCGCCGACGATCAGCAGCGCCCCCGGCCCGCCGGTGCTGCCCGCCCCGCCGGTGCCCGCAGCGCCGTTGCCGAGGGCGCCGCTCGGGCCCGCCCCGCTCATGCCCGCGCCGCCCAGGCCCCCGCGATCCCGGCCCCGAGCCGCACGTTGCCCCGTACCGCCGCCAGGTTCGCCTCCAGCGATGCCCCGCCCGTCGCCCGCACCAGGAACCCCAGCAGGAACGGGGTCACCGCCTGCCCCGTGATCCCCCGTTCCCGGCACTCGGCCAGGGCCTCGGCCAGCACCCGGTCGTGCAGCTCCGGATCCAGCTGCTCCGCCTCCGCCACCGGATTGGCCACCAGCAGCGCCGACTCCGGGCCGCCCAGCGCGTCCTGAGCGGCCATCACCGCCGCGACCTCCTCCGGCCCCTGCACGGTCCAGTCCACCGGCTCACCCGAATCCGCCAGGTAGAACCCGGGGAAGCGCTGCGTCCGGTACCCGAGCACCCCCACCCCCAGCGTCTCCAGGCGCTGCAACGTGGCCGGCACGTCCAGGATCGACTTCACTCCCGCGCACACCACCGTGATCCGCGTCCGGGCCAGCAGGGACAGGTCCGCCGACTCGTCCTGCGTCTGCGCCCACTCCCGGTGTACGCCGCCCAGCCCGCCCGTGGCGAAGACCCGCAGGCCCGCCCGCGCTGCCAGGAAGGCCGTCGCGGACACGGTCGTCGCCCCGGTCGCCCCCGTGGCCAGTGCGGGCGCCAGGTCCCGGTGGCCGAGCTTGCGCACGCCGTCCCCGCCCGCGATCCGCTCCAGCTGCGCCTTGTCCAGGCCCGCGCGGGCCACCCCGTCCACGACCGCGATCGTCGCCGGAACCGCACCCTCCGAGCGGACCAGAGCCTCCAGTTCGAGGCCCACCGCCAGATTGCGGGGGCGCGGCAGGCCGTGCGCGATGATCGTCGACTCCAGGGCCACGACGGGCCGGCGCCGGGCGAGCGCCTCTCGTACCTCTTCGGACAGGACCACCGGGAGCTCAGATGCTGTGTGCTGTGACATGTCCCCATCCATGGCACGGGATTCACGCCCCCAAACGCCCTCCCGCCCCAGCCGTCCCAACCTGTCCGAGTAGCGTTCCCCCACGGACACGCGCCGCTTCGACGACGAACTGGCCGACCGGTACGACCTCATGTACGCGGACTGGGACGCCGGCGTCGCCCGCCAGGGCCGGGCCCTCGACACCCTGCTCACCGCAGCACTGGGCCCGGGTCCGCACACGGTCCTCGACAGCGCCTGCGGCATAGGCACCCAGGCTCTGGGCCTCGCGGTCCTGGGCCACCGGGTCACCGGGGCCGACCTCAGCCCCGTCTCGGCCGTCCGCGGCGCGCGGGAGGCCGCGGGGCGGGGGCTCGCCCTGCCCGTCGCCGCGGCCGACATGCGGGCCCTGCCCTTCGCGGACGCCTCCTTCGACGCCGTGGTCTGCGCCGACAACGCCCTGCCGCACCTCCTGACGGCCACGGACGTTCGCGCTGCACTGGCCGAAACCCTGCGGGTCCTGCGCCCAGGGGGCCTGGTCCTGCTTTCAACCCGCCCGTACACGGAGCTGCGCCGGGCCCGGCAGCAGAGTCGGACCGCCGCTTTCGCCCGGCAGGAGGGCTTCCGGGACACGGTCTGGCACGGACGGGCGGACACCGGGTTCCACCAGCCGGTCCTCGCCGCCAGGCGGCCCGGCTGACGCGGCGGAGTGACTGGACAGGTTGACTCGTCGGCCGGGATGTTGCTGGACGCTCCGCTCACCGCGCCGTGCGGGCGGGCGGGACTAGGCTGGCGCGCCATGAGCACCAGTGATCACGCAGCAGCCGGCGAGCCGGCCCCCGCCTCCTTCGCCGTCTCCGTACCCGACCTCCCCGACTCCGAGCTGGAGGCCGAGGACCTCGACCCCGACCAGATCGTCTCCGGCGAGCCGGTGGTGACGGGCAAGGTGCTGTGGGAGTCGGCGGACGGCAGGCAGGTGCGCGGGATCTGGCAGATCACCCCGGGCGTGGTCACCGACGTCGAGGCCAACGAGCTGTTCGTGGTGGTCAGCGGCCGCGCCACCATCGAGGTCGAGGGCGGCGGGACCCTGGAGGTGGGCCCCGGCAGCGCCTGCTTGCTCCGGGAGGGCGACAGGACGACCTGGACCGTGCACGAGACGCTCCGCAAGGCCTACCACATCAGCTACTGACCCCCTTCGAAGGCGCGGGCGCCGTCACGGGGTGGCGGCGGGCGGTGACCAGCGCGAGCGCCGCCAGCGGCAGCAGCAGGCCGGCGCCGATGGCGTTCAGCCAGCCGTAGCCCGCCTGGGACATCACGAGGCCGGCGGCCGCGCCGCCCACGCCCGCCGACGTGTTCATGGTCAGGTCGCTCAGGCCCTGTACGGCGGCCCGCGCGGGCTGCGGTACCGAGTCGGTCAGCAGCGCCGAACCGGACACCATCCCCGCCGACCAGCCGAGGCCGAGCAGGAAGAGCCCGGCGGTGCTCTGCGCGTGGTCTCCGGCGGCCGTCCCGGCGAGCAGCGCGGCGACCGAGAGCAGCCCGGCCGCGAGGCCGATGACGGACAGCCTGCCGAGCCGGTCGGCGAGCCAGCCCATGACGGGCGAGAAGGCGAACATGCCGGCGATGTGCACGCTGATCACCAGCCCGATGAGCTGCAGGCCGGCGCCGTGGTGGCCCAGGTCCATCGGGGTCATGACCATGATCGAGACCATGGTGGTGTGGGACACGGCGACGGTGACGAGGGCGAGCCGGGCCCGCGGGGAGGCCTTGACGGCGGCGAACCCCGCGCGCAGCGAGCGGCCCTCGCGGGTCTGCTCCTCGGGAGCGGCCAGCGCACGGGCCGTCAGCAGCGGGTCCGGGCGCAGGAGTACGCCGATCAGCGTGCCGGTAAGGACGAAGACGACGGCGGCCCACACGAAGGGGCCCGCCGTCTCGGGTATGGAGGTCCCGGCGAAGCTGCGGCTGGCCGGGGCGGACAGGTTGGGGCCGAGCACGGCGCCGATGGTGGACGCCCACACGACGACGGAGATCGCCCGGGCCCGGCGGTCCGGGGCGGCGAGGTCGGCGGCGGCGAACCGGGCCTGGAGGTTGGCGGAGGAGGCGGCGCCGAAGGCGGCCATGCCGAGCAGGAGCAGCGGGAAGCTCTTGACGGTGGCGGCGAGGACGACCACGGCCGCGCCGGTCGCGCCGATCGCGTACGCCAGGACCAGCCCGGCGCGGCGGCCGCGCGCGGTCATCAGCGCGGCGAGCGGCAGCGAGACCAGGGCGGTGCCGATCACTGCGGCGGTGGAGGCGAAACCGGACATGGCTTCGGTGCCGCTGATCTCGGTCGCGAGGACGGGGGCCAGGGCGATGCTGATCGGCACGCCGAGCCCGCCGAGGATCTGGCTGGTGATGAGCACGGCGGAGGTTCGGCGCTGCAGCCGGGCCAGGTCCGGGAGGCCGGTCGGCGGAGCGGTCCGGTCCGTGCCGGGGGAGGTGGTCACGTCGTACACCTCCCTCGCTGGGGCGCGAGCGGGCGCGCCTGCGAGGCGCGGGCGGACGGTGCGGCGGAGGTAGTCACCGCGGCAGTGTCCCACCCCTTACCGCCTGGCGGAACCGGGATTCGGCGACCCCCGGTGCTCCGCCCCAGACCCCGCGCCTCGAACGCCGGCGAGGCCGACATCGCCCCTGGGGCCGTCCAGCCCACCGCGCGCACAGCCCGCGGCCTCCGCCCCGGATCCCCCGCCTCGAACGCCGGAGAGCCAGAAATCGCCCTGCGGCCAATCCAACCCGCCGCCCACCCAGCCCGTGCCGGGCGCAAAGCCCGCACCGGCGGCT
>NZ_JBICYR010000015.1:53682-67845 GCF_043201175.1 Streptomyces sp. NPDC048337
CACCGCTCGTGCCTGGGGCACCGCTCGTGCCTGGGGCACCGCTCGTGCCTGGGGCACCGCTCGTGCCTGGGGCACCGCTCGTGCCTGGGGCACCGCTCGTGCCTGGGGCACCGCCCGTGCCTGCGGCACCGCTCGTGCCTGGGGCACCGCCCGTGCCCGCGGCACCGCCCGCACCGCCCGTGTGCCCCGCCCCGCCGACCCAGTGGCGCTCGCGCCGCGCACTCGGCACCGCTCAGAACAGCGGCTGCGGAAGCACGCCCTCCAGGGCGAGCAGCAGCCGTTTGGTCTCGATGCCCCCGCCGAAGCCGCCGATGCCCCCGTCGTTCTCCACGACCCGGTGGCAGGCCACCACCAGCGGCAGCGGATTCGACCCCATGGCGTTGCCCACGGCCTGCGCGGCGCCCGGCTGGCCGACGCGGGCGGCCAGCTCCCCGTAGCCGACGACCGTGCCGTACGGAACGGAGCGGTCCAGCTCCTGGAGCACCTGTCGGTTGAAGCCGGAGCTGAGCCGCCAGTCCAGCGGCAGGTCGAAGTGGCGCAGGGTCCCGGAGAAGTACGCGGCCAGCTGGCGTATGGGCTCGGCCAGCAGCACCTCCTCGCCCGGCGCGGGCCGCCGGGCATCGGCGCCGAGCCGGGACACGAGGGGGCCGATCATCGCCTCGACCCGGTCCGGCTCGGCATGGAACTCGACCCGGACCAGACCCTCCGGGGTCGCGGCCAGGAGAAGGGGGCCGACGTCGGAGGCGACGACGGTCCATTCGAGGTGCGGCCCGCGGGGCCGCTTGGTGCTGTCCACCCGTCCACCGTACGGCGGGGGACCGACAGCGCCCTCTCCGGCGGCCGCCCCGCGGGGCTCAGAACCCGTCGACCGCCTCCTGGACGACGTCCGGGGCGTTGGTGATGATCCCGTCCACACCCATCGACTGGACCTTCCGGGCCGTCGCGGCGTCGTCCACGATCCAGGTGTCCACCTCCATGGCCCTGCCGTGGGCGCCCTGCAGGTCGTGCACCGCCGCGACCCACTCGGTCGAGATCGTGGTGTGCCACGGGTTGATCCGGTCGGTGAACTGCGCGTACTTCGGCAGGTCCGCCACCGTCGGAGTGCCCAGGAAGGCCGTCACGAGGTCCGGCCGCAGACCGTGCACGATGCGTACGCTGTCGGCGCTGAAGCTCTGCACCACCAGGCGCTCCGACACGTGCCGCGCATCGAGCCAGCCGAGCTCGTCCAGCAGGTTCAGGGTCTGCTCCTCGATCCCCGGGTAGAGCTCCGGCTTCTTGACCTCCAGCAGCAGCCGCTGCTGGTTGCGCTGTACGCGGTTCATGTACTGCCGCAGGGTCGGCACCCGGGCGCCCGCGAACTCCTCGCCGAACCAGCTGCCCGCGTCCAGCCGGGCGATCTCCGCAGCCGTGAAGTCCCGGACCCGCCAGGGCCTGCGGTTCGGGAAGACCTGTTCGACGTCGGTGGTCCGGGCCAGGGTGTCGTCGTGGATCACCACCAGCTCGCCGTCCTTGGTGCGCTGCACGTCGTTCTCGACCCAGTCGATGCCCAGCCGCATCGCCAGGTCGATCGCGGCGAGGGTGTTCTCCGGGGCGTACGCCGAAGCCCCCCGGTGGGCGTACACGACGGGGCCGCCCAGGGCCCCCAGGTCGGTGGCGGGGGTGGAGTCGGGGCCGGCGGCGGTGGCGGCGGACGAGGCCGCCGTGCCCAGCAGGGTGAGGGTGAAGCCCAGGAATGCGGCGGCGGCCGCGGTGGCGGGTCGGACGTACATGTGCGTTCTCCTCGGGTCGTGAACCCTGTTCCTGCGTCAGACGGGTGCGGAGCGGCAGACGTTGGCGATGCACTTCACGGCGGGGCCTTCACCGCGATCATGGGGTTGAAGATCACTGGGTCGCCACCGAACTACGACAAACGGACCAGAAGGGATGAGTTCCGTCGGGCGCGCCCGGACCCGCCGGAGCGTCGCGGAGCGGCGCGGATGCGTGAGTGTCAGTGGGGGGTCGTACGGTTGACTCATGCGGCCCGTATCGAAGATCGAACGCACGGTGGCGCCTTTCGAGGTCGTCAGCCCCTACCAGCCCAGCGGCGACCAGCCGGCGGCCATCGCCGAGCTGGAGAAGCGCATCCGTGCAGGTGAGAAGGATGTCGTCCTGCTGGGTGCGACCGGCACCGGCAAGTCGGCGACCACCGCCTGGATGATCGAGAAGCTCCAGCGCCCCACCCTGGTGATGGCGCCGAACAAGACGCTGGCCGCCCAGCTGGCGAACGAGTTCCGCGAGCTGCTGCCGAACAACGCCGTCGAGTACTTCGTCTCGTACTACGACTACTACCAGCCCGAGGCGTACGTCCCGCAGTCGGATACGTACATCGAGAAGGACTCCTCGATCAACGAGGAGGTGGAGCGGCTGCGCCACTCCGCGACGAACTCGCTGCTCACCCGGCGTGACGTGGTCGTCGTGGCGTCCGTGTCGTGCATCTACGGCCTCGGCACCCCGCAGGAGTACGTCGACCGGATGGTCCCCCTCAAGGTGGGCGAGGAGATCGACCGGGACCAGCTGCTGCGCCGCTTCGTCGACATCCAGTACACGCGCAACGACGTGGCCTTCACCCGCGGCACCTTCCGGGTGCGCGGCGACACGATCGAGATCTTCCCGGTCTACGAGGAACTGGCCGTCCGCATCGAGATGTTCGGCGACGAGATCGAGGCCCTGTCCACCCTGCACCCGCTGACCGGCGAGGTCATCAGCGAGGACCGCGAGCTGTACGTCTTCCCCGCCAGCCACTACGTCGCCGGCCCGGAGCGCATGGAGAAGGCGATCCGCGGCATCGAGGCCGAGCTGGCCGAGCGCCTCGCCGAGCTGGAGAAGCAGGGCAAGATGCTGGAGGCGCAGCGCCTGCGCATGCGCACCACCTACGACCTGGAGATGATGCGTCAGATCGGGTCCTGCTCCGGCATCGAGAACTACTCGCTGCACATGGACGACCGCGAGCGCGGTTCCGCGCCCAACACCCTCATCGACTACTTCCCCGAGGACTTCCTCCTCGTCATCGACGAGTCGCACGTGACCGTGCCGCAGATCGGCGCCATGTACGAGGGCGACGCCTCGCGCAAGCGGACCCTGGTCGACCACGGCTTCCGGCTGCCGTCCGCGCTCGACAACCGGCCGCTGAAGTGGGAGGAGTTCCAGGAGCGCATCGGGCAGACCGTCTACCTGTCGGCGACCCCCGGCAAGTACGAGCTCTCGCGAGGCGAGGGCTTCGTCGAGCAGATCATCCGCCCCACCGGCCTCATCGACCCCGAGGTCGTCGTCAAGCCCACCGAGGGCCAGATCGACGACCTGGTGCACGAGATCCGGCAGCGGGTGGAGAAGGACGAGCGGGTCCTGGTCACCACCCTCACCAAGAAGATGGCCGAGGACCTCACGGACTACTTCCTGGAGCTCGGCATCCAGGTCCGCTACCTGCACAGCGACGTCGACACGCTCCGCCGTATCGAGCTGCTGCGCGAGCTGCGGTCCGGCGAGTTCGACGTACTGGTGGGAATCAACCTGCTGCGCGAGGGCCTCGACCTGCCCGAGGTGTCCCTGGTGGCGATCCTGGACGCCGACAAGCAGGGCTTCCTGCGCTCCGGCACCTCGCTGATCCAGACCATCGGCCGCGCCGCGCGCAACGTCTCGGGCCAGGTCCACATGTACGCGGACAGCATCACCCCGGCGATGGCCCAGGCGATCGACGAGACGAACCGCCGCCGGGAGAAGCAGGTCGCCTACAACACGGCGAACGGGATCGACCCGCAGCCGCTGCGCAAGAAGATCAACGACATCGTCGCCACCATCGCCCGCGAGGAGCTCGACACCGAGGAGCTCCTGGGTACCGGATACCGGCAGGCGAAGGACGGCAAGGGGGCTCTGGCCCCGGTGCCGGATCTCGGCGGCAAGGCGAAGACGGGCGGCAAGGCGGCGGGTGGCAAGGGCGCGAAGGGCAAGGCCAAGGCCACCGAGGTGCTCACCGACCGGCCCGCCGCGGAACTGGCCTCGCTCATCGAGCAGATGACCGAGCGGATGCGGGCGGCGGCCGCGGAGCTGCAGTTCGAGGTCGCGGCCCGGATCCGCGATGAGGTCGGCGAGCTCAAGAAGGAGCTGCGGCAGATGAAGGAAGCGGGCCTCGCCTGACCGGGAGCCTGTCAGTAGGGTTGGTGCACGGCCGCAGATACACGCTGCGCGCTCGTTATTGGGGCGGGCTTATGAGAGGGGACAGCGCGTGACGGTCAACATGACCAAGGGTCAGGCCATCAGTCTGCAGAAGTCGGACGGGGGCACGCTGACGGCGGTCCGGATGGGCCTCGGCTGGCAGGCGGCGAAGCGCCGCGGACTGTTCGGCTCGCGGACCAGGGAGATCGACCTGGACGCCTCGGCGGTGCTCTTCGCCGACAAGCAGCCCGTGGACGTGGTGTTCTTCCGGCACCTGCAGAGCGACGACGGCTCGGTCCGGCACACCGGTGACAACCTCGTCGGCGGCGCCGGCCAGGGCGGGGACGACGAGTCCATCCTCGTCGACCTCCAGCGCGTGCCGGTGCACATCGACCAGATCGTCTTCACGGTGAACTCCTTCACCGGCCAGACGTTCCAGGAGGTGCAGAACGCGTTCTGCCGCATCGTCGACGAGACCAACGGCCAGGAGCTGGCCCGCTACACCCTCGACGGCGGCGGTCAGTACACCGCGCAGATCATGGCGAAGGTGTCGCGCGCCGGCGCGGGCTGGAAGATGACGGCCCTGGGCAACCCGGCCAACGGCCGCACCTTCCAGGACCTGATGCCGGCGATCCTGCCGCACCTGTAGGCGAAGAAGTACGAAGAGGGTACGAAGAAGTACGGGGGAGACGGGACGATGGCGGCCGAACTGGTCCGGGGGCAGAACCACGCCCTGTCCGAACACAACGTGCGGATCACGGTCTCGGCGGGCACACCGGTGCTCGCCCTGGCCTCGCTCGGGGACGAGCGGGGCACCGTGACGGGCCCGGAGGGGATCGCGCACCCCGGTGCGCGCGGCCTTCCGGGGGTGGAGGCGCCCGACGGTTCCAACGACCGGCACCGGTTCGCCGTCGACCTGGACGCGGTGGACGCCGCGGTGCACCGGGTCGGCGTCCTGCTCTCCCTGCCGCCCGGCGGCCCGGCCCGTTTCGGGGCCGTCGCGGCCTCGCACATCTCCGTCGCGGGCGCCGACGGCACCGAGCTCGCCGAGTACATCCTCACCGGGCTGGACGCCGAGACGGCCGTCGTCGCCCTGGAGCTCTACCGGCGCCAGGGGGCCTGGAAGGTCCGTGCCGTCGGCCAGGGCTACGCCGGCGGGCTCGCCGCCCTCTTCGCCGACCAGGGGCTCACCGCCCCCGTCGCCGATGAGCTCGTGGCGCGCGTGCACGCCTGCGTCGCCGCCCCGGTGGCCCCCGACCCGGTCCCGGTGTCCGGAGTCCCCTACGCGGGTACGCCGGGCCCGGCCCCCGAGCCGGCGCCCGCTCCCGAGTCCGCGCCGTCCCCCGCGATCGGGGCCGACGGGACCATCAACTACGCCCACCCGCGCCGCCGCCGCACCAGCGCCGAGCCACCCGAGCCCGCGCCCCGGCCCGCGCAGCCGTCGGAGCCCGGGCAGCCCCCGCGCCCCGTCGCCGGGGACGCCAGCGGCTGGTCCATGGACGAGCGGCTCTACAACCAGGTCTGGGGCATGTTCGAGGACCTGGCCCGCGCCATCGCCGCCTACCGCGGCGCCGTCGACTTCGCCGACTCCCGGATGGACCGCGAGCTCGACGAGGTCCTGTCCGACCCGCGCCACCGCATCGGCGGCTCCGGCAACGCCGCCCGCGACACCGCCCGGGCCCGCCGCGACGAGCTCGTCGCCCAGGCCCAGGCCGTCCTCGACCGGGACCTCGCCCAGCTCACCGCCGAGTCCGAGGTGGTCGAGCCCGCGCTGCCGGCCTCGTACGCCCGCTGGGACAACCCGGTGTGGCACGCCCACCGGGTGCCCGAGGAGGGCCCGCTGGCCCTGCGCCTGGGGGACCTGCACCTGCCCGAGCGGCCCGATCTGCGCATCCCCATGCTCGTGCGGCTCCCGCTGGAGCGCGGGCTCTGGATCGACAACGGCCGCACCGGCTCCGAGGCCGCCATGGCCATGGACACCGACCGGCTGCGCCGGGCCGCCATGGACATGGCCGTCGCGCACGCGGCGCGGCTGCTCGCGGTCCACCCCGGTGACCGGTTCTCCGTCCACGTCATCGACGCGGCCGGGGCCGGTGCCGCCTCGCTGGCACCGCTCGTCCGCGCCGGGGTGCTGGCCGGGCCGCCCGCCGCCGGGGCCGCCGGGGTCTCCGAGACTCTGGAGCGGCTGACCCGCCGGGTGGACCTCGTACAGATGGCGCTGCGGGCCGGGGCTCCCGAGGACCTGCCACCGGACGTGGACACGGCCGAGCAGCTGCTGATCGTGCACGACTTCCCGCACGGCTTCGACGACCGGGCCGTCACCCGCTTGCGCTACCTCGCCGACGAGGGGCCGGCGGTCGGCGTGCATCTGCTGATGGTCGCGGACCGTGACGAGGCCTCGGCCTACGGGCCGCTGCTGGACCCGCTGTGGCGCTCGCTGATGCGGCTGTCCCCGGTGCCGGACAACCATCTCGCCGACCCCTGGGTCCACCACGCCTGGACCTTCGAGCCGGACCTGCCCCCGCAGGGCAGTCGCGTCCTCGACCAGGCCCTGGAGCGGGTGGCGGAGGTCCGACGCACCCGCTGATGACCTTTCACTGACCAGTCCTTGGGATTTCCTTTACCTTTTCCGGCCCTGGCGGGTACCCTGGTGACCGCGGAGGGGAGTATTCCTGCTTTCCTGCTACGGCGTGCCCGTCAATACGGACCAGCGTTCACAGAACGCAGTCGGTCCCGGGGCGTCGGCCCACGGCCTCCAGGCCGCCCGGGTGGAAGAGACCTCCGGCAGCGATGACGCTGACGAAGTGCTGAGCCATCCGCCGGAGGCGTGTTTACCGTGGAAGTTTCCTGGACCCTGTGGGTGCTGACCATTCTTGGTCTGTCCCTCCTCATCGGCGCCGATTTCTTCATCGGCCGCAAACCGCACGACGTATCGATCAAGGAAGCGGGCACCTGGACGGTCGTCTGGATCGTCCTCGCCGGACTCTTCGGCCTCGGCCTGTGGTTCTTCGGGAACCCCCAGGCCTCCCAGGAGTTCTTCGCGGGCTTCATCACCGAGAAGTCGTTGAGCGTGGACAACCTCTTCGTCTTCGTCCTGATCATGGCGAAGTTCGCGGTCCCCTCCCACCTCCAGCAGCGCGTGCTGCTCGTGGGCGTGCTGATCGCCCTGGTGCTGCGCGCGATCTTCATCGCGGCCGGCGCCGCGATCATCGCCAGCTTCTCGTGGGTCTTCTACATCTTCGGCGCGTTCCTGATCTACACCGCGTGGAAGCTGATCCAGGAGGCGCGCAAGGACGAGGATGACGAGGAGTTCGAGGAGAACCGTCTCCTCAAGTCCGTCGAGAAGAAGTTCGGCGTCGCCGACAGGTACCACGGCACCAAGCTCTTCATCCAGAACAATGGCAAGCGCGTCCTGACCCCGCTGATGGTCGTCATGCTCGCCATCGGCACCACCGACGTGCTGTTCGCCCTGGACTCGATCCCCGCGATCTTCGGCCTCACGCAGGACCCGTACATCGTCTTCACCGCCAACGCCTTCGCCCTCATGGGCCTGCGCCAGCTGTACTTCCTCATCGGCGGCCTGCTGAAGAAGCTGGTCCACCTCAGCTACGGCCTGTCGATCATCCTCGGCTTCATCGGCGTCAAGCTGGTGCTGCACGCCCTCCACGAGAGCGGCGTGCACGTCCCGGTGATCTCGATCCCGGTCTCCCTGGGCGTCATCTGCGGTGTCCTGGTGATCACCACGATCACCAGCCTGATGGCCTCGAAGAAGCAGGCGGCGGCCGAGGCCGCCGCCCGCCCGGAGAGCATCGACGCCTGAGCGGGCCTACGTGTCTACGCGGGGGCGGTGGCCGTTTCGGCCGCCGCCCCCGACCGCGTCCGTACGACCACCGGATTGGTTTCGGGCAGCAGCGCGAAGCAGCCCAGGCTGAGCAGGGAGATCCCGCTCAGGTACACGGCGACGCCCCACGGCGGACCGGAGCCTTCCGCCAGCGCCGTCGCCACGATCGGGGTCAGCGCCCCGCCCAGCACACCGCCCAGGTTGTAGCCGACGGCCGCGCCCGTGCAGCGGATGCGCGGCGCGTACAGCTCCGGCAGGTACGCGCCCACCACCGCGAACATCGTGACCATGCCGAACAGGGCGCCCACGAAGCCCAGCGTCATCAACAGGGGCTCCGCCGTCCGCAGCAGGGCCACGAGCGGGAACATCCACAGCGCGCAGAGCGTGCAGCCGATCAGGCACAGCGGGCGCCGGCCGTAGCGGTCGCCGAGCAGCGCCACCAGCGGGGTCACCAGGCCCTTGAGGGCGACCGCCGCCATGATGCAGGCCAGCATCACCGTGCGGCCCACGGCGAGGTGCTCGGTGGCGTACGCGAGGGACCAGGTGGTGACCGCGTAGAAGACGGCGTACCCCACGGCGAGGGCCCCGCCGGTCAGCAGGAGCAGCCGCCAGTGGCCGCGGACCACCTCGGCCAGCGGGGCCTCCGCCCGGCGCCCCGTCTCGGCCAGCGCCCGGAACTGCGGGGTCTCCTCCACCGAGCGCCGCAGCCACAGCCCGGCCAGCGCCAGCACCCCGGCCGCCCAGAACGGCACCCGCCACCCCCAGGCGGTGAACTGCGCGTCGGTCAGGGTCGCGGACAGCGCCAGGATCATGCCGTTGGACAGCAGGAAGCCCACCGCGGGGCCGATCTGCGGGAAGCTCGACCACAGGCCCCGGCGCCCCTCGGGGGCGTGCTCGGCGGTCAGCAGCACCGCGCCGCCCCACTCGCCGCCGAGTCCGAGGCCCTGCAGGAAGCGCAGCAGGAGCAGCAGTACGGGGGCTGCCACGCCGATCGAGTCGTACGTGGGCACGCAGCCGACGGCGACCGTGGCGAGGCCGGTGAGCAGCAGGGAGGCGAGGAGCACCGGGCGGCGGCCGTAGCGGTCGCCGATGTGGCCGAAGAGCGCCGAGCCCATCGGGCGGGCGAGGAAGCCGACGCCGAAGGTGCCGAAGGCGGCCAGGGTGCCGGCGAGCGGGGAGAAGGACGGGAAGAAGAGGGGGCCGAGCACGAGCGCGGCTGCGGTCCCGTAGACGAAGAAGTCGTAGAACTCGATGGCGGTCCCGGCGAGCGAGGCCGAGGCGAGCCGCAGCATGCCGGGCCCTGTGGGCCGGGCGGGCGCCTCGGGTCCGGGGGAGGGGTCTTGTTGCATGGTGCAGCAATTACCCCGTCCCCGGCCCCCAGGACGTGCGTTCGGTCATCAACGACCGGAAGGAGTGCCTCGCGTACCGAAGTTGACGGGTTGCGGGGCCTGCCGGCCGGGACCTACCAGCCGCGCTCGCGCCATTCGGCCAGATGCGGCCGCTCGGCGCCGAGCATGGTGTCGTTGCCGTGTCCCGGGTAGACCCAGGTCTCGTCCGACAGCTGGTCGAAGAGCTTGTGCTGCACGTCGTCGATCAGGCTCGCGAAGGCCTTCGGGTCGCCCCAGGTGTTGCCGACGCCGCCGGGGAAGAGGCAGTCGCCGGTGAACACGTGCGCGTGCCCGTGCGGGTCGTCGTAGATCAGCGCGATCGAGCCGGGGGTGTGTCCGACCAGGTGCCGCGCGGTCAGCTCGACCCGCCCGACCCGGATCGTGTCCCCGTCGGCCACCGTCACGTCGGTGGCCACCGGGATGCCCTCGGCGTCGAGGGCGCCCGCGTAGGTCCGCGCCCCGGTCGCCGCGACCACCTCGGCGAGCGCGCCCCAGTGGTCGCCGTGCCGGTGGGTGGTGACGACGGACGCGATGCCGTCGTCGCCGATCAGGCTCAGCAGCGTGTCGGCCTCGGCGGCCGCGTCGATGAGCAGCTGCTCGTCGGTGGCCCGGCAGCGCAGCAGGTAGGCGTTGTTGTTCATCGGGCCCACCGCGACCTTGGAAATCATCAGGTCCGCGAGCTCGTGCACGTCGGCCGGACCGCCGACCTTGACCTCTCCGGTGTACGTCATGCCTTGATCCTAGAGCGGTGGGAGCTCGGGCAGGGGGCCGCCCGACGCGGTCAGGGAGGCGCCCTTGTCGCCGCGGCCGGCCAGCCAGGCCAGCAGCCCGGCGGCGGTCCCGGACACGGTGACGGCGGGGTCCCCGGCGGAGCCGGTGCGCCAGTGCCGTCCGTCGTCCGCGACCAGGGCCGTCGGCGGTACCTCGGGCCGGGCGGACCAGCGGTCGGCGAGGAAGTCGATCTCGCGCCCGGTGAACTCGTCGGGGAGGTCGGAGAGCTCGTAGCCGATGTTCAGGTCGACGTGGTGCAGCTCGACCTCGACGAGCCGGCGGAAGGGCACGTTGGCGGCGAGGTCGGTGACCCCGTTGCGCAGCTCGACGGTGCGGGACCAGTCCTGGGCGGGCTCGCCGGTGGCGAGGAAGCGGGCCCCGGAATCACGGAGGTCCGCCAGGTGTTCTTCCAGGGGCCGACCGGAGTCGCGCTCGATGTCCGCGTCGCGCGCGGAGGCGCTCTCGTACATCGGACGCCCTTCGAGGACGTTCACGAGGGCGTCGGCGTTGCGCGCGAGGTGGGCCAGGATGTGGCCCCGGGTCCAGTCCGGCAGGTGTGACTGCTCGGAGAGGGCGGCGTTGTCCAGTTTCGCGACCGCGGTCAGCAGCCGGTCCGTGGCTTCACGTACAGATCGCAGGTCGTGCACATGATCAGTCATGACGGCGAGCCTAGTGGCTTCCGGGGCGCGGCCACACGATCGGGTGAAGAGGTCTGCGGAGTGCCGTAAATCGAATGTGCGTGCTATACGCTCGAAGTCCAGACTCCAACTCCACCGCAGTGGCGCCCCCCATACCCTGGGACGGGGGCCCGTGCCCCCGCTCTCTCAAGAAAGGTGCGGACCGGCGTGACCGACCGTCTCATCGTTCGTGGCGCTCGCGAGCACAACCTCAAGAACGTCTCGCTCGACCTGCCCCGCGACTCCCTCATCGTCTTCACCGGACTCTCCGGGTCGGGCAAGTCCTCCCTGGCCTTCGACACGATCTTCGCCGAGGGCCAGCGCCGTTACGTCGAGTCGCTCTCGTCGTACGCCCGCCAGTTCCTCGGGCAGATGGACAAGCCCGACGTCGACTTCATCGAGGGCCTCTCCCCGGCCGTCTCGATCGACCAGAAGTCGACCTCGCGCAACCCGCGCTCGACCGTGGGCACCATCACCGAGGTCTACGACTACCTCCGCCTGCTCTTCGCTCGCATCGGCAAGCCGCACTGCCCCGAGTGCCGGCGCCCCATCTCCCGCCAGTCGCCGCAGGCGATCGTCGACAAGGTGCTCGCGCTCCCCGAGGGCAGCCGCTTCCAGGTGCTCTCGCCGCTGGTGCGCGAGCGCAAGGGCGAGTTCGTCGACCTCTTCTCCGACCTCCAGACCAAGGGCTACAGCCGGGCGCGGGTCGACGGGCAGACCATCCAGCTCTCCGAGCCGCCCACGCTGAAGAAGCAGGAGAAGCACACCATCGAGGTGGTCATCGACCGCCTCACCGTCAAGGACAGTGCCAAGCGCCGGCTCACCGACTCGGTGGAGACCGCCCTCGGCCTCTCCGGCGGCATGGTCATCCTGGACTTCGTCGACCTCGCCGAGGACGACCCCGAGCGTGAGCGGATGTACTCCGAGCACCTCTACTGCCCGTACGACGACCTGTCCTTCGAGGAGCTGGAGCCGCGCTCCTTCTCCTTCAACTCGCCCTTCGGCGCCTGCCCCGAGTGCACCGGTATCGGCACGCGCATGGAGGTGGACCCGGAGCTGATCGTTCCGGACGAGGAGAAGTCCCTCGACGAGGGAGCGGTCTCGCCGTGGTCGCTCGGTCACACCAAGGACTACTTCCAGCGGCTGGTCGGCGCCCTCGCCGACGAGCTGGGCTTCCGGACCGACATCGCGTGGGCCGGACTGCCGCTGCGCGCGAAGAAGGCCCTGCTCTACGGGCACAAGACGCAGATCGAGGTCCGCTACCGCAACCGGTACGGGCGCGAGCGGGCCTACACGACGGCCTTCGAGGGCGCCGTGCCGTTCGTCAAGCGACGGCACTCGGAGTCGGAGAGCGACGCCAGCCGCGAGCGCTTCGAGGGCTACATGCGCGAGGTGCCCTGCCCGACCTGTGAGGGCACCCGGCTCAAGCCGATCGTGCTCGCGGTGACGGTGATGGAGAAGTCCATCGCCGAGGTCGCCGCCATGTCGATCAGCGAGTGCGCGGACTTCCTGGGGCGGATGCGGCTCGACGCCCGCGACAAGAAGATCGCCGAGCGGGTCCTGAAGGAGGTCAACGAGCGGCTCCGCTTCCTCGTGGACGTCGGCCTCGACTACCTCTCGCTCAACCGGGCCGCCGGCACCCTGTCCGGCGGCGAGGCCCAGCGCATCCGGCTCGCCACGCAGATCGGCTCCGGCCTGGTCGGCGTGCTCTACGTGCTGGACGAGCCCTCCATCGGCCTGCACCAGCGGGACAACCACCGGCTGATCGAAACGCTGGTGCGGCTGCGGGACATGGGCAACACTCTCATCGTGGTCGAGCACGACGAGGACACCATCAAGGTGGCCGACTGGGTCGTGGACATCGGCCCGGGTGCGGGCGAGCACGGCGGCAAGGTCGTGCACAGCGGGGCGCTGAAGGACCTGCTGAAGAACGCCGAGTCGATGACCGGGCAGTACCTGTCGGGCAAGCGGTCCATCCCGCTGCCGCTCGTACGCCGCCCGGTGAACGGGGAGCGCAGGCTGACCGTCCACGGCGCCCGGGAGAACAACCTCCAGGACATCGACGTGTCCTTCCCGCTGGGCGTGCTCACGGCCGTGACCGGTGTCTCGGGCTCCGGAAAGTCGACGCTGGTCAACGACATCCTCTACACGCACCTGGCGCGCGAGCTGAACGGCGCCCGCTCGGTGCCGGGGCGGCACACGCGGGTGGACGGGGACGACCTCGTCGACAAGGTCGTGCATGTGGACCAGTCGCCGATCGGCCGGACGCCGCGGTCGAACCCGGCGACGTACACCGGTGTCTTCGACCACGTGCGCAAGCTGTTCGCGGAGACGATGGAGGCGAAGGTGCGCGGCTACCTGCCGGGCCGCTTCTCCTTCAACGTCAAGGGCGGCCGGTGCGAGAACTGCTCCGGCGACGGCACGATCAAGATCGAGATGAACTTCCTGCCGGACGTCTACGTCCCGTGCGAGGTCTGCCACGGCGACCGGTACAACCGGGAGACGCTGGAGGTCCACTACAAGGGCAAGTCCATCGCGGAAGTCCTCAACATGCCGATCGAGGAGGCGCTGGACTTCTTCGAGGCGGTGCCGACGATCTCGCGGCACCTGCGGACGCTGACCGAGGTGGGGCTGGGGTACGTACGGCTGGGCCAGTCCGCGCCGACGCTGTCGGGTGGTGAGGCGCAGCGCGTGAAGCTGGCCTCCGAGCTGCAGAAGCGGTCGACGGGGCGGACGGTGTACGTGCTGGACGAGCCGACGACGGGTCTGCACTTCGAGGACATCTCGAAGCTGATCAAGGTGCTGTCGGGGCTGGTGGACAAGGGGAACTCGGTGATCGTCATCGAGCACAACCTCGACGTGATCAAGGTCGCGGACTGGGTCATCGACATGGGGCCCGAGGGCGGCTACGGCGGCGGCCTGGTGGTGGCCGAGGGGACGCCGGAGCAGGTGGCGTCGGTGGGGGCGAGCCACACCGGCAAGTTCCTGCGGGACATTCTCGGGGCGGACCGGGTCTCCGACGCGGGGGCGCCTCCGGCGCGGGCGGCCGCGAAGAAGGCCCCGGCCAAGAGGGCCGCTGCCGCCGCGAAGAAGACGGTTCCGGCCCAGAAGGCGCGGGCCCGCAAGGCGTAGCCCTTGCCTTGGGCGGTGCCGTGTTCGTCTGCGGCGCCGTTGCCGGGGGCTCTGCCCCCGGGCCCTCCCCCAGACTTCGTCCGGGGGGACCCCCAGCGCCTCGAACGCCGGCGGGGGGGGGAAGTACAGCCCCCCCCCCCGGGGCGGCGCGGGGACCCCGCCCCCC
>NZ_JBICYR010000015.1:67853-141106 GCF_043201175.1 Streptomyces sp. NPDC048337
CGCCGGCCCCCCCCCCCGGCGCCGCCCCCCCCCCCCCCCCCCGGCCGCGGGGGGGGCCCCCCCCCCGCCGCCGGGGGGGGGGGGGGGGCGCCCCCCCCGCCCCCCCCCCGGGCCCCCCCCCCGCGGCTACGAGGCCACCCCCACCGCGTGGCGGGCGGTGGTGGGGTCGGTCAGGGTGGTCAGGAGGGCGTCGGCGACGTCCGCGCGGGGGATCACCCGGCCGCCCAGGACGTTGGCGTCGATCGCGCGGCGGTAGGTGCCGGTGCGGGGCTTGTTCTGCAGCATCGGCGGGCGGATCACCGTCCACTGCGTGGCGCTCGCGCCCATCGCCGCCTCCATGTCCGCGAGGTCCGCGTAGAGGTCCCGCAGCAGCCTGCGCAGCAGCGGGTAGACCACGGCGCGGGTGAACACCCCCTCGCCGTCCGGCAGCCGGCCGACCGGCGCGGCGCTCACGGCCGACAGCCGACGCACCCCCGCACGCTCCATGACCGAGGTGATCGCGGCCAGGGCCGGACCCGCGATGGGGGTCGCCTTGGCCTGCTTGTTGTTGGCCGCACCCAGCGCGGAGACCACCGCGTCCTGCCCGCTCACCACGGACAGCAGCGCCTCCCGGTCGGTCACGTCGGCCACCGTGGCCACACGGAGCCGCTCGTGGGCGGGAACGGGAAGCCGTGCCGGGTCCCGTACGACCGCGGTCACCTCGTGTCCCGCGTCGAGTGCCTGCCGTACGACCTCGCGGCCCACGCCGCCCGTGGCACCGAACACCGTGATCTTCATGGAAACCCCCAGGGTTGAGGAGTGGAACGGAGGGGGGTGGGTGAGTATTCACTCACCCCTCGTTTCGGCTATGGTGAGTGAATGCTCACCTCGAAGTCAAGCCGTCCCACCCCGGAGCGGATCCTCGACGCCGCCGAGACCCTGATGCGCACCATCGGGCTGGCCGGTGCGACCACCAAGGCCATCGCCCGCGAGGCCGGCTGCTCGGAGGCCGCGCTCTACAAGTACTTCGCGAACAAGGAAGAGCTGTTCGTGCGGGTGCTGATGGAGCGCACCCCCAACGCGGGCCCGCTCATGGCCGTACTGGACGACCGGCCGGGAGAGTGCTTGGGGGAGGAGGGGCTCGTCGGGATCGCCCGGCACGCCGCGCTCTTCTACGCCGACGCGATGCCCATGGCCGCCTCGCTCTTCGCCGACCCCGTCCTGCTCACCCGTCACCGCGAGGGCGTGCGGAAGATCGGCTCCGGGCCGCACGTGGTGCTGGACGCGCTGGCCGGGCGGCTGCGCCGGGAGGCCGAGGCGGGCCGGCTGCGCCCGGGCGCCGATCCGCAGGCCGCCGCGGCCCTGCTGCTCGGCGCCTGCTTCCAGCGGGCCTTCTTCCTGCACTTCTCCGGTGCGGAAGTGGTCCAGCCGGTGGAGGAGTTCGCCCCCGCCGTCGGCCGGACCGTGTGGGCCGCTATCGGGTGAGCTCCGCCGCGTACGGGGGCTCCGCGCCCGCCCGCGTGCAGGTCAGGGCCGCCGCGTGCGCCGCGTAGGCCAGGACGTCGGGCCAATCCGCCGGCCGGTGGGGCGCCCCCGAGAGCCGGTGCAGCAGGGCGGCGTTGACGGTGTCGCCCGCCCCGATCGTGTCCGCCACGGCGACCCGGCGGGCCGGGACGGAGTGCTCCGCGCCCTCCCGCGTCCAGACGGTCAGCCCCGCCGCGCCCCGGGTCAGCACCACCGCCGACGGCCCCGCCGCCAGCCAGTCCGAGGCCCGGCCGCCGAGCCAGGCCGCGTCCTCCTCCGACAGCTTGAGGACGGAGGCGTACGGCAGCAGCCGCTCCAGGAACCGGGTGCGGTACGCCGCCGGGTCCGCGATCAGCGCCGGCCGGATGTTGGGGTCCAGCAGGGTCAGCAGCCCGCGCCGCGACTCCCGGCGCAGCAGGGCCTCGTACGCGCTCGCGCCCGGCTCCAGGACCAGCGAGCAGGTGCC
Organism: Streptomyces sp. NPDC048337; assembly: GCF_043201175.1. Classification (NCBI taxonomy): domain Bacteria; kingdom Bacillati; phylum Actinomycetota; class Actinomycetes; order Kitasatosporales; family Streptomycetaceae; genus Streptomyces; species Streptomyces sp. NPDC048337. Next base: position 69,823 of record NZ_JBICYR010000015.1, read on the forward strand.
GAGCGCGAGGGCGCGTACGGAATCGGGGAGGGCGGGCGGCAGGGCGAACAGGCGGTCAGCGGTGCCCTCGACGTAGAAGCCGTACGAGGCCGAGCCGTCCGGGGCCAGCGAGGGCACGGCGAGGGTGGTCGGCTCCGGCCCGCGCTGCACCAGGGACAGGTCCACCCCGGCCGCCCGCAGCCCCGCGAGGAGGCTCTCGCCGAAGCCGTCCGCCGACACCCGGGAGCAGAAGGCCACTTCGGCGCCGAGCCGCCCGAGGGCGAGCGCGGTGTTGTACGGTCCGCCGCCCGGCCGGGGCAGCAGCGCGCCCGGCGGCCGCTCCACGGGCACCAGGTCGATGAGGGCTTCTCCGCCGACGACGATCACGCGGGGGAAGCTACCCCATCGGCCGACGGTATCGTCGGGTGGGCCGAGTCCCGCCCGTCACACCCAGGAGAGTTCCATGTCCGCGTCGCCGTCCTCCGCCCGCCGTACCGTCCTCAAGGGCGCCGCAGCGCTCGCGGGTGCTGCGGGCGCCGGTTTGACGCTGGCGGCCTGTTCCACCGAGGGCAACAGCGGCGCCGGCTCCCCGGCGGTGCCCAAGGAGCCGGTGGAGCTGGGAGCCGCGACCGAGGTCCCGGTGGGCGGCGCGAAGCTGTACCGGGAGAAGAAGCTGATCGTCAGCTGCCCGGCGGAGGGCCAGTACAAGGCCTTCAGCGCCCAGTGCACGCACGCCGGCTGCGTCCTGGACAAGATCGTCGAGGGTGAGGGCAACTGCCCCTGCCACGGCAGCCGCTTCGACGTGGCGACCGGCAAGGTCCTGCGCGGCCCGGCGAGCGACCCGCTGCCCGCCGTCCCGGTCAAGGCGGAGAACGGCAAGCTCATCGCCGGCTGAGCCGCCCCCGCGGGGCCCGGCTACTCCCAGTCCCAGGCGATCCCGAGGATCCCGCGCCGCACCGTCTGCTCCACCAGGTGCACCGCCCGGTGCCGGCCGCTCGGGGTCAGGTCCGCGAGGCCGGTGCGCGGGGCCTCCGGTCCGGTGCGGGCGAAGCGGCGGCAGCGCACCGGCAGGGCCGCCTCGTCGAAGCGGACCTGGAGCATGTACTGGCCGCCCGCGTAGCTGAAGCCGCGGACGTACTCTCCGCTGCGCCCGCCGGTGCCGTCCGTTATGCAGTAGCCGAATACGTACGTGTCCCCGCGCCGCAGCCGGGCGTCGAAGAGCAGCTCCGCGACCACCACGCCGGCCTCCGGGTGGCGCCGGACCCGGCCGGTGCGGCAGTTCTCGTACGCCGTCACCTCCATCCGGGACGTGTCGCAGCCCGGATCGCCATGGTGGATGGCGAGGTAGCGGTCGACGCCGTCGCGGTGGGCCCGGACGATCTGCTGCGAGGCGCGGGTGCGCATCTCGCCCCCGGGCCCGATGCGGACCCGCTCGTGGTGGCCCAGCGAGTGCAGACCGCCGTCGGGCGGGAGCTCCATCCCCTCCAGTAACTGCTCGACCGCCGCGCCCATGCTGAAGAGGGCCCGGTACGGGCGGGCGGCCGGGCGGGCGGGGCCCGGGCCGGGGTCCGGGGTGCGCAGGAGGCGGACGAGGGCGCCGTCCGGCAGCTCCAGGATCTGCTCCAGCGCGGTGACGGCCCGGAGGGACTCCGCGTGGCGCGGCCGCCGGGCGCCCTGCTGCCAGTAACTGAGGCTGGTGACGCCGACCTTGATGCCGCGCGCCGCGAGCCGGTGCTGCACCCGGTGCAGGGGCAGTCCGCGCGCGGCCAGGGCGGCGCGCAGGGCCAGGTGGAAGGGGCCGCCGCGCAGCAGCCGGCCGAGTTCCGGCGTGCTTGCCGTGCCCGCCGCTCTCGCGGCGCCTGCCGTGTCCCCGGTCGGCCGCATGGCCACTCCCTTGTGAACGTTCACACGCGACGGCGCGGGGGAGCGCGCCGGTGGTACCGGGGGACCAGGTGACACGGCAGCAACCGTTCACACCGCAGCCCCACCGTTCACACTGCAATGTCACCGCGTATTGAAGCGCGTTGACCTGATCGCGACAACTCCCCGATGCTCCTCCACAGCGTCCGGACGCGCTCCTCCACCCCCACATCCCCACCATGGGAGGAACGCGATGCGCAACCGAAAGCGGCGGCCCCACCTGGCCGCCCTCCTCACCGCCCTGCTCCTCGCCCTGCCGCTCGGCGCCGGCACCGCCACGGCCGCCACCGACACCGACAGCGCCGCCCTCGCGTACAAGCGGCTCAACATCACCATGCAGGCACAGCAGAAGACCAACTGGTGCTGGGCCGCCGGCGGCAACACCATCGCCACCTGGTTCGGCCGGAACTACACCCAGAACCAGTTCTGCAACGCCGCCTTCAACCGCCAGCAGGGCTACGACTGCCCCAACAACCAGGCCACCCTCGGCAACGTCCAGACCGGCCTGCGCTGGGCGGGCATCAACTCCGGCTCGTACGTGAACGGCTGGCTCCAGTACTCCACCGTGCAGACCGAGATCAACGCCAACCGTCCGATCGAGACCCGCATCCAGTGGTCCAACGGCGGCGGGCACATGCACGTCATCTACGGCTACGACACCGCCAACAGCTGGGTCTACTGGGGCGACCCGTGGCCCTCCAGCGACCGCTACAACTGGGCCTCGCACGCCTGGTACGTGGACAACAGCACCTTCTCCTGGACCCACTCCCTCTACCGGATCGGGGCGTGACCGCCATGACCCTGCGTGCCACCGCCGCCGCCGCGGTCCTCGCGGCCACCGCCCTCCTCGGGCTCGCCCCGCAGGCCTCGGCGACCCCCGTACCGCAGCCGCAGGCCGCCACCGCCGAGAACAAGGCCGCCGCGGAGCGGGCGGCCGCCGCGCCGGACACCCTGGCCACGCTGTCCCGCTTCTTCGCCCGCGAGGGCAAGGTCTCGCAGGCCGCCGCGCAGCCCCGTATCGAGGGCGGGGCGATACCCGTGAACCACCTCTCCCCCGACTTCGTCGCGGGGAAGGCGGGCGCCTCCGTGGCCCGCCTGGAGTTCCTCGCCAGCAAGGCGGTCTCCTCCGACGGGCAGCAGGCCGCGCTGTGGACGGCGCGAACGGAGGCCGGGTGGCAGGTGGTGAACATCGCCACCGGCGACGACGAGTTCCGCTACGCGCAGTTGGGCGCGGCGAAACTGCCGGGCGGCACGGTGTTCCGTGAGCCGCAGATCGACGCGTGGTACGTGGCCGGGGGGAGCAGGGTGCTCCCGCTGGACGAGGACGCGGTGCGGGCCGTGGGCGCCGGGGGGACGAGCCTGTCCGGTTACCGGGCCCGGGTCGTGAAGGCCTACGGGGACAAGCTCCCCGGCTCCGCGTACGCCGAAGGCGGCATGGCGGGTGGCTTCGCCGAGTCGCCCGGTGCCGAGGGAACCGGGGCGCCGGTGATGCTGGTCGGCGGCGGGGTCGTTGCGCCGGCGCTCGGGGGCGCGGGCTTCCTGGCGCTGCGCCGCCGGCGCCGGCACGCCTCCGCGGGGGCGTAGCCCTCGCCCGCAGGGCTTGGCCTCCGCCAGGAACCAGGCCCTGCGGTCCGCTCCTGGGGCTCCGCCCCAGACCCCGCTCCTCAAACGCCGGAGGGGCTGGATTTCCGCTCGTGCCGTCCGCCAGGTGCGGCTGAATTGCCCGCAGGGCGATTCCAGCCCCGCCTGGGGGCACCTCCCAGCGGTAGCTGGGGGAGTTTGAGGCGCGGGCGTTCGGGGGCGGCGCCCCCGCAGCGGCGCCGCGCCCGCGGACCCGGCGGAGCCCCCGGCAAGGGAGCGGTACGGTCGGTTGTCAGTCCGCGCAAGTAGGGTGATGGCATGGCCGACCCTTCCAGTTACCGCCCCAAGCCGGGGCAGATCCCCGACTCGCCGGGGGTCTACAAATTCCGCGACGAGCACCGCCGGGTGATCTACGTCGGGAAGGCCAAGAGCCTGCGCCAGCGCCTGGCCAGCTACTTCCAGGACGTCGCCGGGCTGCATCCGCGGACCGCCACCATGGTGACCACCGCCGCCTCCGTCGAGTGGACCGTCGTGTCCACCGAGGTCGAGGCGCTGCAGCTGGAGTACTCCTGGATCAAGGAATTCGACCCCCGGTTCAACGTCAAGTACCGGGACGACAAGAGCTACCCCTCCCTCGCCGTCACCATGAACGAGGAGTACCCGCGCGTGCAGGTCATGCGCGGGCCCAAGAAGAAGGGCGTGCGCTACTTCGGGCCCTACGGGCACGCCTGGGCCATCCGCGAGACCGTCGACCTCATGCTCCGGGTGTTCCCGGTGCGGACCTGCTCCGCCGGCGTGTTCAAGCGCTCCGCGCAGATCGGCCGCCCCTGCCTGCTCGGCTACATCGGCAAGTGCTCCGCACCCTGCGTCGGCCGGGTCACCCCCGAGGAGCACCGCGAACTGGCCGAGGACTTCTGCGACTTCATGGCCGGCCGGACGGGGACGTACCTCTCCCGGCTCGAGAAGCAGATGCACGACGCCGCCGAGGAGATGGAGTACGAGAAGGCCGCCCGGCTGCGCGACGACATAGGGGCGCTGCGCCGCGCCATGGAGAAGAACGCCGTCGTGCTCGCCGACGCCACCGACGCCGACCTGATCGCCGTCGCCGAGGACGAGCTCGAAGCGGCCGTGCAGATCTTCCACGTCCGCGGCGGCCGGGTCCGCGGCCAGCGCGGCTGGGTCACCGACAAGGTCGAGGCCGTCGACACCGCCGGGCTCGTCGAGCACGCCCTCCAGCAGCTCTACGGGGAGGAGAGCGGGGAGAGCGTGCCCAAGGAGGTGCTGGTGCCGGCGCTGCCCGAGGACACGCCCGCGCTCGGCGAGTGGCTCGCGGCGCGGCGCGGATCCCAGGTCAGCCTGCGCATCCCGCAGCGCGGGGACAAGAAGGCGCTGATGGAGACCGTCCACCGCAACGCCCAGCAGTCCCTCGCCCTGCACAAGACCAAGCGCGCCAGCGACCTCACCACCCGCTCCCGGGCCCTGGAGGAGATCGCCGAGGCGCTGGAGCTGGACAGCGCCCCGCTGCGCATCGAGTGCTTCGACATCTCGCACCTCCAGGGCGACGACGTCGTCGCCTCCATGGTCGTTTTCGAGGACGGGCTGGCGCGCAAGAGCGAGTACCGCCGCTTCCAGATCAAGTCCTTCGAGGGGCAGGACGACGTCCGGTCCATGCACGAGGTGGTGTCGCGGCGCTTCCGCCGCTACCTCCAGGAGAAGGTGAAGACGGGGGAGTGGTCGCCCGAAGACGCCGAGGCCGCCGAGGCCGCCCAGGCCGCCGGGGCCGCCGACGACGGGGACACGCCCGAGGACGACGGGCGGGCCAAGCGCTTCGCCTACCCGCCGCAGCTCGTCGTCGTCGACGGCGGGCAGCCGCAGGTCGCGGCCGCCAAGCGGGCCCTGGAGGAGCTCGGGGTCGACGACGTGGCCGTGTGCGGGCTGGCCAAGCGGCTGGAGGAGGTCTGGCTGCCCGGCGAGGACGACCCCGTCGTGCTGCCCCGCACCAGCGAGGGGCTGTACCTCCTCCAGCGGGTACGTGACGAAGCCCACCGGTTCGCCATCCAGTACCAGCGCAACAAGCGCGGAAAGCGCCTGAAGTCCGGCCCGCTCGACGAGGTCCCCGGCCTCGGCGAGAGCCGCAAGCAGGCCCTGGTCAAGCACTTCGGTTCGGTGAAGAAGCTGAGACAGGCGACAATCGACCAGATCTGCGAGGTCCCGGGCATAGGCCGCAAGACGGCCGAGACCGTGGCCGCGGCCCTCGCCCGGGCGGTCCCCGCCGGCCCTGCCGTCAACACGGCCACAGGAGAGATCATTGAGGATGAGACCCCCGCCCCGCGGGTGGGGGCACCCGGCGGCAGCCGGGAGACATCGTCCGAACGGGGGACCGAGCAATGACCGAGCACGAGACCGCGCACGACCGAGACGGAGCACAGGTGAGTACGGGCACGACAGTGGAGCCCGGCGAGGCCGCCGAGGCGGCCATCCCCGAGCTGGTGATCATCTCCGGGATGTCCGGGGCCGGCCGCAGTACGGCGGCCAAGTGTCTGGAGGACCTCGGCTGGTTCGTCGTCGACAACCTCCCGCCGGCGCTGATCCCCACCATGGTGGAGCTCGGCGCCCGCTCCCAGGGCAACGTGGCCCGCATCGCCGTCGTCGTCGACGTCCGCGGCCGCCAGTTCTTCGACGCCCTGCGCGAGTCCCTCGCCGACCTCGACAGCCAGGGCGTCACCCGCCGCATCGTCTTCCTGGAATCCTCCGACGACGCGCTGGTCCGCCGCTTCGAGTCGGTCCGCCGCCCGCACCCCCTCCAGGGCGAAGGGCGCATCACCGACGGCATCGCCGCCGAGCGCGACCTGCTGCGCGAGCTGCGCGGCGACGCCGACCTGGTCATCGACACCTCCAGCCTGAACGTGCACGAACTGCGCGCCAAGATGGACGCCCAGTTCGCCGGCGACGAGGAGCCCGAGCTCCGCGCCACCGTCATGTCCTTCGGGTACAAGTACGGCCTCCCCGTCGACGCCGACCTCGTCGTCGACTGCCGCTTCATCCCCAACCCGCACTGGGTCCCGGAGCTGCGGCCCTTCACCGGGCTCAACCCGGAGGTCTCGGGCTACGTCTTCAGCCAGCCCGGCTCCAAGGAGTTCCTCGACCGCTACACCGAGCTGCTCCAGCTCATCGCCACTGGCTACCGCCGCGAGGGCAAGCGCTACGTGACCATCGCGGTCGGGTGCACGGGCGGCAAGCACCGCAGCGTGGCCATGTCCGAGAAGCTCGCCGCCCGCCTCGCCTCCGAGGGAGTCGAGACCGTCGTAGTCCACCGGGACATGGGGCGCGAGTGACGGCACGGACCCCGCGGCTGAGCCGCCTGCGCCGCCTCACCCCGGGACGGGGCGAGGACGGCGCGGGACGCTCCGGCCGCCGGCGCGGCGCCACCCCCAAGGTGGTCGCCCTCGGAGGCGGACAGGGCCTGTCCGCCTCCCTCGCGGCGCTGCGCCGCATCACCGGTGACCTCACCGCCGTGGTCACCGTCGCCGACGACGGCGGCTCCAGCGGCCGGCTCCGTGAGGAGCTCGGCGTGCTGCCGCCCGGCGACCTGCGCAAGGCGCTGGCCGCGCTGTGCGGGGACGACGACTGGGGCCAGACCTGGGCGCGGGTCATCCAGCACCGCTTCCAGTCCCGCGGAGACCTGCACGAGCACGCCGTCGGCAATCTGCTGATCGTCGCCCTGTGGGAACAGCTCGGCGACCCCGTCCAGGCCCTCGACCTCGTCGGCAGGCTGCTCGGTGCCCAGGGCCGGGTCCTGCCCATGTCGGCCGTGCCGCTGGAGCTCCAGGCGCTGGTCAAGGGGCACGACCCGGCCCGCCCCGAGGACGTGGACACCGTCCGCGGGCAGGCCACGGTGGCCCTGACCCCGGGCGAGGTGCTCTCCGTACAGGTCGTACCGGGCGACCCGCCGGCCGTGCCGGAGGCCGTCGCGGCGGTGCTCGACGCCGACTGGGTGGTGCTCGGCCCGGGGTCCTGGTTCTCCTCCGTGATTCCGCACCTGCTGGTTCCGGAACTGCTCGACGCGCTGGTCGAGACGAAGGCCCGCAAGGTCCTCTCGTTGAACCTCGCGCCGCAGCCCGGCGAAACAGAGGGCTTCTCTCCGCAGCGTCATTTGGAGGTTTTGGCCCGACACGCCCCTAAACTCGCCCTGGACGTGGTGTTGGCCGACCAGGCCGCCGTGCCCGACCGCGAGTCCCTCGCCGATGCCGCAAAACGGTTCGGTGCCGCGGTCGAGCTGGCGCCGGTCGCCAGGGAAGACGGCTCTCCGAAGCATGATCCGGAGCTGCTCGCCGCCGCGTACGACCGTATTTTTCGGATGCATGGAAGGATCGGCCCATGGCGATGACGCCAGCGGTGAAGGATGAGATCTCCCGCCTGCCCGTCACCCGGACCTGCTGCAGGAAAGCGGAGGTCTCGGCGATCCTTCGGTTCGCGGGCGGGCTGCACCTGGTCAGCGGACGGATCGTCATCGAGGCGGAGCTGGACACGGGGATCGCCGCCCGCCGGCTGCGCAAGGACATCCTGGAGATCTTCGGGCACTCCTCGGACTTGGTGGTCATGGCTCCCGGCGGTCTGCGCCGCGGCAGCCGCTACGTGGTCCGCGTGGTGGCCGGGGGTGACCAGCTGGCCCGCCAGACGGGCCTCGTGGACGGCCGCGGACGCCCGATCCGGGGACTCCCGCCGCAGGTGGTCTCCGGGGCCACCTGTGACGCCGAGGCGGCCTGGCGCGGCGCCTTCCTGGCCCACGGCTCGCTGACCGAGCCGGGACGGTCCTCCTCCCTGGAGGTCACCTGCCCCGGCCCGGAGGCCGCTCTGGCCCTGGTGGGCGCCGCCCGCAGGCTCTCCATCGCCGCCAAGGCGCGCGAGGTGCGCGGGGTGGACCGGGTCGTGGTCCGCGACGGCGACGCGATCGGCGCCCTGCTGACCCGGCTCGGCGCCCACGAGTCCGTGCTGGCCTGGGAGGAGCGGCGGATGCGGCGCGAGGTGCGCGCCACCGCCAACCGCCTCGCCAACTTCGACGACGCCAACCTGCGCCGCTCGGCGCGCGCCGCGGTGGCCGCCGGAGCCCGCGTGCAGCGCGCGCTGGAGATCCTCGGCGAGGAGGTCCCCGAGCACCTCGCCGCCGCCGGCCGGCTGCGCATGGAGCACAAGCAGGCCTCCCTGGAGGAGCTGGGCGCGCTCGCCGACCCGCCGCTCACCAAGGACGCGGTCGCCGGCCGGATCCGCCGGCTGCTGGCGATGGCCGACAAGCGGGCGCAGGACCTCGGCATCCCGGGCACCGAGTCGAACCTCGACCTCAGCGAGGAAATGGCCGACAACATGGCCGGCTGACCGGATCCCGTACGTACGCCGCGTACGCCACGAGGGGCTCGCACGATCACTCGTGCGGGCCCCTCGCGGTAGGCCCCATTGACATGGGCATGGGCGGATCGTGAGCCTGGCCCCCGAACGCTTTCGTGGCAGACGACGCCCAGGGGGGCACATGAGGCACCGCGCGAGACTGATCCTCGCCGCAAGCGCACTCGTCTTCGGAACCACACTCGCCGCACTACCCGCCGCGGCCCAGGCCCAGCCCGGCTCCGGACCCGCTTCCGGCGGCGCGTCCGCCGCCGACGAGGTGCGGGTCTACGACGCCGAGATCACCCGGGAGCAGGTCCCGCTCGTCCTCGCCGCCGGCCAGGACGCCCACGAGCTCACCGAACGCGCCCCGCAGACGGGCACCGCCACGGTCGAGCTCTTCCTCACCGGCGGTCAGGCTGGGGAACTCGCCGCCCAGGGCGTCAAGCTCGCCGAACGCAGGATCCCTGCGACGGCCCGCGCCAAGGCCGCCGGTGACGGGGTGTTCCGCCCGTACAGCGGCAAGGGCGGCCTCCAGGAGGAGATCCTCGCCACCGCCCAGGCCAACCCGGCCCTCACCAAGGTCGTCTCCATCGGCAAGACCGTCCAGGGCAAGGACATCCTCGCCCTGAAGGTCAGCAAGAACGCCAAGAAGACCAAGGACGGCGCCAAGCCCTCCGTGCTCTACATGTCCAACCAGCACGCCCGTGAGTGGATCACCCCCGAGATGACCCGGCGGCTGATGCACCACACCATCGACAACTACGGCAAGGACCCCAGGATCACCGGCCTGGTGGACTCCACGGAACTGTGGTTCCTGCTCTCCGCCAACCCGGACGGCTACGACTACACGCACGCCCCCGACGGCGAGCGGCTGTGGCGCAAGAACCTGCGCGACAACAACGGCGACGGCAAGATCACCCCCGGGGACGGGGTCGACCTCAACCGGAACTTCGCCTTCAAGTGGGGCTACGACAACGAGGGTTCCTCGCCGAACCAGGCCAGCGAGACCTACCGCGGCCCCAAGGCCTCCTCCGAGCCCGAGACCGTCGCCCTCGACGCCTTCGAGAAGCGCATCGGCTTCGAATACGCCGTCAACTACCACTCCGCCGCCGAGCTCATCCTCTACGGCGTGGGCTGGCAGGTGGCCACCCCCACCCCCGACGACGTCGCCTACAAGACGCTCGCCGGCACCCCGGAGAACCCCGCCGTCCCCGGCTACTACCCTCAGGTCTCCTCCGAGCTCTACACCACCAACGGTGAGGCCGACGGCCACGCCTCCAACGTCAACGGCATCATGATGTTCACGCCGGAGATGACCACCTGCCAGACGGCCTCCGCGATCGACCCGAACGACCGGTGGAAGCCCGAGGACTGCGCGTCCGGCTTCAACTTCCCGGACGACGAGAAGCTCATCCAGGCCGAGTTCGCCAAGAACATCCCCTTCGCCCTGACCGTCGGCGAGAGCGCCGCGCACCCGGACCGCCCGGCATCCGCCGTGGGTCTGAGCGCCGCTGACTTCACGCTCGACCCCTTCACCACCTCCTACGTCGCCCGGGGCGAGGACCAGACGGTCTCCGTCACGGCCCGCAAGTCCCTGAAGGACAAGGAACTCAACTTCCGGATCAACGGCGGCCGTACGCACGACGAGGAGCTCGAAGCCTGGAAGGGCGGCGAGATCTACGGCGGCGACGACAACAACTGGTTCGACGAGTACCGCGCCGAGGTGGACGGCGCGAAGCCCGGCGACAAGGTCGAGGTCTGGTTCACCGGCCGCGACCGCGCCTCCGGCAAGCAGGTCTCCAGCGAGCACTTCACCTACACCGTGGCCGAGCGGCCCCGCGCGGACGTCCTGGTGATCGCCGAGGAGGGCGCCAAGGCCCAGCACGCCCAGGCCTACGTCGACGCCCTGCGCGCCAACGGCAAGTCCGCCGCCGTCTGGGACGTCGCCACCCAGGGCGCCCCGCACCACCTCGGCGTGCTCTCCCACTTCCGTACGGCCGTCCACTACACCGGGGCCAAGACCCCGGGCGGCGACACCCAGCTGGCCGTCCGGGACTTCCTGAACGAGGGCGGCAAGCTGATCGAGGCCGGTGAACTGGCGGGCGGCAACGCCCAGGTGGGCCGCGCCGTGACCGACGACTTCAGCCAGTACTACCTCGGCGCCTACGGCCGTACGAGCGTCAGCGGGGCCACCGGCTTCAACGGCGCGGGAACCCTGAACGGGGCCAAGGGCGGACTCGGTGACGCCGCGGGCAACCCGCTCAACGCCCCCGGCTCCTACACGGTGACCTCCGAGACCCTGGCCCCCGCGCAGTTCCCGCAGTTCCGCAGCGCACAGGCGGGCCAGTTCGCCGGGGTCGTGAACCCGTACGCGCCCTACGCCGGCACGGGGATGGCCTCGGCCCTCCACACCGACAACGACTGGAAGCGGCTCACCCGCACCCTCGACCTCACCCAGGTCAAGGCCGAGGAGAAGCCGCAGCTCAAGCTCGCCCTCAACTGGCACGTCGAGCCGGGCTACGACCACGCCGCCCTGGAGGCCCGTACGGCCGGCGGGGACGACTGGACCACCCTGCCGGACGCGGGCGGCCTGAGCAGCGCGACCGTACCGGAGGAGTGCGGGGCCGGCTTCTTCGTCAACGGCCACCCCTTCCTGCGCCGCTACCTCACCGTGGAGGGCGGGGGCTGCACCCCGAAGGGCACCAGCGGGACGTGGAACAGCTTCACCGGCTCCTCCGGCGGCTGGAAGCAGGTCTCCTTCGACCTGAGCGCCTACGCGGGCAAGCAGGTCGAGGTCTCGCTCGCCTACATCACCGACCCGGGCTCCGGCGGCCGCGGGGTCTTCGCGGACGAGGCGCGCCTGTCCGTGGGCGGAGTGGACCAGACCACTGAGGGCTTCGAGAGCTCGCTGGGCGCCTGGACCGCGCAGGCCGCACCTGCCGGAAGCCCTGATGTTCCGGGCGATTGGTCCCGGTCGGGCGAGCTGTTCAAGTCCTACGCGGCCGTCACTACGCGTGACACCGTTCTCCTCGGCTTCGGCCTGGAGCACCTGCCGGCCGCGGCGGACCGCGCCCTACTCGTCGGTAAGGCGCTCCGCGCGCTGAACCGCTGATCAGCACCCCCGTGCCGTGCTCACCCTGAGTGACGGGGTCCTAAGTCCCCGGGGTCCCGTTCCGGAGCGTCCGGAACGGGTCACCGGGGCGTGTCAGGTCCTCGTCGATGTCACTCAAAAGCTCACGGAGAGGTAGGGTCGTAAGCGGTCGGGGACATCCCATACAGCTCGCCGGCGCTCTTACCGGCGCACCAACGAGGAGATCGGTTCGTGACGATCCGCGTAGGCATCAATGGTTTTGGCCGAATTGGCCGTAACTACTTCCGGGCGCTCCTTGAGCAGGGAGCGGACATCGAAGTCGTCGGTGTCAACGACCTGACTGACAACGCCACCCTGGTGCACCTGCTCAAGTACGACACCATTCTGGGTCGCCTCAAGGCCGAGGTCTCCCACACCGACGACACCATCACCGTCGGCGGCAACACCTTCAAGACCTTCGCCGAGCGCGACCCCGCGAACCTGCCCTGGGGCGAGCTGGGCGCCGACATCGTCATCGAGTCGACCGGCATCTTCACGAAGAAGGAAGACGCCGCCAAGCACCTCGCCGCCGGCGCGAAGAAGGTCCTCATCTCGGCCCCGGCCAAGAACGAGGACATCACCATCGTGATGGGCGTCAACCACGACAAGTACGACGCGGCCAACCACCACGTCATCTCCAACGCCTCCTGCACCACCAACTGCGTGGCGCCGATGGCCAAGGTCCTCCTGGAGAACTTCGGCATCGTCAAGGGCATGATGACCACGGTCCACGCCTACACGAACGACCAGCGCATCCTCGACTTCCCGCACTCGGACCTGCGCCGCGCCCGCGCCGCCGCCGAGAACATCATCCCGACGACCACCGGTGCCGCGAAGGCCACCGCCCTGGTCATCCCGGAGCTGGCGGGCAAGCTCGACGGCATCGCGATGCGCGTCCCGGTCCCCACCGGTTCCGTCACCGACCTGGTCATCGAGCTGGAGCAGGAGGTGACCAAGGACGAGGTCAACGCCGCCTTCCAGAAGGCCGCCGAGGGCCAGCTGAAGGGCATCCTCGACTACACCGAGGACGCGATCGTCTCCTCCGACATCGTGAACTGGCCGGCCTCCTGCACCTTCGACTCCTCCCTGACCATGGTCCAGGGCAAGAGCGTCAAGGTCGTCGGCTGGTACGACAACGAGTGGGGCTACTCCAACCGTCTCGTCGACCTCACCAAGTTCGTCGGCGACCGCCTCTAAGAACGTAGGGCAAGGCACCACGATGTGAGCACAGGGTCCGTGACAGCGCGATGGTGCGCCGCACGGGCCCTGTCGCTTGTCTCGTACCCTCATCTCGCCCGGTGGGCCCTACGTCCCGCAGGGGAACAAGGAGTAGAAACACATGAAGACGATCGACGAACTTCTCGCCGAGGGCGTGGCCGGCAAGCGGGTCTTCGTCCGCGCCGACCTCAACGTTCCGCTGGCGAACGGCGAGATCACCGACGACGGCCGCATCCGCGCGGTCCAGCCCACGATCGCGAAGCTCGCCGAAGCCGGCGCCCGCGTCATCGTGGCCTCCCACCTGGGTCGCCCCAAGGGCGCCCCGGACCCGGCCTTCTCGCTCGCCCCGGCCGCCAAGCGCCTCGGTGAACTGCTGGGCGCGGACGTCGCGTTCGCCACCGACACCATCGGCGACTCCGCCAAGGCGACCGTCGCCGCCCTCGCCGACGGACAGGTCGCCGTCATCGAGAACCTGCGCTTCAACGCCGGTGAGACCGCGAAGGACGACGCCGAGCGCGGCGCCTTCGCGGACCGGCTCGCCGAGCTCGCCGACGTCTACGTCGGAGACGGCTTCGGCGCCGTCCACCGCAAGCACGCCTCGGTCTTCGACCTCCCCGCGCGCCTCCCGCACGCGGCCGGCTACCTCATCGCCACCGAGGTCGGCGTCCTGAAGAAGCTGACCGACGAGGTCAAGCGCCCGTACGTCGTGGTCCTCGGCGGCGCCAAGGTCTCCGACAAGCTCGCCGTCATCGACGAGCTCCTCGGCAAGGCCGACCGCATCCTCATCGGCGGCGGCATGGCCTACACCTTCCTCAAGGCCCTCGGCCACGAGGTCGGCATCTCCCTCCTCCAGGAGGACCAGATCCCGAAGGTGAACGAGTACATGCGGCGCGCGAAGGACACCGGCGTCGAGCTGGTGCTCCCGGTCGACGTGCTGGTCTCCAAGGACTTCCCCGACCTCAAGGGCAAGACCCCGGCCGACTTCGAGATCGTCGGCGTCGACGGGATCCCGAAGGAGAAGGAAGGCCTGGACATCGGCCCCAAGACGCGCGAGCTGTACGCGTCGAAGATCGCCGATGCCGAGACCGTCTTCTGGAACGGTCCCGTGGGTGTCTTCGAGCACCCCGACTACGCCGGTGGCACCACGGCCATCGCGCAGGCCCTCGTCGACAGCAGCGCCTTCACCGTCGTCGGTGGCGGCGACTCGGCCGCCGCCGTGCGCACGCTCGGCTTCGACGAGAATGCTTTCGGCCACATTTCCACCGGTGGCGGCGCCTCCCTCGAATACCTCGAGGGCAAGACGCTCCCCGGTCTCGCCGCCCTGGAGGGCTGACCCGTAATGACCGCTGTCGAAAACGGCCGCACCCCGCTGATGGCGGGCAACTGGAAGATGAACCTCAACCACCTCGAGGCCATCGCCCACGTCCAGAAGCTCGCCTTCGCGCTCAACGAGAAGGACTACGACGCCGTCGAGGTCGCGGTCCTGCCGCCCTTCGTCGACCTGCGCTCGGTCCAGACCCTGGTCGACGGCGACAAGCTGAAGATCAAGTACGGCGCCCAGGACATCTCGGCGCACGACTCCGGTGCCTACACCGGTGAGATCTCCGGCCCGATGCTGTCGAAGCTGAAGTGCACGTTCGTGGCCGTCGGCCACAGCGAGCGCCGCCAGTACCACGGCGAGAACGACGAGCTCTGCAACGCCAAGGTCAAGGCCGCCTTCAAGCACGGGATCACCCCGATCCTGTGCGTCGGCGAGGGCCTGGACATCCGCAAGGCCGGCCAGCAGGTCCAGTTCACGCTGAACCAGCTCGATGGCGGCCTCAAGGACATCCCGGCCGAGCAGGTCGAGTCCATCGTGATCGCGTACGAGCCCGTCTGGGCCATCGGGACCGGCGAGGTCGCCACCCCCGAGGACGCCCAGGAGGTCTGCGGGGCGATCCGCGGCCGCCTCGCGGAGCTGTACTCGCAGGAGCTGGCCGACAAGGTCCGCATCCAGTACGGCGGCTCGGTGAAGTCCGGCAACATCGCCGCGATCATGGCCCAGCCCGACGTCGACGGCGCCCTGATCGGCGGCGCGGCCCTGGACGCGGACGAGTTCGTCAAGATCGTCCGCTTCCGCGACCAGTAGCCACCGCAGTGAGTATGCGGTAGCACGGATCCGTCGTACCCTTGCGGGGGCCGGAGGCTGGACACCAGCCGCCGGCCCCCGCGCACATCCCAGCGCAGCCGAAAAGCCTGGAAAGCCAGAAAGTAGGAATCAGCCGTGATTATGGGGTTCTCGATCGCCCTGATCGTCTTCAGCGCCCTGCTGATGCTGCTCGTGCTGATGCACAAGGGCAAGGGCGGCGGCCTTTCCGACATGTTCGGCGGCGGCATGCAGTCGTCGGTCGGCGGTTCCTCCGTCGCGGAGCGGAACCTCGACCGCATCACCGTCGTGGTCGGTCTGCTCTGGTTCGCGTGCATCATCGCGCTCGGCCTGCTGATGAAGTCGAGCAGCTGACCGTTCTCGCCATTTGGGCAGTCCGGTGGGCAACGCCCGGCCTATCATGAGGTCCGTCGTCCAAGACTGGAATTAGTAACTCCGGTCACTGGACGTGCGTTGGGCCTTACGTAGACTTGGGCGCCCGCGGCGGAAATCCACTCACGCTCCGCGGCACCATCACGCAGGGAGTTACGACCGTGGCAAGTGGCAACGCGATCCGTGGTAGCCGGGTCGGAGCGGGGCCGATGGGTGAGGCCGAGCGCGGCGAGTCCGCGCCCCGCCTGCGCATCTCCTTCTGGTGCTCGAACGGGCACGAGACGCAGCCGAGCTTCGCCAGTGACGCGCAGGTGCCGGACACCTGGGACTGCCCGCGCTGCGGGTTCCCGGCCGGCCAGGACCGGGACAACCCGCCCGCGCCGCCGCGTACGGAGCCTTATAAGACGCACCTGGCGTACGTACGGGAGCGGCGGACGGACGCCGACGGCGAGGCCATCCTCGCCGAGGCCCTCGCCAAACTCCGCGGCGAGATCTGAGTGGTGACCGGAGGCCCGGTCGTGCAGGAGTCTTCTCCTGTTCGACCGGGCCTCTTTGTGTGGGTTGTGCCGCTTCCGATCCCTTAAGTTGGAGATCGGCGGGGCACGACAGGACGGAAGAAACGGGTTGATGTCCGAGATGAACGCAGACAGCAGTACGAAGCTCAACCGGACCGCGGAGTGGCTGGCGCTCGGCAAGCACCGGGAGGAATTCGGGCAGACGCATCTGCGGGAGCTGTTCGAGGAGAATCCGGGCCGCGGGAGCGACTACACCCTGCGGGTCGGGGACCTGCACATCGACTACTCGAAGCACCTCGTCACCGACGAGACGCTGGCGCTGCTGCGCGAACTGGCGGCGGCGACGGGCGTGGCCGAGCTGCGCGAGGCGATGTTCCGCGGCGAGAAGATCAACACCACGGAGCACCGGGCGGTCCTGCACACCGCCCTGCGCGCACCGAAGGACGCCGTCGTCGAGGTGGACGGCGAGAACGTCGTCCCCGGCGTGCACGCCGTCCTCGACAAGATGGCGGCCTTCTCCGACCAGGTCAGGTCGGGGGTGTGGACCGGCTTCACCGGACAGCGCATCAGGAACGTCGTCAACATCGGCATCGGCGGCTCCGACCTCGGTCCGGCGATGGCGTACGAGGCCCTGCGGGCCTTCACCGACCGCATGCTGACCGTGCGCTTCGTGTCGAACGTGGACGGCGCCGACCTGCACGAGGCGGTACGGGACCTGGACCCGGCCGAGACGCTGTTCATCATCGCCTCCAAGACCTTCACCACCATCGAGACCATCACCAACGCCGAATCGGCGCGGGAGTGGCTGCTGGACGGGCTGGGCGGCGACCGGGCGGCGGTGGCACGGCACTTCGTGGCGCTGTCCACCAACGCCGAGAAGGTCACCGGATTCGGCATCGACGCGGCCAACATGTTCGAGTTCTGGGACTGGGTCGGCGGACGCTACTCCTTCGACTCGGCCATCGGGCTCTCCCTGATGATCGCGATCGGCCCGGAGGCCTTCCGGGAGCTGCTCGGGGGCTTCCACACCATGGACCGGCACTTCCGCACGGCGCCGCCGGAGGAGAACGCCCCGCTGCTGCTGGGCCTGTTGGGCATCTGGTACGGGGCCTTCTTCGACGCCCAGTCGCACGCCGTGCTCCCGTACAGCTACTACCTCTCCCGCTTCACGGCGTACTTGCAGCAGCTGGAGATGGAGTCCAACGGCAAGTCCGTGGACCGCGACGGCAATCCGGTGGAGTGGCAGACCGGCCCGGTGGTGTGGGGCACGCCCGGCACCAACGGGCAGCACGCCTACTACCAGCTGATCCACCAGGGGACGAAGGTGATCCCCGCCGACTTCATCGGCTTCGCGCACCCCGTGGCGGAGCTGGAGACGGCCCTGGCGGCCCAGCACGACCTGCTGATGGCGAACTTCTTCGCGCAGACGCAGGCGCTGGCTTTCGGCAAGACGGCCCAGGAGGTACGGGCGGAGGGTGCCCCGGAGTCCCTGGTCCCGCACAAGACCTTCCAGGGGAACCACCCGACGACCACCATCCTGGCCACCGAGCTCACCCCGGCGGTGCTGGGGCAGCTGATCGCGCTGTACGAGCACAAGGTGTTCGTCCAGGGCGCGGTGTGGAACATCGACTCCTTCGACCAGTGGGGCGTGGAGCTCGGCAAGGTCCTCGCCAAGCGGGTGGAGCCCGCGCTGACGGAGGGCGCGGACGTACCGGGCCTGGACGCCTCCACGAAGGCCCTGGTGGCCACGTACCGGCAGCTGCGCGGCCGCAGCTGAGGTCTGCCGACGGCAGAGCGCCCCGCACCTTCGAGGTGCGGGGCGCTCTGCTCGCTGCGTCAGGCCGAGGCGGGCGGGTACATCCCGGCGGGGAGCTTGGCCGCCGCCGCGCGGTCCAGGAGCCACAGGGTGCGGGAGCGGCCGTACGCCTCCGCGGCCGGGGCCTGGACCCCGCCGGCGCCGCCGAGGGCGATGGCCACCGCGCCGGCCTTGTCCTCGCCCGCCGCCAGCAGCCAGACCTCACGGGCCGCCCGGATGGCCGGGAGGGTCAGCGAGATCCGGGTGGGCGGGGGCTTCGGGGCGCCGTGCACGCCGACCACCGTGCGGTCGGTCTCGCGCGTCGCCGGGTGCTCCGGGAAGAGGGATGCCACGTGGGTGTCGGGGCCCACGCCCAGCATGAGCACGTCGAAGCGGGGGACCGGGCCGTGGTCCTCCGGGCCGGCCGCGCGCGCGAGCTCGGCCGCGTACGAGGCCGCCGCCGCGTCCACGTCGGGCCCGTGCGGGCCGTCCGAGGCGGGCATGACGTGGACCCGGGCCGGGTCCACGGGCACGGCGTCCAGGAGGGCCGCACGGGCCTGGGTGTGGTTGCGGTCGGGGTCGTCGGCGGGGACGTACCGCTCGTCGCCCCACCAGAGGTCCAGCCGGGCCCAGTCGACGGCGTCCCGGGCCGGGGCGGCGGCGAGCGCCGCGAGGAGGCCGTTGCCGTTGCGGCCGCCGGTGAGGACCACGGACGCGGTGCCGCGGGCCGTCTGTGCGTCCACGATCTTCGTGATGAGCCGGGCCGCCGCGGCCTGGGCCATCAGCTCCTTGTCCCGGTGGACGACGACTTGGGGAGTCGTCATACCCATGTGCTGCCGCCTTTGTCGTAGTGCCGAACGCCGGAGGGGCTGCTGTCAGCCCCTCCGGCGTTCGAGGGCACGGTCATTGCTGCTTGGCCGCGGCCTTCTTGGCCGGCTTGGGGGCCGGCTGGGCCGGCTTCGGGGCCGCGGGGGCGGGCTCCTCGGCCTTGGCCGGGGCCGGGGCCGGCGCGGCTGCCGCGGACTCCAGGCGGGTCACGCCGAACTTCAGCGAGGACTCGTACGTGTTGTCCGGGTCCAGGCGGCGGAGTTCCTCCGCCAGGAGCTCGGCCGTGTCGCGCCGCTTCAGCGCCACCGCACGGTCCGGCTGCCCCGGCATGGACAGCGTGGCCAGGGACCCGTCCGCCCGGTCCAGGACGATCGCGCCGTCCTTGGTCTCCAGGCGTACGGCCGTCAGGCCCGGGCCCGCCGACAGCGTGCGCTGGACCGGCACTCCGAGACGGTCCGCCAGCCACATGGCCAGCAGTTCGCAGCTCGGGTTGTCGTCCTCGCCCTCCACGGTCGCCGAGGTGACCTTCAGGGCCTGCTGGTCCAGCGCGGCGGCCAGCATCGAGCGCCACGGGGTGATCCGGGTCCAGGACAGGTCCGTGTCGCCGGGGGCGTAGGACGAGGCCCGGGCCGCGAGCGCCCCGATCGGCTCCTCGCAGGAGTACGTGTCGGTGATCCGGCGCTGCCCGAGCGCACCCAGCGGGTCGCCCGCCAGGTCCGACGGAGCACCCTCGGGCCACCAGACGACCACCGGAGCGTCCGGCAGCAGGAGCGGGAGAACCACCGACTGGGCGTGGTCGACCAGTTCGCCGTGAAGGCGGAGCACAACCGTTTCGCCGGTGCCGGAGTCCGCCCCGACGCGGACTTCCGCGTCGAGACGGGCGTCGCGGCGGCTGCGCGGCGAGCGGCTGACCCGCTTGATGACGACGACGATCCGCGAGGGGTGTTCGTGGGACGCGTCGTTCGCCGACTTGAGCGCGTCGTACGCGTTCTCCTCGTCGGTCACGATCACCAGCGTGAGGACCATGCCGATGGCCGGCGTGCCGATGTCCCGGCGTGCCTGCACCATCGCGGCATTGATCTTGCTGGAGTTGGTCTCCGTGAGGTCGATCTTCATGGCCGGCGCCAGCTCCGTCCGTCTCGTGCGAGCATCTCGTCCGCCTCGACCGGCCCCCAGGTGCCCGCCGGGTACTGCGCGGGCTTGCCGTGCTTGTCCCAGTACTCCTCGATCGGGTCGAGGATGTTCCAGGAGAGCTCGACTTCCTGGTGGCGCGGGAAGAGGTTCGCGTCGCCGAGGAGCACGTCGAGGATGAGCCGCTCGTAGGCCTCCGGGCTCGACTCCGTGAAGGACTCGCCGTAGGCGAAGTCCATCGTGACGTCCCGGACCTCCATGGAGGTGCCCGGAACCTTGGAGCCAAAGCGCACCGTCACGCCCTCGTCCGGCTGGACCCGGATGACCAGGGCGTTCTGCCCCAGCTCCTCGGTCGCGCCCGACTCGAACGGCAGGTACGGGGCACGCTTGAAGACCACGGCGATCTCCGTCACCCGGCGGCCCAGGCGCTTGCCCGTCCGCAGGTAGAAGGGGACGCCCGCCCAGCGGCGGTTGTTGATCTCCAGGCGGATGGCCGCGTACGTGTCGGTCTTCGACTTGGGGTCGATGCCGTCCTCTTCGAGGTACCCGACGACCTTCTCGCCGCCCTGCCACGCCGCCGCGTACTGGCCGCGCACGGTGTGCTTGCCCAGGTCCTCGGGCAGCTGCACGGCCGTCAGGACCTTGAGCTTCTCGGCCACCAGCGCCTTGGGGTGGAAGGAGCCGGGCTCCTCCATCGCCGTCAGCGCGAGCAGCTGGAGCAGGTGGTTCTGGATGACGTCGCGGGCCGCGCCGATGCCGTCGTAGTACCCGGCCCGGCCGCCGATGCCGATGTCCTCGGCCATGGTGATCTGCACGTGGTCGACGTACGACCGGTTCCAGATCGGCTCGAACATGGTGTTGGCGAAGCGGAGCGCCAGGATGTTCTGGACGGTCTCCTTGCCGAGGTAGTGGTCGATCCGGAAGACCTCGTCACGCGGGAAGACCTCGTGGACGACCTTGTTGAGCTCCTCGGCGCTCTTCAGGTCGTGGCCGAAGGGCTTCTCGATGACGGCACGCCGCCAGGAGCCCTCCTTCTGCGCCAGTCCGTGGTCCTTGAGCTGCTGGACCACCTTGGGGAAGAACTTCGGGGGGACGGACAGGTAGAAGGCGAAGTTGCCGCCGGTGCCCTGCGCCTTGTCCAGCTCCTCGATCGTCGACTTCAGCGTCTCGAACGCCTGGTCGTCGTCGAAGTCGCCCTGGACGAAGCGGCAGCCCTGCACCAGCTGCTGCCAGACCTCCTCGCGGAAGGGCGTGCGGGAGTGCTCCTTGACCGCGTCGTGGACCTCCTGCGCGAAGTCCTCGTCCTGCCACTCGCGGCGGGCGAACCCGATGAGGGAGAAGCCCGGCGGGAGCAGACCGCGGTTGGCCAGGTCGTAGACGGCAGGCATCAGCTTCTTGCGCGACAGGTCACCCGTAACGCCGAAAATGACCAGGCCGGACGGCCCCGCGATGCGCGGGAGCCGCCGGTCCTGTGCGTCACGAAGCGGGTTCGCTCCGTTTACAGACAAGGTGTTCAGGCCTCCGTGGGGGCGAGGCGCTGGAGCTCCGCCTCGGTCGACTTCAGCAGGTCGTTCCAGGACGCCTCGAACTTCTCGACGCCCTCGTCCTCGAGCAGCTGCACCACATCGTCGTACGAGATGCCCAGCTTCGCGACCGCGTCGAGCTCGGCGCGGGCCTGCTCGTAGGTGCCGCGCACGGTGTCACCCGTGATCTGCCCGTGGTCGGCGGTGGCCTCCAGGGTGGCCTCCGGCATGGTGTTCACCGTGTTCGGGGCGACCAGGTCGTCCACGTACAGGGTGTCCTTGTACGCCGGGTCCTTGACGCCCGTCGAGGCCCACAGCGCGCGCTGCTTGTTGGCGCCGACCCGCTCCAGGGCGGCCCAGCGGTCCGAGGAGAAGACCTCCTCGTACGCCTCGTAGGCCAGACGGGCGTTGGCGAGGGCCGCCTTGCCCTTGAGGGCCTTCGCCTCGTCGGTGCCGACGGCGTCGAGGCGCTTGTCGATCTCGGTGTCCACCCGGGACACGAAGAAGGAGGCGACCGAGTGGATCAGGGAGAGGTCCAGGCCCGCGGCCTTGGCCTTCTCCAGACCCGCCAGGTACGCGTCCATGACCTCGCGGTAGCGCTCCAGCGAGAAGATCAGCGTGACGTTGACGCTGATGCCCTTGCCGATGACCTCGGTGATCGCCGGCAGGCCGGCCTTGGTCGCCGGGATCTTGATGAGCGTGTTCGGACGGTCCACCAGCCAGGCGAGCTGCTTGGCCTCGGCGATGGTCGCCGCGGTGTCGTGGGCCAGGCGCGGGTCGACCTCGATCGACACGCGGCCGTCCTGGCCGTCGGTGCGGTCGTAGACCGGGCGCAGGATGTCGGCGGCGTCGCGGACGTCCGCCGTGGTGATCATGCGCAGGGCCTCGTCCACGGTGACCTTGCGGGTCGCGAGGTCGGTGAGCTGCTGCTCGTAGCCCTCGCCGCCGCTGATCGCCTTCTGGAAGATCGCCGGGTTGGTGGTGACACCGACCACGTGCGACTGGTCGATGAGCTCCGCCAGGTTGCCCGACGTGATGCGCTTGCGGGACAGGTCGTCCAGCCAGATCGCCACGCCCTCGTCGGAGAGGCGCTTGAGTGCGTCTGTCATGGGAATTGCATCTCCTACTGGTTCTTGTACCGGCGTCAGCGGGCGGCGGCGGACAGAGAGTCCTTGGCGGCGGCGGTCACGGCCTCGGCGGTGAAGCCGAACTCGCGGAACAGCACCTTCGCGTCGGCGGAGGCACCGAAGTGCTCCAGCGACACGATCCGGCCCGCGTCGCCGACGTAACGGTGCCAGGTCAGGCCGATGCCCGCCTCGACCGCGACTCGCGCCTTGACGGAGGGCGGCAGGACGCTGTCCTTGTACGCCTGGTCCTGCTCCTCGAACCACTCGACGGACGGCATGGAGACCACGCGGGTCGGGACGCCCTCGGCCTGCAGCGCCTCGCGGGCGGCGACGGCGAGCTGGACCTCGGAGCCGGTGCCGATGAGGACGACCTGGGCGTCGCCACCTTCGGCCTCGAAGAGCACGTAACCGCCCTTGGCGGCGTCCTCGTTGCGCTCGTAGGTCGGAACGCCCTGGCGGGTGAGCGCCAGACCGTGCGGGGCGCCCTTGCCGAACACCTTGGTGTGGCGCTTGAGGATCTCGCGCCAGGCGACGGCCGTCTCGTTCGCGTCGGCCGGACGGACGATGTTCAGGCCCGGGATGGCGCGCAGCGAGGCCAGGTGCTCGACCGGCTGGTGCGTCGGGCCGTCCTCGCCGAGGCCGATGGAGTCGTGCGTCCACACGTACGTGACCGGCAGGTGCATCAGCGCGGAGAGGCGGACGGCGTTGCGCATGTAGTCGGAGAACACCAGGAAGGTGCCGCCGTAGATGCGGGTGTGGCCGTGCAGCGCGATGCCGTTCATGGCGGCGGCCATGGCGTGCTCGCGGATGCCGAAGTGGACGGTGCGGCCGTACGGGTCGGCCTCCGGCAGCGGGTTGCCCTTCGGCAGGAACGAGGAGTTCTTGTCGATGGTGGTGTTGTTGGAGCCGGCCAGGTCGGCCGAGCCGCCCCACAGCTCCGGGATGACGGCGCCGAGCGCCTGGAGCACCTTGCCGGAGGCGGCGCGGGTGGCGACGCCCTTGCCGGCCTCGAAGACGGGGAGCTCGTCCTCCCAGCCCGCGGGCAGCTCGTTGGCGTTGACGCGGTCGAACTCGGCGGCGCGCTCCGGGTTGGCGGTGCGCCAGGCGGAGAACTCCTTCTCCCAGGCGGCGCGGGCCTCGCGGCCGCGGTCCCCGAGGGCGCGGGTGTGCGCGATGACCTCGTCGGAGACCTCGAAGGTCTGCTCCGGGTCGAAGCCGAGGACGCGCTTGGTGGCCGCGACCTCGTCGTCGCCGAGTGCCGAGCCGTGCGAGGCCTCGGTGCCCTGGGCGTGCGGGGCCGGCCAGGCGATGATCGAGCGGGCCGCGATGAAGGAGGGGCGCTCCGTCTCGGCCTTGGCGGCCTGGAGGGCGGCGAAGAGGGCCTTCGGGTCGAGGTCGCCGTTCTCCTGCTGCTCGACGCGCTGGACGTGCCAGCCGTACGCCTCGTAGCGCTTCATGGTGTCCTCGGAGACGGCGGTCTCCGTGTCACCCTCGATGGAGATGTGGTTGTCGTCCCAGAGGAGGACGAGGTTGCCCAGCTTCTGGTGGCCGGCCAGCGCGGACGCCTCGTGGGAGATGCCCTCCTGGAGGCAGCCGTCGCCCGCGACCGCGTAGACCATGTGGTCGAACGGGGAGGCGCCCGGGGCGGCCTCCGGGTCGAACAGGCCGCGCTCGTAGCGGGCGGCCATGGCCATGCCCACCGCGTTGGCGATGCCCTGGCCGAGCGGGCCGGTGGTGGTCTCGACGGCCGCCGTGTGGCCGTACTCCGGGTGGCCGGGCGTCTTGGAGCCCCAGGTGCGGAACGCCTTGAGGTCGTCCAGCTCCAGCCCGAAGCCGCCGAGGTAGAGCTGGGTGTAAAGGGTGAGGGACGAGTGGCCCGCGGAGAGGACGAAGCGGTCGCGGCCCACCCACTCGTGGTCCGCCGGGTCGTGCCGCATCACCTTCTGGAAGAGGGTGTACGCGGCGGGGGCCAGGCTCATCGCCGTACCGGGGTGGCCGTTTCCGACCTTCTGGACCGCGTCAGCGGCCAGGATGCGGGCGGTGTCGACGGCCCGCTGGTCCAGTTCGGTCCACTCGAGCTCTGTGGTGGTCGGCTTGGTGCTCACCGTGGGTCAGGGCTCCTCTCCACATGTCTGTTACCCGGTGACGAACGGTGCACCGGCGCGATTCCGAGCCTACCCCCGCCACGGCGTGCAGCTATTCGAGTGCCCACAGTCCGTCACCGCGTCGGCAGCCGGTGTTCACCTGCCCGTCCCGGTCCGATCGGCCCAACACGAAGCGACCCCCGCGCGGGGCGACGTAAGCGCAACGTCTAGAGTGGCGCGGTACGTGCAAGCCTTTACCGGGCCTTCATTCCTTGCGGGGCCTGAGTCGGAGCTTGCTGGATTCTCTGTCAGGGGTGTGCGTGACGGCCGTCGAATCCCGTCCAGCGGGGGTGCTCGGGACGAGCCCCGGTCACCGGCCGTTCGGGGCCCGGGCCATGGCTTTCGTGGCTTTGACCAAGCCTCGGATCATCGAACTTCTGCTGATCACCACAGTGCCGGTGATGTTCCTCGCCGAGCAGGGCGTGCCCTCGCTGTGGCTGGTGCTCGCCACGTGCTTCGGCGGTTACCTGTCAGCGGGCGGCGCCAACGCGCTGAACATGTACATCGACCGCGACATCGACGCGCTGATGGACCGGACCTCGCAGCGCCCGCTGGTGACCGGCATGGTCAGCCCGCGCGAGTGCCTGGTCTTCGGGATCACCCTCGGGGTGGTCTCCACCCTCTTCTTCGGCCTGCTGATCAACTGGCTGTCGGCCGCCCTCGCGCTCGGCGCGCTCCTCTTCTACGTCGTCGTCTACACGATGCTGCTGAAGCGGCGCACCGCCCAGAACATCGTCTGGGGCGGGATCGCGGGCTGCATGCCGGTGCTCATCGGCTGGTCCGCCGTCAGGAACGAGGTCTCCTGGGCCGCGGTCATCCTCTTCCTCGTCATCTTCTTCTGGACGCCGCCGCACTACTGGCCGCTGTCGATGAAGGTGAAGGAGGACTACGCGCGTGTCGGCGTTCCGATGCTGCCCGTCGTGGCCGGGAACAAGGTCGTGGCCCGTCAGATCGTCCTCTACAGCTGGGTGATGGTGGCGGTCTCGCTGCTGCTGACCCCGCTGGGGTACACCGGCTGGTTCTACACCTCGGTCGCGCTGCTCGCGGGCGGCTGGTGGCTGTGGGAGGCGCACGCGCTGCACGCGCGGGCCAAGGCGGGAGTGACGGGCGCGAAGCTCAAGGAGATGCGCCTGTTCCACTGGTCGATCACCTATGTGTCGCTGCTCTTCGTGGCGGTGGCTGTGGATCCCTTCCTCCGTTGATTACTCACCGGTAGCATGCCGTCCATGGCAGACACCGCAGACAAGAAGCAGGACCGGAAGGCCGGCAAGCTGGCCAAGCAGATCGGCGCGTTCGCCAGGCAGCACGGCGGCGCCGAGGGTCAGCTCGCCCACATCGGCCAGGCCGGCACCCGCATCGTGCTCGTCGGCACGGACGGCGGCTGGGGCGACCTGGTGGCCCCGACCTTCGCCACGGCACAGCTGGCCGCCGAGAAGGCGGGCCTGACCCTCCACGAGGAGTTCGACGGGGAGTTCGCCGCGCGCGTGCGGACCGGCCCGTACGAGTGGACGCGGATGGCGGGCATCCAGCTGGGCGGCCCCGAGAACCCGGCGGCCTGATCGACCCCCAGGTGGTTGCTCGGTCAACAGCGCGAGCAACACCTCACACACCGCTCACCCGTTAGGACGTGTGGAAGCCCCTTCCTCACGTCCGCAAACGGGATGCCCGGATGATCGAAACGCCGCCCCTGGTGGACCAGTACTGCCACGGATTCCTCCGTACGGAGCTGGGCCTGGGCACCTTCGAGGCCCAGCTGATCCGCTCGGCCGGCCCGCCCGCACCGGGCACCACCTTCTTCGACACCCAGACCGGCTTCGCGGTGCGCCGGTGGTGCCCGCCGCTCCTCGGGCTGGAGCCGCACGCCGCCCCCGCCCGCTATCTGGCCCGGCGGCGCGAGCTGGGCACGGCCGAATCCGCGCGGCGGCTGCTGCGCGGGTCCGGGGTCGGCGCCTACCTGGTGGACACGGGCGTGCCCGGGGACCTCGCCGGGCCCAAGGAGCTGGCGCTCGCCGGGGACGCCGAGGCCTTCGAGACGGTCCGGCTGGAATTACTGGCCGAGCAGGCCGCGGACACCTCCGGGACGGTGCCCGCCTTCCTCGCCAACCTCGCCGAGGCCGTGCACCACGCCGCCACCGGGGCCACCGCCTTCACCTGCGGTGCGGCCGCGGGATCCGCCGCCGCCCTCGCCCCCGAGCCGCCCGATCCGGGCGAGGTGGGCGGTGCGGCCGGGCGGTGGCTGGCCCGGCGGACCCGGGGCGGGGCCGTGGCGGACCCCGTACTCCTGCGGCACCTGGTGTGGAGCGCGGTGGCGTCCGGGCTGCCGCTCCAGCTGCACACCGGAGCGGAGGATCCGGCCCCGCTGGCGGAGTTCGTACGGGCCACCGCGGGCCTGGGCGCGCGGCTGGTCCTGCTCGGCGCGTACCCGTACCACCGGCACACGGCACGGCTGGCCGCGGCCTTCCCGCACGTCTACGCCGACGCAGGCGCGGCCCTCGCACCGACCGGGGCGCGGGCCGCGGCCGTCCTGGCGGAGTCGCTGGAGCTGGCGCCGTTCGGCAAGCTGCTGTTCTCCAGCGGCGGCCGGCGCCTGCCCGAGCTGCACGCGGTGGGCGCCCTGGTCTTCCGGGAGGCGCTGGGCCGGGTGCTGGGCGGCTGGGTCGCCGACGGGTCCTGGACCTGGCGGGACGCGGACCGGGTGGCCGCCATGGTCGCGGCGGGCAATGCCCGCCGCGTCTACCGGCTCGACGAGCGGGCGCGCCCCTAGACGGCGGAGAGCTGGGCGTCGCCCTGGGCGGGGATCTCCGCCTGCTCGGCCGGCCGCTCGCGCAGGCTCAGCGCGACGCGGAGCACCGCGATCCACACGAGGCAGGAGCCGAGCATGTGGGCGGCGACGAGGACCTCGGGCAGCTGCGTGAAGAACTGCACGTAGCCGATGGCGCCCTGCGCCAGCAGCACGATCAGCAGATCGCGGGCGCGGGCCCGGGTGTCGACGGGCGCGTCCACCACCCGCAGCACCAGCCACATCGCGAGGGCCAGTGCGCAGACCAGCCAGGCGGCGACGGCGTGCACGTGGGCGGTGGCCGCCCAGTCGAACGGCATCCGCTTGATCTCGCTCTTGTCGCCGGCGTGCGGCCCGGAGCCGGTCACGACCGTGCCCGCCGCGATCAGCACGAGGGCGGTGGCGATCAGCGCCCACGACAGCTTGCGCACCGGGCCGGGCACGCGCGGCCGGGGCTCGCTGTCGCCCTCGCGGGTGCGCTGCCAGGAGACGGTGGTGACCGCGATCAGGCCGGTGGCGAGCAGGAAGTGCCCGGCGACGCTGTACGGGTTGAGCCCGGTCAGGACGGTGATGCCGCCGAGGACCGCATTGCCCATCACGAGGGCGAACTGCACCCAGCCGAGCTTCGTCAGCGAGTGCCGCCACGGCTTGGCCGCGCGCGCCGCGAGGATGAACCAGCCGACCGCCGCGCAGAGCACGTACGTCAGCATCCGGTTGCCGAACTCGATGGCGCCGTGGAAGCCCTGGGCCTGCGTCACGACGAGGCTGTCGTCGGTGCACTTGGGCCAGGTGTCGCAGCCGAGACCGGATCCGGTCAGCCGCACCGCGCCACCGGTGACGATGATGGCCACGCTCATCAGGAGCGCGGCGGACGCGGCCCGCCGGACGGTCCGGGGTGACGGCGTCCAGCGATCGGCGATGTATGCGAATGGGTTCAACACGGCCCCTATCGTAGGCGCCGCCTTGTGCAAAGTTTCACGAGGGGGTGCCCGCCGGGGCGTCGGGTCCGGCGAGCAGCCGGAACCTGGCCCCCGCCGGGTCGCCCTCCGCATGCCACCACAGATGGATCCGCCACTGGCCGCCGTCGCCCGGATGCCGCGCCGAGCCCATGAACCCGCGTACCAATTCAGCCCCTACGTCCTGCGCCGTCCGGTTCCTCACTTCTGTGGCGCTGTGCCATGGATGGTCCTGTACGGTCCACAGTCCGTCAGGACCGCGCACGTCGAAGCGCCACACCGCGAGCCAGGGGGTCACCTCCAGCATCGTGCGCACCTGCTCGGCGCCCAGGTGCAGCCGGGCCGCGATCTCGGGCTCGGCCACCCCCTGGATGCGGGCGGCCACCACGGCCTGGGGCAGCAGCCGTTCGGGCAGCAGACCCTGGGCGCGCAGGCCCGCCAGGGAGTCGAAGGACAGGAAGCGCAGGCGCAGTTCCAGCTGGCGGCCGATGTGGTCGAGGGCCTCCTCGGCCTCCTGGGCCTCCTCGGCGGCCGGGTTCGCGAGCAGCAGCTGCCGGAAGTCCGACTCCGCGTCCACGGCCCAGGCCACCGCCTCCTCGGCGAAACCCAGCTCCGCGAGCCGGTCGCCGAGGAACACCTTGGCCTGGGCCAGGCCCCTGCGGTTGACCGGATCGTGCTGGTCGAGCCCCGTCCACACCCCGACCGCGGTGCGGGTCAGGTCACGGGCGCGCTCGCCCGCCGCCCGCTCCATGGCGCTGGGCCCGTCCGTGGCGGCCGGGCCCAGCGGATGCCTCGGCAGCCGGTCCGCGTCGCTCAGCGGCCAGGACAGCCACACCCCGTGGTTGATCAGCCCCCGGGCGTACCAGCGGGCGAACTCGGGGGAGTGGGCGGCCGCGCGCTCGGAGCTGCGCAGCCCCTCCTCGATGGTGGCGAGGGCGGACGCGCGGTCCCCCTCGGCGAAGCGCAGGGCGGCGCGGTCGGCGAGGCGCAGGCCCAGCAGGGCGGTGCACCGCGGGTCGTCCGGGTGGGTGCGCAGGGCGCCGATCAGCTCGTCGAGCAGCCGCTCGCGCTCCCGCGGCTCCGCGTGCGCGGCCCCCGCGCGCACCCGTGCCCATTGCTCGTCCAGCCGCAGAACGGCCTCTCGCTGCGCCATGCCCGCCCCCCGGCTTCGTGCGTGATGACAGAGACACTAGTGGAGTAAGGCTATCGTGGCAGCGAGTAACCGGGTGGGTCTCAACCCGGTTGGCGTTGATCGCGTGAGAGTCGGCCGCCTGCTGGGTGGTCGAGCGGTGTGAGCCAAGAATCACCCTCCGCTTTGCGAGGTCAATCCCAGCGGAAGAACTTCGCGGCGGTGCCCAGGCCGAGCACCGCCCAGACCGCCAGCACGGCCGCGTCGCCCCACGGCAGGGCGGCCCCGTGCTGGAGCACCTCGCGCAGTCCGCCGGACAGGGCCGAGATGGGCAGCAGTTCCAGCGCGGAGCGCACCGCGTCCGGGAACTTGTCCAGCGGCACGATCACCCCGCCGCCGACGAGCAGCAGCAGGAAGACCAGGTTGGCGGCGGCCAGGGTCATCTCGGCCTTGAGCGTGCCCGCCATCAGCAGCCCCAGCCCGGAGAACGCGGCGGTGCCGAGCAGGAGCAGCGCGGCGACGGAGAGCGGGTCGCCGTGCGGGGTCCAGCCCAGCGCGAGGGCGATCACCGTCAGCAGGGCGACCTGGAGCACCTCGGTGACCAGCACGGACAGGGTCTTCGCGGCCATCAGGGCCCAGCGGGGCAGCGGGGAGGCCCCGAGCCGCTTGAGGACCCCGTAGCGCCGGTCGAAGCCGGTGGCGATGGCCTGGCCGGTGAAGGCGGTGGACATGACGGCGAGCGCGAGGACGCCGGGGGCCAGGAAGTCCACCGACTTGCCGGCGCCCCCCTCTTCAGTGGGCACAGTGATGATGTCGACGGCCGAGAACAGGACCAGCAGCAGCGACGGGATGATCACGGTCAGCAGCAGCTGCTCCCCGTTGCGCAGCAGCATCCGGGTCTCCAGGGCCGTCTGCGCGAGGATCATGCGGGAGACGGGGGCCGCCCCCGGGCTGGGGGCGAACGTACCGGCGCTCATGCGCGCAGCTCCTTACCGGTCAGCTCCAGAAAGACGTCTTCGAGGGTGTGCCGCTCCACGGAGAGGCTGTCCGGCATCACCCCGTGCTGGGCGCACCAGGAGGCGACGGTGGCCAGCAGCTGCGGATGCACGTCGCCGGTGACCCGGTAGACGCCCGGGGTGAGCTCGGCGGCCTGGGTGCCGTCGGGGAGCGCCTTCAGCAGCGAGGCCAGGTCGAGGGAGGGGCGGCCGGTGAACCGCAGGGTGTTCTCGGCGCCGCCGCGGCACAGCTGCTCGGGGCTGCCGTGGGCGATGACCTTGCCGGCGTCCACGATGGCGACCTCGTCGGAGAGCTGCTCGGCCTCGTCCATGTGGTGGGTGGTGAGGACGACCGTGACCCCGTCGGATCGCAGCTCCCGTACGAGGTCCCAGGTCGCGCGGCGGGCCTGCGGGTCCAGGCCGGCGGTGGGCTCGTCCAGGAAGACCAGCTCGGGGCGGCCGACCACGGCCATGGCCAGGGCGAGGCGCTGCTGCTGGCCGCCGGAGAGCCTGCGGTAGACGGTGCGGCCGCAGCCGCCGAGGCCGAGGCGTTCCACCAGGGTGTCGACGTCGAGCGGGTCGGCGTACAGCTTGGCCATGTGGCGCAGCATTTCGACGGCGCGGGCCCCGGAGTAGACACCTCCGGACTGGAGCATCACGCCGACGCGCGGGCGCAGCGCCTCCGCCTGGGCGACGGGGTCGAGGCCGAGGACGCGGACGGTGCCGGCGTCGGGGCGGTGGTAGCCCTCGCAGGTTTCCACAGTGGTCGTCTTGCCCGCGCCGTTGGGACCGAGGACCGCGGTGACGGAGGCCCTTCGGACGGTGAGGTCCAGGCCGTCCACCGCGGTCTTGGCGCCGTACCGCTTCACCAGTCCGCGGATCTCCACGGCGGGGTCGTTGCTCATGGTGGCCCAGTCTACGGAGCCCCGAAGGGGGTCCTAGGTCCCGGGGTCGAGGGGTGACGTGCCCGCTCATTCATGACCTTTTCGTACGGGTCGGGGGAGGGCGCGCACCTAGCGTCGAATGGTGAACAGCATCGCTCAGAACGTCGAAGCCACCTCGGGGCAGGCCGAGCACAAGGCCCATGACCTGGGGCATCCGCCGCGCTACTTCGTCTCCGCGATGCTCGCGGGCGCGTACATAGGGATCGGCGAGGTGCTGCTGCTGGTGGCGATCTCGCCGTTCGTGGCCCAGGGCTCGGCGGCGGTGAAGCTGCTGGAGGGCGCGGTCTTTCCGATCGCCCTGACCATCGTGATGTTCGCCGGCGCGCAGCTCTTCACCAGCAACGTGATGGTGATGCTGGTCGGTGCGCTGTCCGGGCGGACCGGGCTGCGGGACCTCGTCACCTCGTGGGCCCTGTCGCTCGGCGGCAACCTGACCGGGGCCTTCGCCTTCGCCGCGATGGTGCACGCCTCGGGAGTGACCTCCTCGCCCTCGGCGCGGGCCATGCTCGCCGAGATGGTGCACGGGAAGACGGCGCTGGGCGGCGGTCAGCTCTTCTGGCGTGCGGTCCTGTGCAACATGCTCGTCTGCCTGGGGATCTGGATGTTCACGCGGGCCCGCGGGGATGCCGCCAAGATTTTC
Source organism: Streptomyces sp. NPDC048337 (assembly GCF_043201175.1). Classification (NCBI taxonomy): domain Bacteria; kingdom Bacillati; phylum Actinomycetota; class Actinomycetes; order Kitasatosporales; family Streptomycetaceae; genus Streptomyces; species Streptomyces sp. NPDC048337. The sequence goes on from NZ_JBICYR010000015.1 coordinate 102,057, forward strand.
GTTCTGTGGCTTCCGGTGGCGGTGTTCGTGGCCGTGGGATTCGAACACTGCGTCGCGAACATGGCTCTTTTCAGCCTGGCGGTCCTGGACGGGTCAGCCGGTTTCAGTGATCTTTTCCGGAACCTGATGTTTACCGTGCCGGGAAACATCGTGGGCGGAGGTTTGCTGGTGGGAGCCGTTTACTGGTTCACCGGAGGCGCCCGGCGCGAACGCGGAGTGTTCCCTTCCGCATAACTCTGTGTCGATAAATAAGGTAACCCTTAGTGATGGAGGCCACCAGGGGTGGCGTCCATCACGGCTTGTCGGGGCGCGATTAATTACGCAACAATGGTGTTGTGAAATACGGCGAACGGCAGAACGAGGCCCCCCAGGGGGAGCTCGCCACCGGGGAGCGGTCAACCCGCAACCGAGTGGCGCGCTCGATCCTGGACCACGGTCCGTCCACCGTCGCCGACCTCGCCCAGCGCCTCGGCCTCACCCAGGCCGCCGTCCGCCGCCACCTCGACACGCTCGTCGCCGACGACGTGGTCGAACCCCGTGAGCAGCGTGTGTACGGTGCGCGCACCCGGGGTCGGCCCGCCAAGGTCTTCGCGCTGACCGACTGCGGACGCGACGCTTTCGACCAGTCCTACGACACGCTCGCCGCGGACGCCCTGCGCTGGATCGCGCAGTCCGTCGGCGGAGGCGACCGGGGAGAGGCGGCGGTCGCCGCCTTCGCCCGGTCGCGGATGGAAGCGCAGGCCCGCGGCTACCGGGAGGCCGTCGAGGCGGTCGCCCCGGCGGACCGTACGGAGGCCCTGGCCAAGGCGTTGACCGCCGACGGGTACGCTGCTACGGCGAAGAGCGCTCCCGGTCCGCACAGCGGTGAACAGCTCTGCCAGCACCACTGCCCGGTCGCGCATGTCGCCGAGCAGTTCCCGCAGCTCTGCGAGGCGGAGACCGAGGTCTTCTCCCGCCTGCTCGGGACACATGTGCAGCGACTCGCCACGATCGCCCACGGCGACGGGGTGTGCACGACGTTCATTCCGCGTAGCGCGAGCGCCACACAGACCGACACATCAGTATCTGCAAGTACGGCCGGGAGGAACCCCGCATGACCACGGAGACTGCTCACCCTGAGCTCGAGGGTCTGGGCAACTACGAGTACGGCTGGGCCGACTCCGACGCGGCCGGTGCCGCTGCCAAGCGGGGTCTGTCCGAGGAGGTCGTCCGCGACATCTCGGCGAAGAAGTCCGAGCCGGAGTGGATGCTGAACCTCCGTCTCAAGGGCCTCAAGCTCTTCGACAAGAAGCCCATGCCGATGTGGGGCTCCGACCTCTCGGGCATCGACTTCGACAACATCAAGTACTTCGTGCGTTCCACCGAGAAGCAGGCCGCTTCCTGGGAGGAACTGCCCGAGGACATCAAGAACACGTACGACAAGCTCGGCATCCCGGAGGCGGAGAAGCAGCGCCTCGTCGCCGGTGTCGCGGCCCAGTACGAGTCCGAGGTCGTCTACCACCAGATCCGCGAGGACCTGGAGGAGCAGGGCGTGATCTTCCTCGACACGGACACCGCGCTCAAGGAGCACCCGGAGCTCTTCCAGGAGTACTTCGGCACGGTCATCCCGGTCGGTGACAACAAGTTCGCCTCGCTGAACACCGCCGTGTGGTCGGGCGGATCGTTCATCTACGTCCCCAAGGGCGTCAAGGTGGACATCCCGCTCCAGGCCTACTTCCGTATCAACACGGAGAACATGGGCCAGTTCGAGCGGACGCTGATCATCGTCGACGAGGACGCGTACGTCCACTACGTCGAGGGCTGCACCGCCCCGATCTACTCCTCGGACTCGCTGCACAGCGCCGTGGTCGAGATCATCGTGAAGAAGGGCGGCCGCTGCCGCTACACGACCATCCAGAACTGGTCGAACAACGTCTACAACCTGGTCACCAAGCGCGCCGTGGCGTACGAGGGCGCGACCATGGAGTGGATCGACGGCAACATCGGTTCCAAGGTCACCATGAAGTACCCGGCCGTCTACCTGATGGGCGAGCACGCCAAGGGCGAGACCCTGTCCATCGCCTTCGCGGGCGAGGGCCAGCACCAGGACGCCGGATCCAAGATGGTCCACATGGCGCCGAACACCTCCTCGAACATCGTCTCGAAGTCGGTGGCCCGAGGCGGCGGCCGCACCTCGTACCGAGGCCTGGTCGAGATCGGCGAGGGCGCCCACGGCTCCAAGTCGAACGTGCTCTGTGACGCGCTCCTGGTCGACACGATCTCCCGCTCGGACACGTACCCCTACGTGGACGTCCGCGAGGACGACGTCTCCATGGGCCACGAGGCCACGGTCTCCAAGGTCTCCGACGACCAGCTCTTCTACCTGATGAGCCGCGGTCTGACGGAGTTCGAGGCCATGGCCATGATCGTGCGCGGCTTCGTCGAGCCCATCGCGCGCGAGCTGCCCATGGAGTACGCCCTGGAGCTGAACCGGCTGATCGAGCTGCAGATGGAGGGCTCCGTCGGCTAGTCCGACCGCCCGGCATCCCGCAGATCCCTTGTTGACGTAGACCGTGTTCATTGAAGAGAGCGAGCAAGACGACAGCCATGGCTGAGGCTCAGAACATTCCGGCGGGTTCGACCACCGCCGGCGCGATCGCGGTGGCCGCCGAGTCCACCGTCGCCACCCGGATGAGCGCCCCCCCGTCCTTCGACGTGGCGGACTTCCCCGTGCCCCACGGCCGCGAGGAGGAGTGGCGCTTCACCCCGTTGGCGCGCCTGCGTGGTCTCCACGACGGCACCGCGGTCGCCAACGGCACCATGAAGGCCCAGATCGACGCGCCCGAGGGCGTCACCGTCGAGTCGGTGGAGCGCGACGACGCGCGCATCGGCAAGGCGGGCACCCCGGTGGACCGGATCGCCGCCCAGGCGTTCTCGTCCTTCGCCAAGGCCACGGTCGTGACCGTGCCCAAGGAAGCGGTCCTGGCCGAGCCGGTGCGCGTCTCGCTGCACGGCGAGGGCGGCACCACCTTCGGCCACACGGTCTTCGACGTGCAGGCCTTCGCCGAGGCCGTCATCGTCATCGACCACACCGGTGACGGCGTGCGCGCCGCCAACGTCGAGTTCATCGTCGGTGACGGCGCCAAGCTCACCGTGGTCTCCGTGCAGGACTGGGACGACACCGCCGTCCACTGCTCCCAGCACAATGCCCTGGTCGGCCGCGACGCGACCTTCAAGTCGATCGTGGTCACCTTCGGCGGCGACGTCGTACGCCTCCACCCGCGGGTCAGCTACGCGGGCCCGGGCGGCGAGGCCGAGCTCTTCGGCCTGTACTTCACGGACGCCGGCCAGCACCAGGAGCACCGCCTCCTGGTCACGCACGACGCCCCGCACTGCAAGTCGAACGTGGTCTACAAGGGCGCGCTCCAGGGCCAGGACGCCCACGCCATCTGGATCGGTGACGTGCTCATCGAGAAGACCGCCGAGGGCACCGACACCTACGAGATGAACCGCAACCTCGTCCTCACGGACGGCGCGCGGGTCGACTCGGTGCCGAACCTGGAGATCGAGACCGGCGAGATCGTCGGCGCCGGCCACGCCTCCGCGACCGGCCGTTTCGACGACGAGCAGCTCTTCTACCTGCAGGCCCGCGGCATCCCGGCCGACGAGGCCCGCCGTCTGGTCGTGCGCGGCTTCTTCGCCGAGCTCGTCCAGCACATCGGTGTCCCGGACATCGAAGAGCGCCTGATCGCGAAGATCGAGGCCGAACTGGCGGCGGCTGTCTGATGACCTACGTCAAGGCCTGTGCGCTGAGCGAGCTGGAAGAGAACACCCCCAAGCGGGTGGAACTCGACGGCACGCCGGTGTCCATCGTCTCCACCGAGGGGGAGGTGTTCGCGATCAACGACATCTGCTCGCACGCGAACGTCTCGCTCTCGGAGGGCGAGGTCGAGGACTGCATGATCGAGTGCTGGCTGCACGGGTCGTCCTTCGACCTGCGCACCGGCAAGCCCTCCGGTCTGCCCGCGACGCGACCCGTCCCCGTATACCCCGTAAAGATCGAAGGAGACGACGTGCTCGTCTCCCTCACCCAGGAGTCCTGAGGTATCCATGGCAACGCTTGAAATCCACGACCTGCACGTCTCCGTCGAGGCCGAGAACGGCGCCCGCGAGATCCTCAAGGGCGTCGACCTCACCGTCAAGCAGGGTGAGACGCACGCCATCATGGGTCCGAACGGCTCCGGCAAGTCCACCCTGGCGTACTCGCTCGCCGGTCACCCGAAGTACACCATCACCGGTGGCACCGTGACCCTCGACGGCGAAGACGTCCTGGAGATGACCGTCGACGAGCGCGCCCGCGCCGGCGTCTTCCTCGCCATGCAGTACCCGGTCGAGGTCCCCGGCGTCTCGGTCTCCAACTTCCTGCGCACCTCGGCCACCGCCATCCGCGGCGAGGCCCCGAAGCTGCGTACCTGGGTGAAGGAGGTCAAGTCCGCGATGGAGCAGCTCCAGATGGACCCGGCCTTCGCCGAGCGCAACGTCAACGAGGGCTTCTCCGGCGGTGAGAAGAAGCGCCACGAGATCCTCCAGCTGGAGCTCCTGAAGCCGAAGATCGCGATCCTCGACGAGACCGACTCCGGCCTGGACGTCGATGCCCTGCGCATCGTCTCCGAGGGTGTCAACCGCGTCCGCGAGACCGGTGAGGTCGGCACGCTGCTGATCACCCACTACACGCGCATCCTGCGCTACATCAAGCCCGACTTCGTGCACGTGTTCGCGAACGGCCGCATCGCCGAGTCCGGCGGCGCCGAGCTCGCCGACCAGCTGGAGGCCGAGGGCTACGACAAGTACGTGAAGGGTGGCGCAACCGCGTGACACAGCTGCCTGGCCTCCTCGACACCGAGGCGATCCGCAAGGACTTCCCCCTTCTGGATCGTGTGGTCCACGACGGGAAGAAGATCGTTTACCTGGACAACGCGGCGACTTCGCAGAAGCCGCGCCAGGTGCTCGACGCGCTGAACGAGTACTACGAGCAGCACAACGCCAACGTCCACCGCGGCGTGCACGTGCTCGCCGAGGAGGCCACGGCGCTGTACGAGGGCGCCCGCGACAAGGTCGCCGCCTTCATCAACGCGCCGAGCCGCGACGAGGTGATCTTCACCAAGAACGCCTCGGAGTCGCTCAACCTGGTCGCGAACATGCTCGGCTGGGCCGACGAGCCCTACCGGGTCGACCGCGACACCGAGATCGCCATCACGGAGATGGAGCACCACTCCAACATCGTGCCGTGGCAGCTGCTCGCGCAGCGCACCGGCGCGAAGCTGAAGTGGTTCGGCCTCACCGACGACGGCCGGCTCGACCTGTCCAACATCGAAGAGGTCATCACGGAGAAGACGAAGATCGTCTCCTTCACGCTGGTCTCCAACATCATGGGCACGGTCAACCCGGTCGAGGCGATCGTCCGGCGCGCCCAGGACGTCGGCGCCCTGGTGCTGATCGACGCCTCCCAGGCCGCTCCGCACATGCCGCTGGACGTACAGGCGCTCGGCGCCGACTTCGTGGCCTTCACCGGTCACAAGATGTGCGGCCCGACCGGCATCGGCGTTCTGTGGGGCCGCCAGGAGCTCCTGGAGGACCTGCCTCCGTTCCTCGGCGGCGGCGAGATGATCGAGACCGTGTCGATGCACGCCTCGACCTACGCCCCGGCGCCCCACAAGTTCGAGGCGGGTACGCCCCCGATCGCCCAGGCCGTCGGCCTCGGCGCGGCCGTGGACTACCTGACCGCGATCGGCATGGACAAGATCGCCGCGCACGAGCACGCGATCACCGAGTACGCGATCAAGCGCCTCTCCGAGGTGCCCGACCTGCGGATCATCGGCCCCACCACGGCCGAGGACCGCGGCGCGGCGATCTCCTTCGTACTCGGCGACATCCACCCGCACGACGTCGGTCAGGTGCTGGACGAGCAGGGCATCGCGGTCCGCGTGGGACACCACTGCGCGCGCCCCGTCTGCCTGCGCTACGGAATTCCGGCGACGACGCGAGCGTCTTTCTACCTGTACTCCTCTCCGGCCGATGTCGACGCGCTGATCGACGGGCTGGAGCACGTACGGAACTTCTTCGGCTGACGGACGAGGCGACGAGGACGCAGTGAAGCTGGATTCGATGTACCAGGAACTGATCCTGGACCACTACAAGCACCCGCACGGGCGTGGCCTGCGCGACGGCGACGCCGAGGTGCACCACGTCAACCCGACGTGCGGCGACGAGATCACGCTGCGCGTGAAGTACGACGGCGAGACGCTCACCGACGTCTCCTACGAGGGCCAGGGCTGCTCCATCAGCCAGGCCAGCGCGTCCGTGCTGAACGAGCTGCTGGTCGGCAAGGAACTGGCCGAGGCGCAGAAGATCCAGGCTGTCTTCCTGGAGATGATGCAGTCCAAGGGCAAGATCGAACCCGACGAGGCCATGGAGGAGGTGCTGGAGGACGCGGTCGCGTTCGTCGGCGTCTCCAAGTATCCGGCGCGCGTGAAGTGTGCTCTCCTGAGCTGGATGGCGTGGAAGGACGCGACCGCCCAGGCACTGGGCGACGCGGAGAGGAAGACGGCATGACCGAGAACGCGACGCCCGAGGCGTCGACCAAGCCGGCCACCGAGGAAGAGGTCCGCGAGGCCCTCTACGACGTGGTCGACCCCGAGCTGGGCATCGACGTCGTCAACCTGGGCCTGATCTACGGCATCCACATCGACGACGCGAACATCGCCACCCTCGACATGACGCTGACCTCGGCGGCCTGCCCGCTGACGGACGTCATCGAGGACCAGGCGAAGTCGGCGACGGACGGCATCGTCAACGAACTTCGCATCAACTGGGTCTGGATGCCCCCGTGGGGTCCGGACAAGATCACGGACGATGGCCGTGAGCAGCTCCGCGCGCTCGGTTTCAACGTCTGATCGACGCCCGTACAGGGAGGGCCCCCGGCACTGTCGTGCCGGGGGCCCTCCCTGTTTTCCGAGTGGACTGATGCCGTGCACGCGGTGTTGGCCACCGTGGCCGAATCTTCTCGACGGCCGTCACGACGTGACGGCGCACCCGAGAGGATCCTTGTGACCGTTCGTCTTTCACCGGCGGCCCGCTGCGGTGCAGTGGGCGCCGCGGGGGCCGCGGCCCTGCTGGTCGCGGGGCTGACCGCGCCCGCGCACGCGGGGACGGGGGCCGCCCCCGTGACGATAGCCCTGTCCGCCACGCACCTCGGTGGTGCGGTGGGCGCCGTCGGCGACCCGGCCGTGACCGCGGACGTCGAGCAGGCCGGTGTTCCGGCCGGTTTCCTGCGGCTCCAGGTGGTGGCCTCCAGCAATCCGGCCGTGGCCGGTGTGGACGACGTACGGCAGGAGCGCACGCAGGACGGCGACCGGCGGCTGACGGTCCACCCCCGCGCGCGGGGCTACACCGAGCTGACCCTCCAGGTCACGGGGCGCGGCGGGCAGACCGCGACGGCCACCCTCTCCTACGCGGCCTCCGCCCGGGTCGGCGGCGCCCTGGGCACCCGCTACCTGACCGGCTCCTCCGACGCATCCGCCGCGGTGGACGCGGGCGGCGGATACGCGCTCGTCGCCGACGACGAGACCAACGTGCTGCGCCTGTACGACCGTTCCCGCTCGGGCGCCCCGGTGAAGACCTGGGACCTCGGGGCCGCGCTCGGCCTGAAGAAGGAGGTCGACATCGAGGGCGCCGCCCGGGTGGGCGACACCGTCTACTGGACCGGCTCGCTCGGCAACAACAAGGACGGCAAGTACAAGGCCGAGCGGAACACCGTCTTCACCACACGGATCACCGGCTCCGGCGCCGACACCGAGGTCACCTTCGGCAGTGCCTACAAGGGCCTGCGCGAGGACCTGGTGGCCTGGGACGTGGCGAACGGCAACCGCTACGGCTTCGCGGCCGGGACGGCGGCGGGTGAGGTGCCCAAGCAGATCGACGGGTTCAACGTGGAGGGGCTGGAGTTCGCGCCGGGCTCCACGACCACCGCCTACCTGGGCTTCCGGGCCCCGCTCGCGCCCGCCGTCCCCGGCGGGAAGGCGCTGATCGTGCCCGTCACCAACTTCGACCGGGTCCTGGCGAGCGGCGCCGAGCCCGTCTTCGGCGAAGCGATCGAAATGAACCTCGGCGGACTCGCCGTCCGTGACATCCGGAAGAACGCCGCCGACCAGTACCTGATCCTGGCCGGCTCCTTCGCCGCCGACGACAACAGCGACCCGTACGCGCTCTACCAGTGGGACGGCGTCCCCGGCCACGCCCCGCGCAAGCGGGCCGACCTGCCCACCAACGACCCCGGCGGCTGGGAGGCCGTGGTCGACGTACCCGATCTGCGGGTGCCCGGCGCCCGGGTCCAGCTGATCACCGACAACGGCGCCGCCGACCTGTACGGCGACGGCAGGGAAGCCAAGGACCTCGACCACCCCGAGTGGAAGAAGTCCCGGTCCGCCTGGTTCACGCTCAACTTCACCCGTGGGGGTCACCGATGAAGAAGTTCGCCGTTGCCGGTACCGCGGCCCTGCTGGTCGCCGCCGTCGCCGCGCCCGCCCAGGCCGTCACGTACGGGACGCCGACCATCGGACTGTCCGCCTCCTACCTGTCCGGAGCCGTCGGCGCGGTCGGGGACCCGGTGGTCGACGTGACCGTGGGACAGAGCGGAGCCGACGCCTCCGCGCTGACCGTCAGCGCCACGGCGTCGAGCAAGGCCTCGGTCGCCGGCACCGGGGACGTCACCGTCACGGGCACCGGGGCGGTGCGGCAGCTGGCCGTCACCGCACGCGGCCGCGGCTACACCAACCTCACCGTCAAGGTGACCGGGCTGGGCGGCAAGAGCGCCACCAAGACGCTGTACTACGCGGCTTCGGCCGCCGTGCAGAACCCGGCCGACGCGCGGTACCTCTCCGGCTCCTCGGACGCCTCGGCCGCGGTGGACGTGGGCGGCGGGTACGTGGTCGTCGCCGACGACGAGTCCAACGTGCTGCGCCTGTACGACCGTTCCCGCTCGGGCGCCCCGCTGCGGACCTGGGACTTCAGCTCGCAGCTCGGGGTCACCAAGGAGGTCGACATCGAGGGGGCGACCCGGATCGGCGACACCATCTACTGGACGGGCTCGCTCGGCAACAACAAGGACGGCGAGTACAAGGCGCCGCGGAACACGGTGTTCACCACCACCGTGAGCGGATCCGGGACGGGCACGCAGCTCGCGTACGGGCGCTCGTACAAGAAGCTCCGCGAGGACCTGGTGGCCTGGGACGTGGCGAACGGGAACCGCTACGGCTTCGCGGCCGGGACGGCGGCGGGTGAGGCGCCCAAGCAGATCGACGGGTTCAACGTGGAGGGGCTGGAGTTCGCGCCGGGCTCCACGACCACCGCCTACCTGGGCTTCCGGGCCCCGCTCGCGCCCGCCGTCCCCGGCGGCAAGGCCCTGCTCGTGCCGGTGACGAACTTCGACAAGGTCCTGGCGTCCGGGGCCAAGGCGGTCTTCGGGGCGGGCGTCGAGCTCGACCTCGGCGGGCTGTCCGTCCGGGACATCCGCAAGAACGCGGCCGGGCAGTACCTGATCCTGGCCGGGTCCTGGGCCGCCGACGACAATTCCGACCCGTACGCGCTCTACCAGTGGGACGGGGTCCCCGGCCACGCCCCGGTCAAGCGGGCCGACCTGCCGACCACCGACCCGGGCGGCTGGGAGGCCATCGTGGACGTGCCGGACCTGACGGCGGCGGGCGCGCGGGTGCAGCTGATCACCGACAGCGGGTCCGCGGACCTGTACGGGGACGGCACCGAGGCCAAGGACCTGACGCACCCGGAGTGGAAGAAGGCGCGGGCGGCCTGGTTCACCCTGGGGTGACGCCCGGTTCGCGGCGCAGCAGCCGGTCCATGTAGAGCAGGCCCGCGCCGAGTTGGGGGAGGGTCAGCAGCAGGGCCGGGGCCAGCAGGGAGCCGAGTACGCCGAACCAGGACTGGACGGCGTACGCGGCGCCCAGCGCGAGCGCCCCGGCCGGCACCGTGATGCCGAGGGTCCGCCACCAGGCCCCCCGCACCAGGCGGGCCGAGCGGCGCAGGGCCGCCACCGGGCCGAGCACCTCGTACCCGGCGGCCGTGGGCGCCAGGGCGAAGAGGACCCCGAGCCACAGGGCGACCGGGGCGAGGGGCAGCACGGCGAGCGGAGGGAGGCCCACGGCGAGGGCGGCCGCGGCGGGGCCCGCGGCGGCCATCAGGGCCAGCAGCCGGGCCCCGAACACCGCGGGGATCCGGGGCGCGGCGGCCCGCAGCAGCCCGAGCGCGGTGACCGGGCGGCCGAGCACGGCCGGTCGGAGCAGCGCGGTGGCCAGGGCCGTGGCCAGCGCCCATGCGAAGAGCAGGAACAGGGCGGTGGCGGGGACGAGGGTGTAGACGAACGCCCGGCTGCCGGCGGTGCGCGTGAGGGAGGCGAGGGTGGCAGCCCCGGCGACGGCGGCGAGCACGAGCAGCCCGGCCAGCTGGCCCAGGAGCAGCGCGCCGATCAGCCGGCCCCCGTACCGGCCCAGGGTGGTGAGGGCGCCGCCGAGGATCTCCCGCGGCCCCAGCGGCCGCAGGGGTATCACGCCGGGCCGCGGCGACTGCGGGGGCAGCCAGCCGCCGCCCCGGTGGGTCCAGTGCTGCGCCATGCGCGGGCCCCTCTCCGCTGGAGGCGGACAGGGTAGCGCCGCGGGGCGCAGGAGTCCCGGGGCGTGCGTGTGTACAGGTGTACGCAACGATGTGTACGCTAGTACACATGCCGTACGTGTTGCTTGCCGCGGCCATCGCCGCCGAGGTCGCCGGGACCACCGCCATGAAGTACAGCGAGGGCTTCACGAAGCTGTGGCCCTCGCTGGGCACGCTGCTGGGCTACGTCATCGCCTTCACGCTGCTCGCGCAGACGCTGAAGTCGATGTCGGTCGGCACGGCGTACGCGATATGGGCCGGGGTCGGGACCGCCGCCATCGCCGCCATAGGCATGGTGTTCATGGGGGAGGCGGCCACCGCCGCGAAGATCGCCGGGATCCTCCTGGTGATCGGCGGGGTGGTCCTGCTCAACCTCGGCGGGGCGCACTGATGGCCCCCGCCGTACGGCGCTACGACCCCGACCGGCGCCGGCGGATCATCGACGCGGCGATCCGGGTGGTGGGCGCCAAGGGCATCGCGGGGCTGAGCCACCGCAGCGCGGCGGCGGAGGCCGACGTACCGCTCGGGTCGACGACGTACCACTTCAAGACGCTCGACGACCTGCTGGTCGCGGCGCTGCGCGAGGCGAACGAGGGCTTCGCGCGGGCGGTCGCGGACTCGGCCGCGCTGGCCGATCCGGAGGCGGACCTGGCGGGGGCGCTGGCCCGTCTGCTGGGCGAGTTCCTGGCGGCGGACCGGGGCCGGGTGGAGCTGGAGTACGAGCTCTACCTGGCGGCCCTGCGGCGGCCGGCGCTGCGGCCGGTGGCGGCGGAGTGGTGCGAGTCCGTGGCCACGGCGCTGGCCTCCCGCACGGATCCGGTGACGGCCCGGGCCCTGGTCGCGGTCATGGACGGCATCAGCCTCCAGGTCCTCCTGGCGGGCACGGAGTACGACGAGCGGTACGCGCGCGACATCCTGACCCGGGTGCTCCGCCCCGCCTAGCGGCCCCGAGCGCGGAGCCCCGGGGGTCAGGTGGCGGCGCGGACCGATGCCAGGGCCGCGGACACGCTCGCTTCGATGTCCTGGATCGGGTAGAAGACCTCGCGTACGGTGCGGTCCCGGTCCACGACCAGGGTCAGCCGCTTCAGCCGCGTCACGCCCCCCGCCCGGAACGTCGGCAGCCGCAGCGCCGCCGCCAAGGCGAGCTCCGCGTCCGAGAACAGCGGGAACCGCAACCGCTCCTGCTCCGCGAACTCCCGCTGCTCGTCCACCCGCTGGGTCGACACCCCGTGCACGGTGGCGCCGGCCGCGGTGAACTCCGCGAGCTGGTCCCGGTACGTGCACGACTCGAACGTACAGCCCTTGGCGCCCGGGATCCCCGCCCACCCCGGCGGGTAGGACTCGGCCCGGGCGTACGCGCCCGGGAAGCAGTACAGGACCGTGAACGGCGTATCGGCCACCGGGTCGGCGACCTCGCCGAACCGGTTCGGCAGCAGCAGCTCCGGTAGCCGGGTGCCCCGCAGCGCGTGCACCCGCTTCGCCTCCCGCGAGGCCTCTTCGGTGGTAGCCGTCATCTCTCCCTCTCCCAGGATCCAACTGTCCCCCCAGTCCTGGAGGGCGATCAGCACCGGCAGCAGCCCCCGCCCCCGCGGGGTCAGCCGGTACTCGTGCCGTACCGGGCGCTCCCGGTACGGCACGCGCGTCAGCACCCCCGCCTCGACCAGCAGCTTCAGCCGCTCGGTCAGGACCTTCCGTGACACCCCCAGCTCGCGCTGGAGCTCGTCGAAGCGGTGCACGCCGCGCGCCGTGTCGCGCACGATCAGCAGCGTCCACCAGTCGCCCACCACGTCGAGGGCCTGGGCGATGGAGCAGTCGGCGTCGCCGAGCGCGGTCCGCTGGGCCATGGGAACTCCTTTGTCCGTGGACCCGGGGCTGTGCTGCCATGGTGGCATAGTCCGTTCCCAAAAGGAACTCACAGCCCGCCCCCGTACGCCGACACGCCGCGCGCCCGGCACATGAGACCGGTTCGCAACCGCGGGCCGTCGCCGGTTAGGTTTCTGGCATGACTGCTACGCGTACCACCGGCGCCGTCGCCGCCGGCCTTGCCACCCTCGCCGCCGACGGCACCGTCCTCGACACCTGGTTCCCCGCCCCCGAGCTGGTCGCCGAGCCCGGCCCGGCCGGCACCGAGCGCCTCACCGCCGACCAGGCCGTGGAGCTGCTGGGCGCCGCCGCGGCCAAGGCGATCCGCCAGGACGCGGTCCGCGGCGTCGAGGTCGTGGCCGTCCGTACGGTGATCGCCTCCCTGGAGGACAAGCCGCTGGACGCGCACGACGCGTACCTGCGCCTGCACCTGCTCAGCCACCGCCTGGTCAAGCCCCACGGCCAGAACCTGGACGGCGTCTTCGGCCTGCTGGCCAACGTCGCCTGGACCTCGCTCGGCCCGGTCGCGGTCGACCTGGTCGAGACCGTCCGCCTCAACGCGCGCGCCGAGGGCCTGCACCTCCAGGTCACCTCGATCGACAAGTTCCCGCGGATGACGGACTACGTCGCCCCCAAGGGCGTGCGCATCGCCGACGCGGACCGCGTCCGCCTCGGCGCGCACCTCGCCGAGGGCACCACCGTCATGCACGAGGGCTTCGTCAACTTCAACGCCGGCACCCTGGGCACCTCCATGGTCGAGGGCCGCATCTCGGCGGGCGTCGTCGTCGGCGACGGCTCCGACATCGGCGGCGGCGCGTCCACCATGGGCACCCTCTCCGGCGGCGGCAAGCAGATCATCTCGATCGGCGAGCGCACCCTGATCGGCGCCGAGGCGGGCGTCGGCATCGCGCTGGGCGACGAGTGCGTCGTCGAGGCCGGCCTCTACGTGACCGCGGGCACCCGCGTCACCCTGCCGGACGGCCAGATCGTCAAGGCCCTGGAGCTCTCGGGCGCCAACAACATCCTCTTCCGCCGCAACTCGGTCACCGGCGCAGTCGAGGCCCGCCCGTACAAGGCGGCCTGGGGCGGCCTGAACGAGGTCCTGCACAGCCACAACTGACGGCCCGCCACAGCGCTGGTCGCCGGCACCGAGCGCCCTCCCGCGGCCGACAGGCCGGGGAGGGCGCTTCTGCGTCCCGGAAAGGTGCTCGCTCCGTCATTCGGCGTCAGCTGACGACGAGGGTCCCCTTCATCTGCGGGTGGAGGGAGCACACGAAGTCGTAGCTGCCGGGCTTGGACGGTGCCGTGAAGGTGGCCGACTTGCCGGCTTCGATCGTGCCGGTGTCGAAGGCATAGCCGTCGGTGGCGGTCAGGGTGTGCGGAGCCGAGTCCTTGTTCACCACGGTGACCGTTGCACCGGCGCTCACCTTGACGTCCGCAGGGATGAACTTGAAGCCTTCGATGCGGACTTCCGTACCCTCGACCGTCACGGCCGACGCGGCGGCGGGCTGGGACAGGGGCGCGGCGCTGGTGGCAGTGACGCCGCCGACGGCGAGCAAGGCGCAGGCGGCACCGACCGCTGCTCCCCGGGTAAGGTTGCGCATGCGGCGGGAACGCGTAGGAGACATGGTCGTTCCTCTCACAGATCTGTGATGGTCCTGGCCGGCCCTGACGGTCTCCTTCGTGACCTCGCCAGGCCGGTACGCGTCCGCCTGCCGCGGGCGGGGTGCAGTGCGCCACCGCTGGTGATCGGCCGCATGGATGCCTGCTGTGGACAGCAGGCCGGGCGCACCGGTGCCCGGTGGCTTCCCGGAGCCCGGCCCCGGCCCCGCGGACGCGCGGAAGACTCCCGTTCGGATCCGAGTCTCTCCCCTCATTGTCCCAGGACCCCGCTACCGGGGCACTTCGGCGCCGCCGGCGCAGCGGCCCGGTCCACGCGAACGCCCTCCCACCCCGGCCGGGGTGGGAGGGCGTTCGCGTCACAGGTGCGTGCGTACGCGGGTCAGCGCAGCGGGATCGTCCGGACCAGGCCCGCGAAGGCCTGCTGTTCCGCCTCCGTCAGCTCCACCGACTCCATCGGGTGCGCGGCGGCGGTGCGCTGGGCCGGGATCACCGGCAGGCCCTCGAAGGCGCCTGGCTCCGGGTGGTGGAAGCGGCTGTCCCACAGCATGTGGCCGAGGCCGACGACCCAGACGAGGGCGGCGACGAGCAGGAAGGCGAGGCCGATTTCCTGGGCGAGGGAGATGGAGGGGAACACGCGGTCCTCCGGAGGGTGCGGGGTACCGGGGTACAAGGCGGTGCAAGATCGGGCGTGGGGCCACTCAACACCACATGCCGCCGATTCGGTAGGGATGTGGCGAGCGTCACGCCAGGGCCGAAAGTCCCCACCTTGTCCGAGAACGGCCCCCGGCGCGACCCCGCCACGCCGACCGCTACGGCTCCAGGTCCAACTTGAAGCCCTCGTGGCTGCGGGCGAAGCCGAGCCGCTCGTAGAAGCGGTGGGCGGCACCGCGCCGCTTGTTGCTGGTCAGCTGGACCAGGCCGCAGCCGCGCTCGCGGGCCCGGTCCACCGCCAGCGCCATCAGCTCCGCGCCCAGGCCCCCGCCGCGCCGGTCCGGGCGGATCCGTACCGCCTCGACCAGGGCCCGCTCCCGGCCGTCCTGGCCGAGGCCCGGGATGTAGGTCAGCTGGAGGCAGCCGATCACGTTCCCCTCCGGCTCCGTGAGGACGAGCATCTCGTTGCGGGGGTCGGCCCCGATCGCCGCGAAGGCCCGCTCGTGCGCCTCGCCGACCACGATCGAGGCCGGGTCCACCACTCGCTCCTCGTCGGCCAGCAGGGCGAGTACGGCGGGCAGGTCCTCGCGGGTTGCGGTACGGAAGATCATGGCCAGGAGTGTGGCAGAGGGCCCGGCTGTGGACGGCAGCCGGGCCCTGCGCCGTCCCGGGCTACGGCTTGAAGCGCAGCACCTGGGGGTCGTGGTCGCTGTTCTGGGCCGAGAACTCCGCGTTGATGTGCACGCTGTCGTACGTGAAGGACTTGATCGCCGGGCTCGTCAGGATCTGGTCCAGCACCTGGGCGTTGCCCTGGTAGACGTAGGAGTAACGTTCCGCCTTCGGCAGCGACTTGATCGCCGGGTAGAGCGCGCCGCCGTCCGTCAGCGCGTTCGTCGTCGCCGAGAACTCGAAGTCGTTGATGTCGCCGAGGATGAGGACGTTCGCGTTCTTCTCCGCCGCCAGGATCTCCTTGACGAAGCCGTTCACGGCCTGCGCCTGGAGCAGCCGCTTCTCCTCCGACTTGCGCACCGGCGGCTGGTGGTGCGAGGTCAGGCCCTCGTCGCCGCCCTTGGAGCCGAAGTGGTTGGCGATCACGAAGACGGTCCGGCCGCGGAAGACGAACTCGCCGGCCAGCGGCTTGCGGCTGTCGGCCCACGCCGGGTTCGCCGGGTCGATGCGGCCGGGGGAGTGGGTGAGGGCCGCGTGGCCGTTCTCCCGCACGACGCCGTTCGCGGTCGTCGCGTCGCCCGCGGCGCGGTCGGTGAAGGAGACCCGGGCGGGGTTGAAGAGGAACACCTGGCGGATGTTGCCGCCGGGCTCCCCGCCGTCCTTCTTGTCCTCCGGGTTGATGGTCCGCCACTGGTAGGCGGGGCCGCCCGCGGCGGCGATCGCCGCCGTGAACTTCGTCAGCGTCTGCTCGGCCGAGACGGTGCCGTCGTTCTTGGCGCCGTTGTCGTCCTGGATCTCCTCCAGGGCGAGGATGTCGGGGGAGGCGAGGTTCTCGACGACCGCCTTGGCGAGGTTGTCGAACTTCTCCTGCGGGTCGGTCGGGTCGAGGTTCTCGACGTTGTACGTCGCCACCGCGAGCTCACCCGGGCCCTGCGCCTTGGTCTTCTCGGGGGCGAGGGTGCCCGCCTTGACCGTGCCGAGGGTGCGGGCCACCAGGGTGTAGCCGCCGAACTGGTTGAAGTCCAGCGGGCCTTCGGTGGTGCCGGTCAGCCTGTCGCCGACGTTGGCCACCGGGAAGGGCTGCTGCGCGATCGGCGCGAGCTGCTGGATCTGGAGGCGGCCGGTGTTCTGTGACTCGTAGGAGCCGTAGACCGTGCCGCCGCGCTTGGCGGCGTTCTCCCAGCCCTTCACCGTGACCCACAGCTCGGAGTACGGGTCGGTGGCGCCGACCACGCGCGAGGTGCCGATCTTGACGTTCATGCCCTCGAGGGACTCGTAGTAGTCCAGGGCGTAGCGCGTGGGCTCCAGGGTCAGGCCGTTGATGCTGCCGGCGGCGGCCGGGTCGCCGGCCGGAGCGTACTCGGCGGGCACCGAGTACTCGTTGATGGCGGTGGCCTCGGGCAGCGCGTTGCCCGAGGAGACCACGGTGACCGTCGGCTTGGAGATCTGGGTCGCCGACTGGTTCCCGGAGTTGACGCCGCCGGGGACGTACTCGCCGACCGTGCCGGAGACCTTCACCGCGTCGCCCACGGCGACGGTCGGGGCGGAGCTCGTGAAGACGAACACGCCCTCGCTGGTGGCGTCGTTGTCGTCGGCCTCCGGGTCCTGGATCCAGAACCCGCGCGAGCCGTACGTACGCACGCCCGTCACGATGCCCGCGACATCGGCGACCTGCTTGCCGTTGAGCGGGGATATCCGGGTCGTGCCCTGGATGTCGTGGATGCGTATCGGATCGGCGGACACGGCGCCTTCGGCCGCGTCGGCGGAGCCCGCGAGCAGGCCGGTGGCCAGCGCGGTGGCGACGAGGGCCGCGACGGCGGCGGAACGGGGATGCGAGGAGCGCATGGGCGGGAACTCCGGTGTGGGATGGGGAAGAAGGAGACAGGTGGGGCAGTGGGATCCGCGAGATCTGCGGGAGGTCTGCGGCCCGCGAAACATCTACGCGCGTCAATTTCCTGTGTGGCCAGCAAAGTTGTCAAGGCCTCCAGGGGATACGAAAGCTGACTGTGGGATGAACCAAAGGCGATGACCCGCCGCCGACGCCCGAAATGCGTCTACGCTGGGGCGCCCGGCCGGCCGCCCGACGGATCGTCACGGCCCGCCCCCACCGCGTCCCACCGCGTCCGCGAGGAGAACCGCCCCATGTCCGCAGAGCCGCACCCCACGCTGCCGCCGGTTCGGCTGCACTCCGATGCGGAACTGGCCCGCGACGCCCTTGTCGCCCCGCTGTTCGCCCGCGCCGTGCGGCTGGCCCGCTGGGCCGGACCCGACACCCGCGTCGAAATCGGCGGTGAACTCGCCGCCGCCCAGCTCCCCGAGGCCGCCGAGGTGCTCGGCCTCGACCCCGCCGACCCGGACTCCGCGGTGTACGCGAGCCAGGCCTGGCGGGTGGCCGTGGACACCGGCCTGGTCGACGTGACCGAACCGGAGGAGGAAGGAGGCTCCGCGGACTCCGGAGCGGAAGAGGCCGGCACCGCCGCCCCCGGTGAGGACCTGGAGCTGGTGACGGGCGGCGCGCCCGGCGACGTGCTCGACCTGTGGCTGGCCGCCCTGGACACGGTGCTCGCCGACGCGGCGGTACCCGATCTGGACGACCTCGTCGACGCGCTGGACGAGGGCGGCGAGATCGACTTCGACCAGCTGGACTGGAACCCGCGGCGCGAGGCGGACTTCCTCGACGGGGTCCTCGCCAACCTCTACCTGCTCACCGTCGCCGAGGGCGGGGCGGCGGAGGGGCCTGTTCCGCTGCCCGTGCTCGCCGCGTCCATGGTCGTGCCCGACGACATGGGGGAGCCGACCGACGCCGTCCTGGAGCAGGTCTCGGACGCGATGATGCGCCTCGACGACCAGTTCCGGCAGCTGGAGCCGATCGGGCTGGTCGAGTACCAGCCGGTCGACGAGGCGCTGATGGCGGAAGCCGACGATGAGGAGCTCGCGGCGGGCGCGGCCGGCGGCCGGGCCGACGGTGGCGTGGACGACGACGAGGACGTCTCCCGGTACGGGATGGTCCGGCTGACCCCCCTCGGCCTGTACGGGGTCCGCGCCCGGATGCTGGAGGCCGGGGTCGAGGCCCCCGCGGTCGGCGAACTGGCCGACAAGGGCGCGGACGCGCTGCTCGACGCGGTCTCCGCCTATCCCGAGCACGCCGCCCAGGCCGAGATGGAGCTGTGGCTGGCCGGCCGAGAGGCTCCCGCCGCCGTGACCGAGCTGCTGGACGCCGCGCGCGGTGACGATCCGGGCGCCCCGCTGCGGCGGCTGCGCTGCCAGCAGGCCCTGGCCCCGGCCGGGCCGGAGGCCGAGCCCGCGGTCCGCTCGGTGCTGGACGACCCGGAGCTCGGGGGACTCGCCCGGGTCTGGCTGGCCGAGCGCGGGGTGGCCGACGTACCGGCGCCGGACGGGGCGATGGTCTTCTGGCTGACGGTCGACACGATCGCGGCGCAGCTCGCCGCCGACGGGGAGACCGAGGAGCTGCCGCTCCTCATGGAGACCCTCACCGCGCACCACGCCGGGTTCTTCGACCAGGTGTGGCGGGTGGAGCACCCGGCGACGGCGTACGTCCTGGAGGCGATGGGCCGCCTCCACCCTGACAAGAAGGCGGCGAAGGAGGCCCGCAAGGCGGCGTTCAAGGCGCGGTCCCGGCAGCCCTGACCAGAGGAGACGGGCCGGGCCGGCCCCGGGCCCTGAGCGGCCCCGCCGGGCCCGGAGGGGCGATCGGACCTGGACCCTTTGCATGAACATACGCGTTAATGCATACTCTTCCTATGTCCAAGGTCCTCACCTCCCTCCCCGCCGGCGAACGCGTCGGCATCGCCTTCTCCGGCGGCCTCGACACCTCCGTCGCAGTCGCCTGGATGCGCGACAAGGGTGCCGTCCCGTGCACCTACACCGCCGACATCGGCCAGTACGACGAGCCCGACATCGCCTCGGTGCCCGGCCGTGCGAAGACCTACGGCGCCGAGATCGCGCGCCTGGTCGACTGCCGCGCGTCGCTGGTCGAGGAGGGACTGGCCGCGCTCACCTGCGGCGCGTTCCACATCCGCTCGGGCGGGCGTGCCTACTTCAACACGACGCCGCTCGGCCGCGCCGTCACCGGCACCCTGCTGGTCCGGGCGATGCTCGAGGACGACGTACAGATCTGGGGCGACGGCTCGACCTTCAAGGGCAACGACATCGAGCGGTTCTACCGCTACGGTCTGCTCGCCAACCCGCACCTGCGGATCTACAAGCCCTGGCTCGACGCGGACTTCGTGACCGAGCTCGGCGGCCGCAAGGAGATGTCGGAGTGGCTGCTCGCCCACGACCTCCCCTACCGTGACAGCACCGAGAAGGCGTACTCCACCGACGCCAACATCTGGGGCGCCACCCACGAGGCCAAGACCCTGGAGCACCTCGACACGGGCGTCGAGACCGTCGAGCCGATCATGGGCGTGCGGTTCTGGGACCCCTCGGTCGAGATCGCCACCGAGGACGTGACGATCGGCTTCGACCAGGGCCGCCCCGTGACGATCAACGGCAAGAAGTTCGCCTCCGCCGTCGACCTGGTGATGGAGGCCAACGCCATCGGCGGCCGCCACGGCATGGGCATGTCGGACCAGATCGAGAACCGGATCATCGAGGCCAAGAGCCGCGGCATCTACGAGGCCCCGGGCATGGCCCTGCTGCACGCCGCGTACGAGCGCCTCGTCAACGCGATCCACAACGAGGACACCCTCGCGCAGTACCACAACGAGGGCCGGCGCCTCGGCCGCCTCATGTACGAGGGCCGCTGGCTCGACCCGCAGGCGCTGATGGTGCGCGAGTCGCTCCAGCGCTGGGTCGGCTCGGCCGTCACCGGCGAGGTCACCCTGCGGCTGCGGCGCGGCGAGGACTACTCGATCCTCGACACCAAGGGCCCGGCGTTCAGCTACCACCCGGACAAGCTGTCCATGGAGCGCACCGAGGACTCCGCGTTCGGCCCGGTGGACCGGATCGGCCAGCTCACCATGCGCAACCTCGACATCGCCGACTCGCGCGCCAAGCTGGAGCAGTACGCCGGCCTCGGCCTGATCGGCACCGGCAGCCCCGCCATCGGCGCCGCCCAGGCGGCCGCCACCGGGCTGATCGGCACCCTGCCGGAGGGCGGCGCCGAGGCCATCGCCTCCCGCGGCGAGGTCTCCGGTGAAGAGGAGATGCTCGACCGAGCCGCGATGGAGTTCGGCACGGACTGAGGCACGGACTGAGGCATGACCTGAGGCACGGACGTGTCCCCGGCCGGCCCGGCGCCCACGGCGCCGGGCCGGCCGTTGCCGTTCCGGGGGCCCGGGGCCGGGCGTCGACAACGCGTCGTTCCTGGGGCGGAGTTGGCCATTCCGGGCGCGGGCAAGGGGTCGGCTCCGCTTGGCGGGTAGTTCAGCCGCCGTTCACGTGCGGGCGGGAGCGTGTGCGCCGACGACCGCACGACAGGCGCACCACCTCCCCACCCCTGGAGACCCGATGCCGCTCAGCCGTAGAGACTTCACCGCCCGCACCGTCATCGCAGGCGCGGGAGTCGCGCTCACCGGGACCGTCGGCGCCCTCGCCACCGCCCCCGGGGCGCTGGCCGCCGACGACAGCGCGAGCCGCGACGAGCACGGGCGGCCCTGCGAGCCCGGCTACGGCCCCCTCGTCCCCGACCCGGCCGGTCTCCTCGCCCTCCCCGCCGGCTTCACCTACCGCGTCATCACGCACAGCGGGGTCACCAAGCTGGAGTCCGGCGAGATCACCCCGTCCAACCACGACGGGACCGCCGCCTTCGAGGGCCACCGCGGGGTCACCCTCCTCGTCAACAACCACGAGCTCAAGGGCAAGCGGGCGAACTGGGCCCACCCCGTCCCGCTCACCGAGGGCCTCGTCTACGACCCGGCCGCGGCCGGCGGCTGCACGGTCGTCGAGGTCCGGCGCGGCGGCGAGGTCGCCGAATGGGTGGGCGTCGCCGGTACGTCGACCAACTGCGCGGGCGGCGCCACCCCCTGGGACACCTGGCTGACCTGCGAGGAGACCGAGGACCTGGCCGGCAAGAACGGCATGACGAAGGACCACGGCTACGTCTTCGAGGTCGACCCGCACGACCGCCGCGCCAACCGCGACCCGCAGCCGGTCAAGGCCTTCGGGCGGTACGCGCACGAGGCCGTCGTCATCGACCCGCACCGGGGCCACGCCTACCTCACCGAGGACGCCTCCGGCCCCAACGGGCTCCTCTACCGCTGGAACCCGCCGGCCGGCTTCCGCCACGGGCGCGGCAAGCTCCGTACCCTCTCCGCCGACGCCGGCGTGCTCCAGGCCGCCAAGTGCATCGACAGCTCCGGCCGCTTCGTAGACGACCTCTCGCGCGCCACGAAGATCGGCACGGTCTACGGGGTCGACTGGGTGGACGTGACGGACCGCGACGCGCGGACCGTGCCCGTGCGCAAGCAGTTCGCGGACGGCGTCGTGACGCGGGCGCGCAAGCTGGAGGGCATGTGGTGGGCCGACGGCGGCGCGTACTTCGTCTCGTCCTACGCCCGTGAGGAGAGCCCGGGCGCGGCGCACGACGGCCAGGTCTGGTTCTACGACCCCAAGCGGCGCACGGTCCGGCTGACCGTCCTGATCGGGGTGAACGCCAACCCGTCGGCGGACGGCGGCTACGACGGCCCCGACAACATCACCGTGTCGCCGTACGGGGGCCTCGTCATCGCCGAGGACGGCTCGGGCCTCCAGCACCTCTTCGGCGCGACCGAATCGGGCCGTACCTACCCGCTGGCGCGCAACGAGCTGAACATCGGGACGGCCGAGGAGCCGGAGTACTCCGAATTCACCGGTGTCTGCTTCTCCCCGGACGGGCGCACCCTGTACGCCAACATCCAGGACCCGGGCATCATGCTGGCGATCACCGGGCCGTGGCGGCGCGCGCACTGACGCCGCGCGCACGGCCGCCGCGCCGTCGGCGCCTACTGGGCCGCGGAGACCTCCGCCCGGGAGGCCGCGGCCCACTCGGCGAGGAGGAACTCATACGCCTCCGAGGGCCACTCGCCGTCCACCCGGGTCTCGACAAGGTGCCGTATCGCCTCGTTCGCCTCTGCGGCGGACGGGCGGGCGGGCCCCGCGATGGTGAGTGACTCGTGCATACCTCCAAGACTACGGGCGGGCACTGACAGCCACCTCCGGATTACGCGTGGCATCCATCACCCGCCGTCCCCCGCTGTGGCCCCATGTGCCCGCCCACCTGCTCAGAGTGCCTGCGCGGCCGGCTTGACCATGCCGCGCACTGTGCGCGACTTCACAAACTCGCCCATGGCGGTCATCTCCCACTCGCCCGAGAACTGCTTGATCAGCTTGGCCATCATGACCCCGGTCTGCGGCTCGGCACCGGTGAGGTCGAAGCGCACCAGCTCCTCCCCGCTCGCCGCGTCGATCAGCCGGCAGTAGGCCTTGGCCACCTCGGTGAACTTCTGCCCGGAGAAGGAGTTGACCGTGAAGACCAGTCCGGTGGCGTCCGCGGGGAGCCGGCCGAGGTCCACGACGATCACCTCGTCGTCGCCCGCGCCCTCGCCCGTCAGGTTGTCTCCGGAGTGCTTGATGGCGCCCCCGAGGATCGACAGCTTGCCGAAGTAGCAGCTGTCGATGTGGTTGCGCTGGGGCCCGTAGGCGATGACGGACGCGTCGAGGTCGATGTCCCGGCCGCCGAAGGCGGGCTCCCAGCCCAGGCCCATCTTGACCTGGGAGAGCAGCGGGCGGCCGCCCTTGACCAGGGAGACGGTCTGGTTCTTCTGGAGGCTGACCCGCCCCTTGTCCAGGTTGATCTTCCCGGCTCCGGCCGCGGCGGCCACGGGGGCGGGGGCCGGCGGGGCCGGGGGAGCGGCCGGGGCGGGCGTGGAGGGGCCGCCGAGCCAGGGGGAGGCCGGGTAGGAGGCCGGCGGAGCGGGGGGAGCCGGGGGTGCGGCCGGGGCGACGGCGGCGGGCGCGGGGGCCGCCGGCTCCTCGTCCACGGAGACCCCGAAGTCCGTCGCGATGCCGGCGAGGCCGTTCGCGTACCCCTGGCCGACCGCGCGCACCTTCCACACGCCGCCGCGCTGGTAGACCTCGACGACGACGAGCGCCGTCTCGGGGCCCAGCCGCGGCGGGGTGAAGGTGGCGATCACCGCGCCGCCGTCCGCGTTGCGCACGGTGGCGGTGGGCTCGATGCCCTGGAAGCTCTGCCCGGCCGCGTCGGGGCTGGCCGTGACCACGATCCGCTCGATGCCCGGGGGCAGCGCGCCGGTGTCCACGGTGATCGAGTCCGGCGCCGCGCCGCCGCCGGACCGGTAGCTGACGCCGGGGCCGGAGGGCTGGTTGTAGAAGATGAAGTCGGCGTCGGAGCGCACCTTGCCGTTCGCCGCGAGGAGGAGCCCCGATACGTCGAGCCGCACCGGAGCAGCCACGTCCACCGTCACACGGACGGCATTGAGCGGCAGGTTGGAACCAGGGGTCATAGCGGTCATGCCCGGAGAACGACCGAGGGCGCTTTGCCGTTCCCTTACCCTCGCGCGAGATTCCGTACGGGCTCCGTACGGAATCCGAACGGCTCAGCGCCGGTTGCGGGGGTGGTTCCTCGCGGTGCGCTCGTTGCCGAACTTGTACGAGCCGGTCCAGCGGGCCATCACCAGCTGCGCGTCGCCGGCCCCCACCTCGGCGAGGAACTTGTGGGCCCGGCTACCGCGGAGGGTGGCCGCGGTGCGCCCCTGGTGGGTGATGACGACGGAGTGGTCGCGGTGTTGTTCGTACGAGAACCCGTGCGGCTTCGGCATGGACCGCAGCCTGCCCCGCCCCGGGCGGAGGCGGCAACGCAATTGGCGCCGCCGCGGCCGCCACCCGGCACCCCGCGCGGGCGGCGGGGTCCCCACCCCCACCCGGCGGCCTCCGCTCAGCCGCCCGTCACGCGGCGCGGCAGCCCCAGCGGGTTGGCCTCGCGCAGCTCGGCCGGAAGGAGCGCGTCCGGGACCGACTGGTAGGCCACCGGCCGCAGCCAGCGCTCGATGGCCGTCCCGCCGACGGAGGTGGAGTGGGAGGTCGCGGCCGGGTAGGGGCCGCCGTGGTGCTGGGCCGGGGCCACGGCCACCCCGGTCGGCCAGCCGTTGACCACGATCCGGCCCGCGAGCCCCGTGACCTGGGAGATCAGCTCGGAGGCCGGGCCCGGCGCGCCCTCGGTCTCGGCGGCCGACAGCTGGAGGGTGGCGCTCAGGTTCCCGGAGAGCCGGTCCAGCACCGCGGCCGCCTCGCGCTGGTCGGCGTACCGGACGACGACGGTCACCGGGCCGAAGCACTCCTCCAGGAGCACCCCGTAGGAGTGAACGTCGGTGCCCTCGGTGTTCCCGGCGTTCTCGGCGTTCCCGGCGAGCAGGCCGGCCGGCACGGTCAGGTACCCCGCTCCGACGGTGTGGTCACCGCCGGAGCCCGGGGTGACGGGCGCGGCCACGCCGGGCAGTGCGGCCCGCTCGCGGACCCCGGCGACGAAGTTCTCCCGCATCCGGTGGTCGAGCAGCACCCCGGGCTCGGTCTCCCCGAGCGCCTTGGTGAGCGCGCCGGTGAGCCGGTCGCCGTCCGCGCCCTCCGGGACCAGGACCAGGCCGGGCTTCACGCAGAACTGGCCGACGCCGAGGGTGACCGAGCCCGCGAGCCCCGTACCGATCTCCTCAGCGCGCTCGGCGGCGGCGGCCGGCGTGACCACGACGGGGTTGAGGGAGCCGAGTTCCCCGTGGAAGGGGATGGGCACGGGCCGGGCGGCGGCCGCGTCGAACAGGGCCCGCCCGCCCCGGATCGAACCGGTGAACCCGGCGGCGGCCACCAGGGGGTGGCGGATCAGTCCCAGGCCCGCGTCGAACCCGTGGACCACGGAGACCACCTCGGCCGGCAGCCCGGAGGCGACCGCCGCCCGGCGCAGCAGCGAGGCGCACAGCTCGGAGGTGGCGGGGTGGTCGGGATGCGCCTTGACGACCACCGGGCAGCCGGCGGCCAGCGCGCTCGCGGTGTCCCCGCCGGGGACGGAGAAGGCGAGCGGGAAGTTGGAGGCCGCGTAGACCGCGACCACGCCGAGGGGCACCTTGTAGCGGCGCAGTTCGGGGCGCGGGGGGCTGAGGGAGGGGTCGGCGCGGTCGATCCGGATGTCGAGGTAGGCCCCCTCGTCGACGGCGTCGGCGAAGGCGCGCAGCTGGCCGGTGGTGCGGGCCAGCTCGCCGGTGAGCCGGCCCGGGCCGAGCGCGGTCTCGGCGTCGGCGGCCTCGATGACGTGCGCGGCCGCCTCGTCGAGCAGGGTGGCGGCCGTGCGCAGGAAGGCGGCGCGGGCGGCGGCGTCGGCGAGCGCGCCGCGGGCCGCGTGGGCGGCCCGTACGGCTTCGTCCACCTCATGGGGTGTGGCCTCCACCGCAACCTGCTCGCGCTGCTTCCCGGTGCGGGGGTCCACACTCCAGACTGGTGTCGTCGTCATGACCCGCTGCCTCCTGGATCGTTCAGTATTCTGAACGCCGTTCCGGTGGATGAATGATCACATCTGCTGCGGACTCTATTTCCGCGTCCTCCGCGTGACAAGAGGCGACCAGAGGGGAAGCGCGCGCATGACGACGACCGAGGCGGGGCCCCCGGACCGGGCGGCGGCGGTCAAATCGGCGGTCCGGACCGTCGTACTGCTGGAACACTTCGCGGCGCGGCCGGGGCTGCACAGCCTCGCCGACATTCAGAACGACCTCTCCCTGCCCAAGTCCAGCCTGTACATGCTGCTGCGCACGCTGGTGAACCTGGGGTGGGTGGAGACCGACGCGACGGGCACGCGTTACGGCATCGGCGTACGGGCGCTGCTGGTCGGGAGCTCGTACATCGACGGCGACGAGGTGGTCGCGGCGGCCCGGCCCACCCTGGACCGGCTCTCCGACGACACGACGGAGACCATCCACCTGGCCCGGATGGACGGGACGAGCGTGGTGTACCTCGCGACCCGCCAGTCCCAGCACTACCTGCGGCCCTTCACCCGGGTCGGGCGGCGGCTGCCCGTGCACTCCACGGCGCTGGGCAAGGCGCTGCTGGCCACGCACACGGACGAGGAGGTGCGGGCTCTGCTGCCGCGGCGGCTGGAAGCGGTCACCGAGCACACCATCACCGACCGGGAGCAGCTGATCGAGGAGCTGGCGCTGGTGCGGGAGCAGGGGTACGCGGTGGACCGGGAGGAGAACACCCTCGGGCTGCGCTGCTTCGGGGTGGCGGTGCCGTACCGGACGCCGGCGCGGGACGCGGTGAGCTGCTCGGTACCGGTGGCGCGGCTGACGGCGGGGCACGAACAGGCCATCAAGGCGGCGCTGTTCGAGGCGCGGGACCGGCTGTCCGTGGTGACGCGGCGGATGTGAGGCTCCTGGTTCCTCCCCCACGCGGGGGAGGCGGTTCCCCTTGGAGGGGGAGGTGGCGGGAGGGCGGACACGGGACCGTTGGGCCATGACCACGCGAGCAGTCAACCCGTCGAAGTACGAGACCCGGCCGTCGGCCCCCGACCTGGGGGCCGGGCGGCGGATCCTGCGGGCGGTCGCCCTGGCCGCCACCGTGCCGTATCTGGCGCTCAAGACCGCCTGGCTGTCCGGGAGCCGGATCGGGATACCGGACGGCAGCGTGCTGCTGGACCCCGGCACGTTCCTCATCACGGCGAACGCCGTCACCGTGGCGATGGACGCCTGCGTGATCGTGCTCGTTCTGGTGCTCACCAGACCCTGGGGGAGACGGGTGCCGGCCTGGTTTCTGACCGCCCCGGTGTTCGTCGCGACTGGACTGCTGACCCCGATCCTCCTCGGGTTCCCGGGCCAACTGCTCATACGGGCACTCGGCTTCGGGGCGGAGCCCGCCGCGGAGGCCGCGCGGGAGCCCTTCCTGGACCCATGGGTGTTCAACGTGGTCTACACCGGCTTCACCGTCCAAGGACTCGCCCTGGCCGCGCTGTTCGTGCCCTATGCGCGGGAGCGCTGGGGCGGGCGGTGGCAGGGCGTGACGGGGACGCGGCTGCCGTCGCCCACGGGGGTGGTGGCGGCGGCCGCGGCGGCGGTCGGCCTGGCGATCGCGGCGGCGCACCTGTACTGGGCCTGCGGCGGTACGGCCGGCCTGGATCCCGAGCGGGTGGCCGCACGGTCCGCCGAGACCGTCGTGGTGACCGTGGTGCACGGGACGTGCGCGCTCGCCGCCGGGGCGGGGGCCCTGCTCCTGGCCCGCGGCGGGGCGCTCCCGGCGCGGTGGCCGCTCGGCCTCGCCTGGACCGGCGGGGCGGCGACCCTGAGCTGGGGGACCTGGATGCTGGCCACCGCGCTGGGACCGCAGTTGGACGGGGGCGAAGGGCCTTCCGCCCTCGGCCTGTTGACCTACGCTGGGCAGATGATCACCGGGTTGCTCTCCGCCACCGTCCTCATACGGTTCCTCACCTCCCGCCGCGAGGGGTGATGCGCGACGGTCTGGGCAGGCTGCTCGGGGTGCGGGCACGGCTGCGCTGGGTCCACCTGATACTCGGCGGCGCCCTGCTGATGCCGTACTTCCTCCTCACCCAGGTGGGGGTCGGCATCGCGGCCGGCGGGGTCAACGCCCTCAGCTCCTTCCCGCTCTCCCTCGCCGCATACGCGGCCGCCCTGCCGCTCGTCGCGGCCACCGCCGTCTTCGGGCTGGTCCGGCCGCTGTCGGTGACAGCGGTGCGGGTCATGTGCGGGGTGCCCGGGGACCGGCTCGCCGAGGGGCCGGCGCGGTCCTGGGCCGCGCGGGGGCGGACCTCCGCCTGGTGGACCCTGCACCTGGGGGTCGGGGCGCTGGTCAGTGGGCTCACCCTCGCGGTGCCGCCCATGGCGGTGGTCCTGATCACGCTGCCGTTCGTGAGCGGGCTGCGGAAGGCCCGGCTCGGACTGGGCTGGTTCGACACCCAGGCCGATCCGTACGTCGCGCCCCTGCTCGGGGCCGGTCTGCTGGCCGGGCTCGCCCTGTGCGCCGCCGGGGCCGGGGCGCTGCTGGCCCGGCTGGCGCCCGTACTGCTGGGGCCGACGACCGCCGACCGGCTGGCCGCGGCCGAGGAGCGGGCCGCCGACCTGGCCGTGCGCAACCGGCTCGCCCGCGAACTGCACGACGCGGTCGGGCACGCGCTGAGCGCCGTCACCCTCCAGGCGGTCGCCGCCCGCCGGGTGCTCGACAGCGACCCCGCCTTCGTACGGGAGGCGCTGGCCGCGATCGAGGACACCACCCGGCGGACGGTGGGGGAGCTGGACGCCGTACTGGGCCTGTTGCGGGACGGGGATCCGGCCCGGCCGGACGCCGCGCCCGCACCGACCCTCGCCGCCGACCTCGACGGGCTCCTCGCCCGCACCCGGGCCGGGGGCACCCCCGTCACCGCCCACCAGGACCCCGGTCCAGCCCGGGACTGGGAGGCCCTTCCGGCCATCGCCTCCCGCGAGGCGTACCGGATCGTCCAGGAGGGCCTCAGCAACGCACTGCGCCACGGCGCGGGTCCGGTGGAACTGCGGATCCGCGTCCAGGGCCGGGAAGGGACCCCACACCGTGACTTGGAGATCACCATGACCAATCCGCCCGCCGCACCGGAGGACCGGGACCGGGAGCCCCGCACCACGGGGGGCCGCGGGCTGCGCGGCGCCGCCGAACGGGCCGCGCTCCTCGGCGGCAGCGTCGAGGCCGGCCCGCACGAGGGCCGGTGGCGGCTGCGGGCCGTCCTGCCGCTCGCCGGAGGCGACCGGTGAGCGCACCGGCCCCGGCGACCCGGCCGCCCCTGCGCATCGTGCTCTGCGACGACGAGCGGATGGTCCGCACCGCCCTGCGGGTCATCCTCGAGGCCGAAGCCGACCTGGAGGTCGTCGGCGAGGCGGCCACCGGCGCCGAGGCCGTGTCACTGGTGCGCTCCCTCGCGCCCGACGTGGTGCTGATGGACGTCCGGATGCCCGAGATCGACGGGATCCGGGCGACCGAGCAGATCCTCGCCACCATGGCCGAGCCGCCCCGCATCGTGGTCGTCACCACCTTCGAGAACGACTCCTACGTCTACGGGGCGCTGCGCGCGGGAGCCTGCGGGTTCCTCCTCAAGCGGGCCGATCCCGACGAGCTGATCGGCGCGGTCCGGCTCGTCGCCCGCGGCGACTCGCTGCTCTTCCCGGCCGCCGTCCGCTCCCTCGCCGCGGCGCACACGGCCGGCGCCCCGCCCGCCGCACCCTGGGTGGCCCGGCTCACCGACCGGGAGGCCGACGTCCTGCGGCTGATGGCCACCGGACTGTCCAACCACGAGATGAGCGAGCGCCTCGGGGTCGGCCCGCAGACGGTCAAGACCCACGTCGCGGCCGTCCTCGCCAAGACCGGCTCGCGCGACCGCACCCAGGCGGTCATCGCGGCCTACGAGGGGGGCTTCATGAAGAAAAGCTGAGAACCCCGCCACAATCGGGGCAGAGCGGAACGGCTGGGGCCGCTGGTGCGTCCTTCTGGGGGATGAACAAGACGATCAGGCGTGCGTCGGTCTTCTGTCTGCTTCTGGTGCTGGCCCTGCTGGTCCGTGTCACCTGGGTGCAGGCATACCAAGGCCAGGCCCTCGCAGACGACAAGAACAACCGGCGGAACCTCATCGGGCAGTACGAGAACCCGCTCGGCAACATCATCGTGGGCGGGGAGGCGATCACCGGCTCGACCAAGACGGGCGGCAAGGACTTCGGCTACAAGCGGACCTACACCAACGGCCCGCTCTACGCGCCGATCACCGGCTACAGCTCCCAGGCCTTCGGCACGAGCATGCTGGAGGGTGTCTACAAGAACATCCTCAACGGCTCCGACAACCGGCTGAAGACCATGATGGACATGCTCACCGACAAGCGGGCTTCCCCGGGCAACGTCCTGACCACCATCGACGCGGACGTGCAGAAGACCGCGTACGACGCCCTCCAGGGCAAGAACCTGCAGGGTGCCGCCGTCGCCATCGACCCCTCGACGGGCCGGATCCTCGCCGTCGTCAACAATCCCTCCTTCGACCCGGGCCGGATCACGGGCGCCACCGACCAGGACGCCTGGGACGAGCTCTCCGCCGACAAGGGCAAGGCGATGGAGAACGTGGCCCTGCGCAAGCCGCAGGCCCCCGGCTCCACCTTCAAGCTGGTCACCCTCGCCGCGGCGATCGAGAACGGGCTGGTCACCAATCTCGACCAGCAGACCGGAATCCCGGACCCGTACACGATCCCCGGCACCCGGACCCCGCTGCCCAGCGAGGCGGGCTCCGCGGCCTGCAACAACGTTTCGCCGCGCACCGCCCTGAAGCTGTCCTGCAACAACGTCTTCGCCGAGCTGGCGCACAAGCTGGGCCAGGACAAGATGCGCGCCATGGCCGAGAAGCTCGGCTTCAACACGCAGATCGACACCCCGGTCCGCACCAACCCGCCGAGCAAGTACCCGACGAAGAAGATGTCGGTCGACCAGGTCGCGCAGACGGGTATCGGCCAGTTCGACGTGCAGGCCACCCCGCTCCAGATGGCGATGGTGACGGCCGCGATCGAGAACGGCGGCAGGCTCGTCGCCCCGCACATGGTCTCCGAGGTCACCGACTCCGGCGGCAGCGTGCTGGAGAGCTTCAAGGACCCCAAGTCCCAGCAGGTCATGAGCGAGAAGACCGCCTCGATGCTGCGCGACGCCATGCGCACGGTCGCCACCGAGGGCGGCGGCAAGACCGCCCAGGTGCCGGGCGCCGAGGTGGGCGGCAAGACCGGTACCGCCCAGCGCGGCGTGAACAACAGCCTGCCGCCGCTGGCCTGGTTCACCTCGTACGGAAAGCTGAACGGCAAGCAGATCGCCGTCGCCATCGTGATCGAGAACTCCGACACCGACCGCTCCGAGATCGGCGGCGGCAAACTGGCCGCCCCCATCGCCCAGAAGATGATGGAGGCGTGGCTGAAGAAGTAGCCACGCGGGCCCTGCGGCCGACGCGCCGGGAACCGGGACGGGGCCCGGCGCGTTCCCCATTCCATGATCAGAACCGCGCGCCCCGCCGACCTCGACGCGATCGCCGCCCTCCACGCCCGGGCCCGCGCGACCTACTACGAGGGCCGCATCCCCGAGGAGGCCTACAGCGGCGCGGCCGAGCTCGCCCGTACCCGCGAGGGCTGGTCGCGGGCCGTCGCCCGCGCGCAGGTCGACGGCGGGGTGCTGTGCGCCGAGCAGGACGGCGAGCTCACCGGGGTAGCGGCCTTCCGCACGTCGGACGGCGAGACCACCCTCACCCAGCTCCACGTCGACCCGGTCCACTGGCGCAAGGGCACCGGAGCCGCCCTCCATGCGGCCTGTCTCGACGCCTGGCGCCGAGCCGGAATCCACCGGGTCCGCCTGGAGGTCTACGCGCACAACCTCCGCGCCCAGGCCTTCTACGCCACCCACGGCTGGCTCCCGGACCCGCACTCCACCGCCTCCGGCTCCCACCGCGTCCTGTGGCTGGAGGTGCCCCCGGCGTCCGGGGAATGAGACGGTCCGCCGGTTCGTTGAAGGGGGAACTGTTTCGTCCCACCGGACCCGGAGAGAAGAAGGATCATGCGCGTCGAGATCTGGAGCGACATCGCCTGCCCCTGGTGCTACATCGGCAAGGCCCGTTTCGCCAAGGGGCTGGCCGAGTTCGCGCACCGCGACGAGGTGGAGGTCGTCTTCCGCTCCTTCGAGCTCGACCCGAACGCCGCCAAGGGCGTCACCGCGCCCGTCACCGAGATGCTCGCCAAGAAGTACGGCCGCACCCTCAAAGAGGCGCGCGGCATGGAGGAGCACGTCGCGTCCGCCGCCCGCGCCGAGGGCCTGCAGTACCGGATCGACGGGCGCGACCACGGCAACACCTTCGACATCCACCGCCTGCTGCACCTGGCCGAGGCCCGGGGCCGCCAGGAGGAGCTGCTGGACCTCGCCTACCGGGCCAACTTCGGCGAGGAGCGGTCCGTCTTCGACCCCGAGGTGCTGGTCGCGCTCGCCGTCGAGGCCGGGCTGGACGAGGCCGAGGCCCGCGCGGTCCTCGCCGACGGGTCCGCCTACGCCGAGCAGGTACGGGCCGACGAGCGCGAGGCCGCCGAACTGGGCGCCAACGCCGTGCCGTTCTTCGTCCTCGACCGCCGCTACGGGATCTCCGGCGGGCAGCCGGCCGAGGTGTTCACCCGCGCCCTGGAACAGGCCTGGGCCGGGCGCGAGGTGACCGAGCCGGCCGCCGGCGCCGAGGCGTGCGAACCCGACGGGGCGTGCGCGGTCCCGCAGGCATAAGTATGTCTTTGATTCGGCACGTAAAACCAGGCAATGGACTTTGAGTCCTTCCTGGCGCAGAGTGGAACGCATGGATCTTCCACTCGCCGAAGCGGCCCGTGCCGAGTTCACCCACTCCACCACCTACCTCAACACCGCCAACTGCGGGGTGCTCCCGCGTTCCGCCGTCGCCGCCGTACGGGAGCTCGCGGAGGCGGCGGGGGCCGGGATCCCCGCCGGATTCGGCGACTTCGACCGGGTCAACCGGGCCCGGGCCGCCTTCGCCCGGCTCGTCGGGGTGGGCGCGGACCGGGTGGCCGTCGGCTCGGCGGTGGCCACGCACGTCGGCCTCGTCTCCGCCTCGCTCCCGCCGGGCGCCGAAGTCCTCTGCCCGGAAGGCGACTTCGCCTCCGTGATCAACCCCTTCGTGGTGCGCGGCGACCTCAAGGTCCGCTTCGCACCGCTGGAATCCCTCGCCGAGGCCGTCGGCCCCGACACCGCACTCGTCTCGCTGAGCGCGGTGCAGTCCGCGGACGGGCGGATGGCGGACCTCCCCGCCGTGCGCGCGGCCAGCACCGCGCACGGCGCCCGGATGCTGGTGGACGCCACGCAGGCCGCGGGCTGGCTGCCGTTCGACGCCTCCCCGTACGAGTACACGGTGACCGCCGGGTACAAGTGGCTGCTCGGCGCGCGCGGGGCCTCGTACCTGACCGTGTCGCAGGAGGCCCAGCGCACCCTGACCCCGCTGCACGCCGGATGGGTGGCGGCACGGTCCATGTGGGACGCCACCTACGGGCCCATGCCGGAACTGGCACATGACGCGCGGCGGTTCGACGAGTCCCCGGCCTTCCTCGGCTACCACGCGGCCGAGGCCTCGCTGGCCCTGCTGGAGCGGATCGGCATCGAAGCGATCCACGCCCACGACACCGCCCTGGCCGCCCGCTACCGGGCCGGCCTCGCCCGCCTCGGCCACGAGCCGGTGCCGGGCGAGTCGGCCATCGTCTCGGTGCCGGGGCTCGCCGACCGCCAGCCCGCCCTGCAGGCGGCCGGCATCGCCACCTCCGCCCGCGCGGGCACCCTGCGGGCCTCGTTCCACCTCTACACCACCGAGGCGGACGTGGACCGGCTGCTGGACGCCCTGTCCTGACGGGCTAGATCGGCAGAGCGGCCGCCCAGGCCGCGTCCGCCGCGGCGAGCGCCGCGCCGGGCTCGGCCCCCAGGGCCGCCGCGAGGGCCGTCAGCGAGGCCCGGACCACGGGCAGCGAGGCCGCCGTCCCGTAGTGGTTGACCCGCAGCATCTCCTGCGCGAGCGCGCCGCCGCCCGCCGCGAGGGGGGCCGTCGCGTCGGCCGCCAGGGCCTTGGCCACCACCAGCGAGGCGTCCGCGACCCGCAGGGTGGTGGCCACCGGCGCCGCCTCCGACGCCCGGCCCACGTACGGGGCGATGCCGAGCTCCGCCGCGCCCGCACGGGTCGCCGCCGCCGCGGCCGCGTGGCGGGCCATCACCGACGACAGCCCCTCCGCCGCGATCCGGTCCAGGCAGGCCTCCAGCGCCAGCATCTCCAGCTGCGCCGGGGCGTGCAGCAGGGTCTCGCGCCCGCCGTCGATCCAGCGTTCCTTCCAGTCCAGCAGCGAGAGGTACGAACGGCGCGGCGCCGCCGGGTTCTGCGCGAACCGGGCCCACGCCCGCTCCGACACCGACACCGCGGAGACGCCCGCCGGGCCGCCCATCGCCTTCTGCGCGCCGATCACGCACAGGTCCACGCCCCACGCGTCCGGCAGCAGCGGCTCCGCGCCCACCGACGCCACCGCGTCCAGCATGAACAGCGCCCCGTGGGCCCGTACGACCTCGCCGATCTCCGCCACCGGGTTCGTGTTGCCGGTCGCCGCCTCGGCGTGGACCAGCGAGACGAAGTCGATCTCCGGGTGCTCGGCCAGCGCCCGCGCCACGTGGTCCGCCGTCACCGCCGTGTCGAAGGGGACCGCCAGGTCCACCACGGTGGCGCCGCAGTCGCGCAGCCAGTTGCCGAAGGTGGTTCCGTAGGGGCCGGTGACGACGTTCAGCGCCGTCGAACCGGGCCGGGCGCCCGACCGGATGCACCCCTCCAGCGGCAGCAGCGCCTCGCCCTGGGCGATCACCACGTCCTGCCGGGTGGCGAGGAGGTCCGCGACCCCCTGCTCGATCGACGCGAAGCGCTCCGCGGTGAGCGGCGGGAGGTCCAGCAGGGGGTGGGTCACGGTGGTGCTCTCTTCGTCCGCTTCGTCCGGGGTTACCCGCCCGAGCGTACCGAGCCCGCACATACAGTGCGGACATGACCGATGCGCTGAGCGATGTGCTGCACGTGAAG
The DNA here is from genome assembly GCF_043201175.1 of Streptomyces sp. NPDC048337. Lineage (NCBI taxonomy): Bacteria > Bacillati > Actinomycetota > Actinomycetes > Kitasatosporales > Streptomycetaceae > Streptomyces > Streptomyces sp. NPDC048337. Next base: position 137,137 of record NZ_JBICYR010000015.1, read on the forward strand.
GGGCGGGTGCTCGTCGGACCCGACGAGATCCGCGACGAACTCTGGGTGGTCGGGGGGCGGATCTCCTACGAGCGCCCGCGCACCGCCCGCGAGATCACCACCGTGACCGGCTGGGCCCTGCCCGGGCTGGTCGACGCGCACTGCCACGTGGGCCTGGACTCCCACGGCCCGGTCGACGCCGCGACCGCCGAACGCCAGGCCCTGACCGACCGCGACGCCGGCACCCTCCTCATCCGCGACGCCGGATCGCCCTCCGACACCCGCTGGATCGACGACCGCGAGGACCTGCCGAAGATCATCCGGGCCGGCCGGCACATCGCGCGCACCCGCCGCTACATCCGCAACTACGCGCACGAGATCGAGCCCGCCGACCTCGTCGCGTACGTGGGCCGCGAGGCGCGGCGCGGCGACGGCTGGGTGAAGCTGGTCGGCGACTGGATCGACCGCGAGGTCGGGGACCTGTCCGCCTGCTGGCCGCGCGCCGAGGTGGAGGCGGCCATCGCCGAGGCGCACCGGCTGGGCGCCCGGGTGACGGCGCACTGCTTCGCTGAGGACTCGCTGCGCGACCTGGTGGAGGCGGGCATCGACTGCATCGAGCACGCCACCGGCCTCACCGAGGAGACCATTCCGCTGTTCGCGGAGCGGGGGGTCGCGATCGTCCCGACGCTCGTGAACACCGCGACGTTCCCGAAGCTCGCGGCGGGCGGGGAGACGAAGTTCCCGGACTGGTCGGCGCACATGCGAAGGCTCCACGAGAAGCGGTACGACACGGTCCGGGCCGCCTACGACGCGGGCATCCAGGTGTACGTCGGCACCGACGCGGGAGGTTCCCTGCCGCACGGCCTGGTCGCGGCGGAGGTGGCGGAGCTGGTGAAGGCCGGGATCCCACCGCTTGACGCCCTCTCGGCGACGGCCTGGGCGGCCCGCGCGTGGCTCGGCAGGCCGGGCCTGACCGAGGGGGCGCCGGCGGACCTCGTGGTCTACGCCGCCGACCCGCGCGAGGACGTACGGGCGCTCGCGCAGCCGCTGCGGGTCGTCGTGAACGGCGCGGTCCGGGCCTGAGTTGACGCCGCGTGACATCGGCGGCCCACCGGTCGTTGTAAACGCCCGCACGGCCGGCCGATGTCAGACGTCGCTGCGACAGAAGAACACTCACGTTCCCCCTGGGGCGCAGAAAATCGAATACATACACGCAAACCACCCTTTGGGGTGAACTCACCTCAGGTTGCCGCCCGTTCACTCACAGTGCGTAAAAATTCCGGGGACGAAGCCGTCGGCGCGCGCGATGTCCCCCATCGGCGGCGCGACGGCACCCATCTCCCCGGGGGTTCCACCATCTTGAACAGCAACACCTTCCGCATGCCCGCGGCCGTCCTGCTCGCCACGGGAGCGGTAGCCCTGCTCACCGCGCCGCCCGCCCTCGCCACGGGCGGCGGCGCGGGGAACGAGGGCAAGGCCGGCGCCGTCGTCCTGCGCACCGGACTGGACGTGGGCCTGCTCGGCAAGACCGTGCACATCCCGCTGAAGGCGACCCTCAACGAGGTCAGCGCCCCGGCGGCCGCCGCCGAGAAGACGGCGCTCACGGTCACCCTGGACGGGGTCGAGGGGGGTGCGCCGGTCAGCGTGCTCCGCGCCGACCTGGCCACCTCCAAGGCGACCGCGGACAAGACCCGGGCCGAGGCGGAGGCCAACCTCGCCAAGGCCCGGGTGCACGTGCCGGGCCTGCCGGCGCTCTCGCTCATCGAGGTCGAGAAGGTCACCAGCAAGGCCGTCTGCGAGGCGGGCAAGCAGCCGGTCGCCACCTCCAACGTCCTCGGCACGGTGACCGCGCTGGGCAAGAAGATCACCCTGTCGGCGGGCGGCCCCACCAAGATCGAGGTGCCGGGCGTGGGCCTGGTCAGCCTGGAGCTGTCCGGTACGCAGACCACCTCCACCACGGCCGCCGCGGCCGCGCTCCGCCTGAAGGTGTCGGTGAACCCGCTGAACCTGGGCGTGGCGCGGGTCGACGGCGAGGTCGTCCTCGCAGAGGCGCACTGCGAGTCCCCGACCCCGTCCGCGACCCCGTCCGCGAAGCCGGACGTCAAGCCCCAGACGGGCACGGGGTCCGCTGTCACCACCGACGCCAACCTGGCGGAGACCGGCGGCGGTTCACTCACCCCCTACGTCGCGGGCGGCGCGCTGATCCTGCTCGGGATCGGGGCGGGCGCACTGGTCGTGTCCCGGCGGGGCAGGGCCTCGTAACACCGCCGGGGGCGCCGCCCGAGGAGCACACGGAGGGGAGTGCTCAGCGGGTGGCGTGCTCCAGGCCCTGCGCGGCCGCACCGCGCGACAGCACGGCGGCGGTGACCTGCTCGTCGATCCGGGCGTACTCGCTCCGCTTGGCGGCGGGGAGCGTGCTGTCGGAGGCCGCGCACGAGGCGCAGACGACACGGAACGGCGGCCCCATGTCCGAGTACTGCGTGAGGAATTCGGCCTTCACCACCTCCCAGCGACCCGCGTGGGCCGCCGCCGGGGCGAAGGTGAAGCGGGGGATGGAGGACTGGTTGCCGCGCAGCTTGTCGGCCGGTACGAAGCTGGCGACCTGGTCGCCCATGCCGAAGACCACCCAGGTGCCGTTGATCTTCTCGTAGGGCTGCGGCACGTGGTTGTGCGTGCCGATGATCAGGTCGATGTCGGGGAGGCCGTCGGCGGCGCGGGAGGCGGTCAACGCCTGCGCCAGCTCCCGCTGCTGCTCATCGGGCGCGGTCTGCCACTCGGTGCCCCAGTGGACGCTCACCGCCACCACGTTCGCGCCGGCCGCCCGGGCGGCGCGGGCGTCGGCGATGATCCGGTCCTTGTCGATCAGGTTGACCGCCCACGGCTTGTCCTGGGGGAGCGGAATGCCGTTCGTGCCGTACGTGTACGACAGCTGGGCGACCTTCGCGCCGCCGGCCGAGAGCAGGGCCGGGGTCTTGGCCTCCTCCGCACTGCGGGCGGAGCCGACGTGGCCGACGCCGACCCGGTCGAGGTGTTCGAGGGTGCGGGCGAGCCCGTCGTAGCCGTCGTCCAGGGTGTGGTTCGAGGCGGTGGAACAGCTGTCGTACCCGGCGTCCTTGAGGGCGTCGGCCAGTTGGTGCGGAGCCTTGAAGGTCGGATAGCCGGTGTAGGGGCCGCCGGGCCGCCCGTACGGTATCTCGTGATGGCATATCGCCAGATCGGCGGCGGAGACCAGGGGTTTGACCCCGGCGAGTATCTTCCGGAAGTCGTACTCCCCGGCCTTGCCGGCGTCGTCCGCGGACCGCTGGATGATCGACGGATACGGAATGACATCACCGGTCGCCACCAGCGTGAACGGTTGCCCTTGCCCTGGCCGGGCGGGGGCTGTGGCACTCGGGGCGGGCTTCCCCTGCAGCCGCTGCTCCGCCGTCCCGCCGAGCCGTGTCCCGACGAGAATCCCGCCGCCGACGACGGCCAGCCCGGCCACGGCGGCACCTATCTTGACGGATGCCTTCATTTCCCAACCCCCGATGTGATGTGCCGATGCGGGGATCCTTGCCCGGCCCCGCCCCCGCGGCCATCGTAAGTAGCCCATCCGGGGGACCCACGCGCCGCCCTCCCGGGGCTCCGCCCCGCACCCCGCGCCTCAATCGCCGGCGAGCCTGGATTTGCCTGGTGTGGCCGGGTGCGTGCGGGTCAAAGATCGGGGCTCCGCCCCGTACCCCGCGCCTCAATCGCCGGCGAGGCTGGATGTGCCCGGCGTAACTGGATGTGAGCGGCGAGGCTAGATGCGCCCAGCGAGGCTGACGCTGCCCGGCCGGGGGTGGGGACGGGGTGGGGTGTCGGCCGGGACTAAAACGAGATGACTTCGGCGCGAGGTGCCGTCCGGCAGAGCCGACCCGGAAAGGGCGCCGAACATCGAAGCCCGTCCCGGACGACACCCCCCCCCCGGGCCCCCCCCCCCCCCGCGGCGGCCCCGGCGGGGGCCGGGGGC